>DAOPZW010000305.1:0-1673 GCA_035353595.1 Elusimicrobiales bacterium | reverse complement strand
ATCTGCTTTTTGTTCCTTTCTGCCGCCGGGTGCGGCGGGCACCGGCCCAAGGCGGCGCGCGGCCCTTCAGCGCAGGAACTTGACGCCGTGCGCGCCCGCGCCGCGGACGCCATGACGGACGTAAAGACCGAGGAAAAGACAGGGGCCGCTAAAGCCGAATAGCCCGTGCGGCGCCGAAGATCGCCCGCAGAAAGCCGCCGCCCTGAAGGGAATACTTGAAACAATAAAATAGCCCGGCGCGGCGGGTTTTTCAGGTCCGGGAAAAACCGCGCGGCTGTTTGCTGGTATGGAAAAATATACGGAGGGGCCTTTTGAAAATTCCGGCAGCGAAAAAACAAGGCTGGCGTAAGGAGTTCCCGATGCTCTGCCTTATGGTTCCCGCGGGTTAAAGCTTCGGGCGCAGGTAAAAGTGTTAGAATAAACGCATTATGGACGAGAACCTCAAAAAAGCCGGTCTTAAAATGCTCGAAGCGGCCGCCGCCGCCCTAAAGAAGAATAATTTCGCCTCTTCCGTTCACCCCGACGCGCCCGCCGCCGCGGCCTACCTGGTAAAGATGGTCGGAGCCGGGAAAACCGCCGGTTTCGGGGGCAGCGTCACGCTGGCGTCCCTGGAGCTGCAGGAAAAACTGCGCGCGGCCGGCAACACGGTCCTTACCCACGCGCCCGGCATGGACAAGGAGGCCCGCCGCGGCGTCTGGGCCAAAGCCCAGGCCGCCGACTTCTATTTCGCCTCGCCACAGGCGCTGACCATGCGCGGCGAGCTGCTGCTGCTCGACGGCAATGGCAACCGTATCTCCGCCTGCGCCTGCGGCCCGCGCAAGGTGGTGCTGGTGGCCGGAGTAAATAAACTGGTGAAGGACCTGGACGCCGGGCTCTGGCGCATGCGCAACGTGGCCGCCCTCGCCAACAATATCCGCCTTAACAAGGAAAACCCCTGCGTCAAGACCGGCAAATGCGAGGACTGCGCCTCCCCGCAGCGCATCTGCAACGCCCTGCTGGTACTTTACAAGAAGCCCTCCATCCTCGACATGGAAATAGTCCTGGTCAACGAGGAGCTGGGCTATTAGCGCTGCCGCCCCGCGCGGGGGCGTTTAGCCGGGAAACGCCGCGGGCTTTGCGTCCTTGCCGCCCGCCTGCCGCGGAATAGGGGGATGAAAAAGATATGAGAACGCTGCTGCTGTGCGCCGTACTGCTGTGCTGCCCCGGCTGCTGCCGCGCCGGTGGCGGTTCCGCCCGCGCGGTGATAGAGGACTTTTACAAGGCTTACCTCTCGCGCCCGGCCGGTCCGGCAAAGCCCATGGACCTGCCTTTTTCCCGGTCGTTCCTGGAGCTGAAGAAAAATAACTCCGCCGCCTGCGCCGCTTATGCCGGCACCGATATCTGCGGCTGGGGCGCGGACGGTGACATCTACCTCGACACGCAGGAATATGACCCGGGCCTGAACTATAAGAACTCCGGTTTTAAAGCGGTGGAGGCGAAGCCCGGCGTGATAGACGTTGCCTTCAACGTCTATCCCGGCGAGAAAAAACAGCCCGCCTATTACGATAAGAAGCTCCGCTACCTGCTGGTGAAGGAAGGCGGGGCCTGGGTGGTGGACGACCTGCTGGCCGCGGGCCGGTCGGCCAGGGCGGCGATGCTCGACGAGATAGCGTTCTATACTAAGCAGGGCGGAG
>DAOPZW010000304.1:0-1788 GCA_035353595.1 Elusimicrobiales bacterium | reverse complement strand
AGGCGGGGCTGCAGGATGCGGCTTCCTACAATTCCGGCTATGCGCAGGGGCAGGCCGCCGCGGCGGTTATCGAGGTGCAGAACGGCGAGAAGGCCGGCTACCAGGCCGGGTTCAGCCAGCGTGAGCTGGAGCTCGAGAATTCTTTCTCCGGCGCGAAATCCCTGGCGGGCGACTTCACCAAAAGCGTCATGAAGATGAGCGAAAAGATGGATCAGCCCATAGAACTGGCCCGCAGCGGGTATACCACCCCGGAAGAGAAGCGCGCCTATGAAGAGGGTTACAAGGAAGGCTATCAGCGCAGCTACCGCCGGGCTTATGACGACGCCAAGCGCGACGGATATAACGAAAGATACTCCAATGCCTACAGGCGGGCTTACGACGGACAGTACTCGATCAGCTATCGCAACGGTTTCGCCGAAGGCAAAGAGAAGGGCTACCGGGAAGCTTATCAGGCGGCGTATAATTCGGCGTACAATGATTACTATCAGGAATACAGCAACAGGGAATACGCCGATCAGCGCGCCCAGGGCTTGAATAACGGGCAGGTTGCCGGCAACAGGGAAGGTTTCGCGGCCGGCTGCGCCGAACAGACGAAGCGCGGTTATAAGGCCGGCTATGAGCGGACGGCGGCCGAGGTATACCCGGGCGCCTTCAGCGCCGGCAAGCAGGCCGGTATAGCGGCGGCGGACAGGTATTACAGCGAGAACGCGGTGCTGAAGGTCTTCGACATCTCGTTCTATGACGAGAATACCAACGGCAGTTTCGAGGCGGGCGAGAATATCATGATGAGGGCCGAGCTGCGGAACTTCGGTTTCCAGAATTCGGACTCCATCTCGATGTCGGTTAAGAGCGAGCGCGGGGAGATACTCTTCGTGGCCGACCTGCGCGCGGACGGGGTGAGCGGCCGGGCTAAAAGCGCGCTTAACCTCAAGGTCGGCCGGCTCAGCGATATCGTAGCGCCGGGCGCGGACGCCCTCTACGTGACGTTCTCGGAAAAAGGCAGGCAGATCGGCGATTTCCGCCAGATGTATTCGAGAACTAATTCCAACAAGGTAGGCATTGTTACAAAAGACAAGTCCAAGGTCCGGGCCAAGGCCGCCTGGCTCTTCTCCAAAAAACTGGCTACGCTCAAGCTGGGCGAAAAAGTCATAATAACCGGCAAGGACGGCAACTGGTACAAGGTCAAGCGGTCGGAAACGGGCGAGGGGAATTGGACCGAGGGTTATATCAAGAACAAGAGGCTGAACGTGCAATAGCGGCGCGCCAACCTTAATACGAAACCGCCGGGGCAGCCCGGCGGTTTTGCTTTTTACGGGGCGCCTGGCGGCAGCCGGGAACTCTTTTGCTAAAATATGCGTTAACGGTTCGGAGGGGAAGGTATGCTCAAGACAATAATTGTGCAGGGTATCTGCCCGGGGATATTCCTCATTCGCAAGTATCAGCTGCTGCCCGAAGGGCCGAAACTCGGGGAAAAATGCGGGTCGTGATCGCCGGCGCCGGCGGCAGCTACAGCGCCGCCAGCTGGGAAGTTACGGAAAAAGGGCGCGGCCTGTATACCGCCGTGGCCGTGGTGCCTTTGGACGAGGGCGAAATAAAATTCACTTTTAATGTGGATTACTCGAAAAAGATCCTGATGCCGGCTGACGCCCGCGCCAAAGCTGTGTTCACGGCCATAACGGATCCCGACATAGCCGACGGCGACATGCGCTGAGGATGGCAAAGTGGCGGGGAGGACATGTGGAAAAAGACGCGGCTCTGCGGAAGAATTCATTTAACGGCATAGCGGAC
>DAOPZW010000303.1:0-1902 GCA_035353595.1 Elusimicrobiales bacterium | reverse complement strand
CTGAGGGCACCGGCAAAATCACCGGCGGCGTAGAGGGCGTGTCCGGCCACGAATCGGACCTCGGGCGCATCACGAGCCTGCAACGCCTTGCCGGCGTAGTGCATCGCCCGGTCGATGTTGGTCATTTCCAGGTAGGCCATGCCCTCTTCCACCCGCGTGGAAATGCTGGCCATCTTGGCGCGCAGCACCTGGTTGTCGGCCTTGGTAACGTAATAATCGAAATGCTGGCCCGCAACGTAGCCGGCCCAGATGGTAATGCCCGTCCAGGAAGCGCCTAAAGCCAGCAAAAACAATATGGGGAGGTTAAAACGCAGCGACGACATGCCGTTGTGCGGTATGATGAACACGCTTACCGGCTTGGTCACATTCTTCAGGTAACGCAGGAGCGTTCTGATAACCATATAGATTATAGTATACAACGCGCTACGGCCTGCTGTCAACCGGTGGGGGGGCTTTGCCCGTGGAGCGATAGGACGGTCCGCCGGAACCGCTGATAGCGGTAGCGTCGAATTTTATATCGTCACCCTCTCCCCCCGCCTCTTCCTCCTCCTGTTCGGGTTCGGCGGCGGCCGGGACGGACCGCTGTGCGGCCGCGGGCCTGCCAGGGGAGGGCGGCATTACGCCGGCGCCGCCGGGCATCTGGCCCAGCAGCGGAAGCATGGCCGGGTCTTTCATAAACTCAAGCATAAGCGGCATAAATTCGGGCCGCTTGGAATACTTCACCAGCAGCTTGCGCATGCCCATGGATTTCTTCATGCTCGCTACCAGGGCCATCGGGTTATCGGTCTTCTGCTCCGCCTTGGCCTTGGCGTAATCCGGCTCTTTTTTAAGATCGGCGAGGAACTCCTTCACCAGCGGGCGCTCCGCGTATTTGAGCATAGCCTTCAGCGCGTCCGGCTTGGGGGCGCCCGCCTCCGCGGTCTCCTGGAGCTCCGAAGGTTCCTCGGCGGCGCCGCCGCCGGGCATTGAAACCAGGCCCAGGCCCGAAGGGTTATCGGCCTCCGAACTGCCGTGGAAAGAAACCTGCATGGGGGCCGGGGCGGAATTTGAGTCGCCGGAGCCGCCCCGGGGCCCCAGCTGCTGGAAACCCTGCGACACGCCCGCCAGCATTGCCCGCGCGCTCATCACCCGGCGATAGCCCATATAGGCTACCGCTATGATTATGGCGAACAGGACGGCAAGCACCAGCGCTACGGCTTTGAACTGCTGGCCGCGGGAACGCACGCGCTCCAGCTCGGCGCGCAGTTCGGCTTCCTGAGAAACCGGCTCCGGTTTCACGGCGGGCGGCGCGGGAACGGGCACCGGCGCGGGAGACGCTGGCGCGGGAGATACTGGCGCATTTGTTTGTTCCGGGATATTCTCCGTCATTTTACAGCCTCCCGCGTGTGCCGCCCTGAATACAGGTTTGACACGCCGCACTAGAATTCATAAACTATGATTCTACTAAAATAAAAGCCGGTTTTTAGCCGGCTTTTTAAATGCGGCAATTCAGTTCAGCCCTCTTCGTCTAGCGGTTAGGACGCTGCCCTTTCAAGGCAGAGATCACGGGTTCGAATCCCGTAGAGGGCGCCAAATTTCTGAAGTCTTAAAACCCGGTTCCCCGAAGTCGGCTGCCTGCCGCAACTCCCGAACTTTCTCCGACGGAAAATTAAATTTTAATTTTATTTTCTGCCCGCCTAAAAGGAAGTTCGAACCGATTTTTCTCATTATTTGCAGATTATCAGACGAACTGCCAGCGACCGCCGACTCTCCGACGACGGCACAGAGCTCGTAGAACCTTTTCACCGGTTCGAACATTATCCTCCCCTCCCGCGCAAAAGCTGCGAGTTTGTTTTCAATTTCCTTTTTGTCGTTGACCAATTGGGCCTTTTTACGAACGTACTCGGGCTGCGTTATGGAGCC
>DAOPZW010000302.1:0-1935 GCA_035353595.1 Elusimicrobiales bacterium | reverse complement strand
AGCGCCGGGCAGGCTACCCTGCGACGCGTAAACGATCACGCTGCCCGGCAGGTGGTCCCAGTCCGCCCGCCGGCCGAGCAGGCGCATCCCCTCTTCCCAGGCCTCCCGCTTCAGCAGGTCCTTGCGGATGACCACCGCCAGATGATTGTTCGAGCGGGTATGCAGCGTATGCAGCGCTTTTTCTATTTCTTCGCCCAGCTCGACATAACCTATGATCTTTCCGCCGTCGAAGACCGGCTGTACCACCCGCAGGGTGAAAGTTCCCAGCGGTCCCAACTCTATGCCGGAGGCGGCCCGGCCGGTGCGCCCGGATTCGAGGAACGTGAAATGACCGAGTCTGTCCCCGCGCCGCGCCGGATCGTGCAGGCGCAGCAGGCAGACATTATTCGAATTAACGAAGTAAAAATGGGTGAGCTGGTTTTCCCGGCGCATCTTCTCAAAAACCGGCCGCCAGACCGCCAGCAGGGCCGCGGCGTCGTTCGCGCGCAGGGCCTTTTTAACGGCCGGGCTGGCGGCAATGGGTTGAATGGCCATAGTCAGGCCGGCGGCCTGCTGCTCCAGCGCCACGCGCAGGTCGCCCGAAGTATCCGACATATCCGCGGCGATATCCTTCTCCAACTGCTGCCGGTGCTGACGGTACAGGAGCCCGCCGGCGCCTGCCAACAGCAGCAGCACCATGGCCGCCAGGGGGGGGAGGAGACGCCGCGTTACGGGCCAGGAGGAAGCGCCTGTACTGAAAGCGGCGGCGTCGAAGGCCGCGGCCAGGCCTGCCAGCCGCCGGCTCTCCGGGGATTTAGCGATTTCCTGCTTATCGTTCATGGTCTGTCGTACGGCGGCCGCTCACTCCGGGTAATATTTTTTCTCGCAATCCGGGCAGATGCCGTGGCTGAACCGGACTTCGGCATGGGCGGAAATATAACTTTCTATGCGCTCCCAGCTCGCTTTGTCGGTGCGTATCTTATGGCAATGCATGCAGATGGGGAGCAGGCCCTGCAGCCGCTTAACGTGCAGGAGCGCCGCGCTGAGTTCGGCGATCTTCGCCTCCAGCGCCTTGTGCAGTTCTATGAACCGCGCCCCCACCTGCACGCGCGCCAACAGCTCTTCGCTGTCGAAAGGTTTTACTATATAATCGTTGGCGCCGGCGGCCAGCCCGTCGACCACATCCTGCTTGGCGCCTTTGCCGGTAAGGAGGATAATATATTTCATGCCGGCCCCAGGCAGGGCGCGGTATTTCCGGCAAACGTCGAGCCCGTCGCCGTCGGGGAGCATCCGGTCGAGGATTACCAGGTCAGGGCCGCCCGCGGCCTGCATGGCCGCCAGCGCCGCGGCAGCGGTGTCGGCCGTAAGCGTTTCATAACCGCGCTTGGACAGCACGCCGCCGAGGATACGCCGGGAAGCCGGGTCGTCTTCCACGGCCAGCACTCTCATTTTTTCTCCGGCTGCCCGGGCCCGCGCCCCGGAAGCCGCTATGTTATGGGCGCCGATCCGCCGCAGCGTCTGTTCGGCCTCCGCCGCCAGGCGCGGCAGCAGCGCCGCCACGGAGGAGAACCCGCCAGCGGAGCAGGCGTCCTCTATTTCGCCCGCAATGTCCCGCAGTGAATCAGCCCCGACATTAGCGGCCGAACCGCTGATCCTGTGCCCGGACCGGCGCACGGCCTCCGCGTCGCCCTTTTTGAAATTTTCTTCCAGCGCGGCTACCTGCCCGGGCAGGTCCGCGGCAAAAGCGGCCAGGACCTCGGCAGCCATACCGGCGTCGCCCATCAGCCTGTCAAGCAGCGGAGTCAGGTCGAAGTCCGTCATCTCAGCCTCTCTTTTCGCGCTATTTTTGGAAAAATCCAGTATATCATTTATTCCGGCGGCAAGCGCAAGGGGCGCGGTCCGCGGGCACATTCAAGGCGCTAGTGCAACAAAACTGTTAAAGACCTCTGCCGGTGT
>DAOPZW010000301.1:0-1992 GCA_035353595.1 Elusimicrobiales bacterium | reverse complement strand
ACGCCGGTCGAGGTTCTGTCCTTGCTGCGTACGCTGCGCGAGCGTTGGGCGAACTCGCCATTGCGGGTGCAAGTGCGACGTCCAGGGCACGATGTCGTTCAAGTTTGCCTTGGCTTGCGCGCGCTGTGGGAGCTGGGCGATCCCTCCGGGCTGAAGACCATTTATGCGATAATAAACGCTGTCCCGGCCGGCGGCAAGGCCGATAACCCCGCGCTGGCCGAACTTAAATTGATCTCGCAGAACAAGATCAGGGAGAAAGCCCTGGAAGCACTTTCCGCCATGAGGGGGGAAAAAGCCGCGGAACTGCTGCGAAAGATGAAGAACGACGACTTCGGCCCCATCCGCGATACCGCGGCCAGAGAACTCGCCCGGCTGGGCCGTACGGAAGAGTTTGAACAGTTCGCCGCCGCCCTCGCTTCGGAAGACGAAGCTTTGCGCTATGAAGCCGCCTCGTCCCTGGCCAGGATCTGCACCGGGGGCGCCGCCTCCGGCCTGCTGGCGCTGCTTGACAAGGAAAAATCGGTACGCGTGCGCATGGCCTCGCTGGACGCCATCAAATGCGAGCCCGGGAAAAAAACTGCCGCGGACCAGCTGCTTAAGCTTGCGGAAGACGCGAACCCCGCCATAAAATTCAAGGCCGTCTGCGCCCTGGCCGGCATAAAAGAGGAAACCGTAAAGGTAAAACTCGCCGCGATGGCCGCGGATACTACCGACATCCGGCTAAAACTGGCGATCCAAAAGGGCCTTATCCTGGCCGGCGCAAAAGGCGACGCTTCAGTGCCGGACAGAGGCTACGAGGCGATCAGCCCCGAAGTGCGCATAGAGGCGCTGGAACTGCTGGAGAATTTTTCACCGGAGCAGGCTCAGCCGCTGCTGACCCGGGCCATCGAAGACGAGAGCGTGCGGGTAAAACTTACGGCGGCCCTGCAGATAATAAAGAGGTTTTCAAGGAAATGAAAGTCATTAACAGGAAATTATGCTGCGCAGCGGCCGCGCTCCTGCTGTTGGACGGGACGGTTCCGCTGACGGCCGCCGCCAGGAAAGGCCAGGGAAAATTCTCCCCGTTGGCCTATTCCATGCGGCCGGTGCGCAAAACCCCGTCCGCCTCGGCCCGGACCGCTTTCGCCAGATTCGCCGCCAAACAGGGAAAGAACTGGGAAGTCCGCTACAACCCGCGCACGGCGCTGCCCGAGGCCATCACAGGCGGACGAACAAAACGCTATACCGGCGGGCCCGAGCAGGCCGCCGCAGCATTTTTCAGCGAGAACAGCGAACTGCTGAAGATCGACCCGACGGCGCTGCGGCTCGAGCTGAAAAAGGAGAACCTGGGAGTCACTCACCTGCAGTACCAGCAGTATTACCGGGACCTCCCGGTGGAATTCTCGTACGCCCGGGCGCATATCACCGGCTCCGGGGAAGTTGCCGGTTACCAGGCCAGGTTCGAACCCGGGATAGATCTTGATATCGTGCCGGCCGTCACGGCGGAACAGGCCGTGCTTACGGCCGCCTCCGACCTGGGAGCGCAGCTGAATATCAGAGAAACAGAACTGGTGATCTTCCCGGACGAGGAAGCCGGCGCGCTCAAGCTGGCCTGGAAAATACGCGGCCGCACACCGGGCGGGCTCTGGGTGTATTATATCGACGCCAAGGCGGGCGGCGTCCTGCTGAAATACGACGATACGCGGCGCTACTGCGGCGGCGATCCTTACCTCACGATGGGCTCTTCCTCCGGAACGGTTTACGAGATCTCCCCGTTCCCCAGCCAGAACAGCGACGGCGTTACGATAAACGCCTGGACCAAGCCGAAGCCCCTGGCGCTCAGCGATCAGTATTTCTGGGTGCGCAACAACACTATCCCTCCCGTTGTTACAGACCAGCTGGGAGATTTCTGCTCCGGCACGGCCGGCAAGGTTTTCTCCGCCCTGAAAGGACCTTTTTTCAACGTGGCGAACTCCCGCGGCATGAGCGCGCATTTCGACAATGCCAGCGGCG
>DAOPZW010000300.1:0-2014 GCA_035353595.1 Elusimicrobiales bacterium | reverse complement strand
GCACGCCGGCCATTTCCATCAGGTTCACTATCAGCACGCCGGCGGCTATCAGCGCGCGGTAATACTTGGCGTCCATATCGCGGGCCGCGCCGGCCAGGCGCCGCGCCGTATTGTAGGACCTGCGCGCGCCGGCGGCGTTGCCGGCGCTCTCCAGCGTCCTGGCCAGCTGGTAATGGGCCTGGAAACTGGAGGAGGAAATTTCCACACCTTGCCCGAGCGTTTCCGCCGCCCTGGCGAGATCGCCGGAGGCGGCGTAGGTAAGCCCCAGCTCCCTGTACGGAGGGTACGCGACCGGCTCCAGTTCCATGGCCTTGCGGCAGTTGGCTACGGCCTGCGCGGCGCGGCCCGCCACGCGCGTGGTCTTGCACAGTCCCAGGTACCAGGCGTAATCGTCTTTTTCTTTTTCCGCCCCGGCCCGCGCCAGCGCGGCCAGCGCGGCGGCGCGGGCGGACGGCTTTTCAGGCAGGAGTTCCACGGCGTAGAGAAAAAGCTCCCTGTCCGCGGGGGTACGTTTCAGCCCCTGCATTGCGATGTCCAGCGCCCTGTCTTCCGAGCCCAGCGCCGCTGCTTCCCGCGCCCGGGCGAGTTCGTTGCCGTCGGCGGCCGCCGCGGACAAAGCCAGCAGCAGCGTTGCGGCTGTGATCGCGTGGTTTGCGCCGGAAAAAATTCCCATCAGTCCTTTTTCAACAGCGGGGCGCCGTTATGGCTTTAAAATGCGGGGCAGCGTCACTCCGCGCTGGGCCTGGTATTTGCCCTTCCTATCCTTATAAGAGGTTTCGCATTCCCGGTCCGCTCCCAGGAAGACCAGCTGGGCTATGCCTTCGTTGGAATAGATCTTGGCCGGCAGGGGGGTGGTGTTGGAGATCTCCAGCGTGAGGTGCCCTTCCCATTCCGGCTCCAGCGGGGTGATGTTGACCACTATGCCGCAGCGGGCGTAAGTGCTTTTGCCGATACACAGGCCGATGACGCCGCGCGGGATGCGGAAATATTCCACCGAGCGCGCCAGCGCGAACGAGTGGGCCGGGACGATGCAGAAAGGCGCCTTGATGTCCACGAAGGATTTGTCCTTGAACTCCTTGGGGTCGACCACGCAGTTATGCACGTCGGTGAACACTTTGTACTCGTCGGCCACGCGGATGTCGTAGCCGTAGGAGGACAGGCCGTAGGAAACTTTCCCTTTGGCCACAAGCCCTTCCACGAAGGGGGAGATCATCCTCTGTTTGCGGCACATCCCGCGGATCCAGGTGTCGGATTTGAGCATGGTTAAAGCCTCCTGTAGTCCTGCCACGCGCTAAATAGCGCTTTGAATTTCTCTGCGGCGCTGAGGCGGATCTTTTCCCCTTTTACCCGGAAGCCCCGGCGGCGGAGCTTGGCCAGCAGTTCCCGGTAGAGGCCGCGCATCGCCAGCGCCGCGGCAAGCCTGCTCTTGAGTTCCGGCTCCGCCAGGTCCAGCGCCGCCGAGTATAATTCCTCCGCCCTGCCGGCTTCGAACCGCATCAATTCTATAAAATTGGGGGTGTAATTGGAACCTCCCAGGTCCCGCTCCCGGCAGCCGAATCGGGCCAGGTCCTGAGCGGGCAGATAGACCCGGCCTGCCGCGTAGTCTTCTCCGGCGTCGCGCAGGATATTGGTAAGCTGCACCGCGCTCCCGAGCTTTTCGGCCAGCAGCGCCGCGCCGGGGGCGTCATAGCCGCAGACGGCCAGGCAGGCCATTCCCGCCGGGGCGGCGACCCGGTGCATATACCGCTCCAGCTCGGAGAAAGTGGCGTAGGTCTTCTGTTCAAGGTCCTGCGCCATCCCGTCCAGGACCGGGAGGAAATGCTCCTGTTTCAGGGGAAAATTAAGCGCAGCCCAGGCCAGTTCACGCCCGAGCGGGTCGTCCGGCGCCGCCGCGCCGGAAAAGATGCGCGCGACAGCCTCCCGCCGGCGGAGAAGGCCGCGGGGCTGGCCCGCTGGCGGGAGCCCGGGGTCGTCGGCGATATCGTCCACCGCGCGCGAGAAGGCGTAGCAGGCG
>DAOPZW010000299.1:0-2101 GCA_035353595.1 Elusimicrobiales bacterium | reverse complement strand
CGCCGGGGCCAAGGGCGAGTTCCTGGCCAACATGAGCCACGAGATCCGCACTCCTATGAACGCGATCGTGGGGATGACCGAACTGGTGCTGGATACCGCCCTGACCGGAGAGCAGCGCGGTTACCTGAAAACCGTGCAGAATTCAGCCAACGCCCTGCTTTTTCTTGTGAACGGCATATTGGACTTTTCCAAGATGGAGGCCGGCCTGCTGGAACTGGAGGACATCAGCTACGACCTGGGCGGCATGGTGGAAGACGTCGTGGAACTGTTCGGAGTGGAGGCGGCGGCAAAAGGCGTCGAGCTGGTCTCGCGCCTGGGCGCGGACGTGCCCGGCGCCGTACGGGGAGATCCCAACCGCGTCAGGCAGGTGCTGGTGAACCTGGTGGGCAATGCCGTGAAGTTCACCGCCGAGGGCCATGTCTTGGTCAGCGTCGAACGCGCGCAGTCTCCGGACGGCGCGCCCCGGCTCAGGTTCTCGGTGGCCGATACCGGCATCGGGATACCAAGGGAGAAGCAGGAAGAGATCTTTAATAAATTCACACAGGCGGACAGTTCCGTCAGCCGCAAATTCGGCGGCACGGGGCTGGGGCTCAGTATTTCAAAAACGCTGATAGGCCTGATGGGCGGGCGCATCTGGCTTGAAAGTTCCGAGCATAAAGGCGTTACTTTCTGTTTCACGCTGCCGCTGTCGCCTGCTCTCCCCCCGGCGGCAGCCGGCCCCGGGCCGGTGGCAGACGCTGAGCTCGTGCCGGTGCTCGTCGCGGAGGATACCCACGTAACCCGCCTGGCGCTTATGGATATGCTGTCGTCCTGGGGCTTTGCCGCACGCGGGGCCGCGGGCGGCGCCGAGGCGCTCTCTTTGCTGCGCGGCAGTAAGGGCGGGTTCGGCCTGGTGATAGTGGACGGCCAGATGCCCGGTATGGACGGCCGGTCCGTGATCCAGGCCATGCGCGCCGACCCCGCGCTGCGCGGCGCCGCGATAATCCTGCTGGCGGCCGCCGGCGCCGTGCCCGACTCCGCCAGGGCTGAGGCGGGTATAGGCGCGGTGGTGACAAAACCCGTCAGGAAGGCGGCCATGCTTGAGGCCGTGCGCAAGGTGCTGGGCCGGGCCGGCCGGGACTCCGCCCGGGCCGCGGCGGCGCCCGCTCCCGCCCGGGCCGCGGCGGCGCCCGCTCCCGCCCGGGCCGGCAATGAACACGTCCGCATACTTCTGGTCGAGGATAACCGCGACAACCAGCTGCTGGCCGCAAAAATGCTGGAGAGCGCCGGCTATGCCGTGACCGTGGCAGCCGACGGGCGCGCCGCGGTGGCGGCGGTGAGCCGCGCCTATTACGACCTGGTTTTTATGGACATACAGATGCCGGAGCTGGACGGTTATGCGGCGACCAGGGAGATCCGGCGGCGGGAGGCGGAGGAGAAAAAAGAACGCACTCCCATCGTGGCGCTTACGGCCAACGCGATGGGCGGCGACCTTGAGAAGTCCCTGGCCGCCGGCATGGACGCCCATCTGACCAAGCCCGTGAATAAACAGAAACTTTTGTCCGCCGTAGAGAAATGGGCCGACCGCCGTCGCAAAGTGCTGGTCGTGGATGATTCCCCGGATAACCTCGTCATGCTGGAGGTTTGCCTGCGCAAGCGCCCGGACCTGAGGCCCGTCTTCGCGCGCAACGGCAGGGAAGCGCTGGAAAAGTTCAGCCGCTTCCTCTTTTCGCTGGTGGTGACCGACATGGAAATGCCGGAGCTGGACGGCTATGCCGCGGTGGAACTGATGCGGAAATCCCCGGGCGGCGCGGCGGTGCCCATCGTGGCGCTGACCGCGCATTACGGCGGCGCCGCCGAAAAGCGCTGCCTTGACGCCGGCTGCAGCGAGTGTCTGAGCAAGCCGGTTTCTATGGCTAAATTGCTGGACCTGGTAAAAAAATACGTCGGAGTGGAAGGACGGCCTTAAACTTTCCCCGGATAGCCTCCGCGGCTTCCGCGCGTGTCAGATCTCTTTGCTGCCGGGAACCGCCGTTTCCGCCACGTAGTAAGGCGGTTTGCGGTTGGCCCTGTGGTAGGTGCGGATCAGCACTTCGGCCATGAGGCCCATGAAAGCGAATTG
>DAOPZW010000298.1:0-2103 GCA_035353595.1 Elusimicrobiales bacterium | reverse complement strand
CTTCGTCAAGATCCGGGGCGACGACCTTGAGAACGTGCTGTCGGGCATGCAGCCGGGCTCGTTCAGCGTTTCCGGCCTGCGGCTTTTCATTAAAGGCGGAACGCTGGAGCGGGTCGAAGCCGCGGCCGGCCCGCTGACGCCGGCCAAGGTCTACCATATCGCCGTACCGGATTCGCTGGTGAGCGGCAAGGAAAACTCCGTGCTTTCCAACGCCATGGAGTTCGCCAATTCCAAAAGGTATCTCAGGGAAATCGTAGGCTGGTGCTTATCCAGCAGGAAAAAATTTGAAAAACCGGAGGGCGGCAGGATCGTCCACAAGGACTAAAGGCCCGCGCTACAGATGTCCCAGGAAGCCCCCCCCGCCAACCCCTCCGTTCCGGGAGCCATTGCGGCGTGGTTTCGCAAGTGGCTGGGCAGGATCAGGGCTTTCTGCATGCTCGCAGGGGCCTGGGGATTCCTTTTCAGCGTCAATTCCCTGATAGGCTTCCGCGCCGGTTTCGAGTACGACGACGGGCTGGTGTATTCCACTCCGGCTTTCCAGGCCGCCGGGAAAACGTCCGCCGAAGCCGGGAGCCCCGACTATTGGAACGCGGTAAACCGGGCCTACGCCAGCGAGCGCCTGAAGCCGGTGGTCTGGCTGTCCGCCTGGACCCTGAAGGTCCTGGGTTTCAGGATAGCCATTTTCTGCGACCGCGGGCAGGAAGGGGCGGACAGCCTTGAAGCGGACTGGAGCAGGCTGGCCGACGATTTTTACTTCACCAGGACCGACAACGAGAAATACGAGATCCTTGAAAAGAACCGTTTCGCGCTGTACGCCGGGCCGTCGGACGCCGGCATCATACAGGCGCGCAAAGCCGGGGTGCCGCCGCTGCGCGTAAAAAAAAGCGGGAATTCCTCCAATCCCCTCGCCAGCACCCCCGGAAAATACAAAGAGCGGATCCTCCCCCTCTCCGAATTCTGACGCAGCCGCCTGCCGGCGCGTCCCATTGCCCTGGGCCTATATAAAATAATATAATAAGACCAATGGCGAACTGCCTTTTCTGCAAGATCGCGTCCGGGGAGATCCAGTCAAAGATCATTTACGAGGATGCCGAAGTATTGGCTTTCCACGATCTTAATCCCCAGGCCCCGACGCACGTTTTGATCATACCCCGCCGCCATATAGACCGCCTTTCGGCCGCGGCCGCGACAGACGGGGAACTGCTGGGAAAAATACAGCTCGCCGCCGTTAAGCTCGCCGCCGAGCTGAAGGTGGAAGGGGCTTTCCGGCTGGTTATGAACAACGGCCGGGCGGCGGGACAGTCGGTGGACCATCTGCATTACCACCTGCTGGCCGGCAGGAAGATGATGTGGCCCCCGGGCTGAAGAACCGGAACGGATTTTTATCTTAATAACAGAAGGTGGTGATTAGCGTGGTATTTGTCAAAGTAAGAGACGAAGAATCTATCGAAGAAGCCCTCAGGCGCTTTAAGCACGACTGTGAGCGCAACGGCATCCTTAAGGAGATCAAGCGCCGCGAGCATTACGTAACGCCCGCGATGAAGCGCAAGATAAAGTCCCAGGAAGCCCGCCGCAAAGTACGCAAAGGCAGAAGAAGCTACTAAACGGCTGCTGTACAAAAAGCCGTCCGCCCAAGGCGGGCGGCTTTTTGCCTGTTTTAGCCCGGTCCCGGTTCAACAATGAGTTCATCTCCCGTCATAGAACTTATCAGGGAAAAGCTCGACATCGTCGAGGTCGTCAGGGAGTACGTGCCCGCCCTCAGGAAGGCCGGCCGCAACCACAAAGCCCCCTGCCCTTTCCACAACGAGAAGACGCCCTCTTTCACCGTCAGCCCCGACAAGCAGATCTTCTACTGCTTCGGCTGCAACGAGGGCGGGGACATATTCACTTTCGTGATGAAGATTGAAGGCCTCACTTTCCCCGAGGCCGCCAGGAAACTGGCGCTGAAGGCGGGCGTGGAGTACGGCGACGAGCGCTCCCACGTGCTGACCGAGGAAGACAAGGAACGCCTCGAGCTGAAGAAGATGCTCACGCACGCGGCCGCGTTCTACCACGCCACCCTTTTTTCCCCCGCCGGCGAGAAAGCCCGCCTGTACCTGGGCG
>DAOPZW010000297.1:0-2105 GCA_035353595.1 Elusimicrobiales bacterium | reverse complement strand
CAGGAGTATCCTGGCCTTCTGCGGCGAAAGGTTGTCGCCGGCCACGAAGCCGTACTTGTCGTCGTCCTCTTCCCCGTTGCGGGTTACCGCGCCGTTGCCGGCGCGCGCGGACCGTACCACAATGGGCGCGCCGGGAGCGGTCAGCGCCGGCAGCACGCCCTCGTAAACGCTGCCGTTGCCGACCCCGGCGTAGATCAGCCCGTCGACGCCGGAGGCCGCCAGGCTGCGCGCCGCGGCGGGGTCGGCGCCGGCGTAACCGTACAGGATCTCCACCCGCGGCAGCGCGGTGGCCGCGGCCACGTCGAATTCGCTCTGCGCGGTGTGGCGCCGGCCGGAGGCTTTGTAGAACAGCGGTTTCCCGCCCTGCACATAGCCCAGGAGCCCCGTTTCGCCGGCGCGGAAAGCGTCGGGGGTGGAAGTGTTGGCTTTTGTGACGTCCCTGGCCCCGTTCACCTGGTCGTTGAGGCAGACCAGCACGCCGCGGCCCGCCGAGGCCGGGGACGCGGCCACGGCTACCGCGTTGTAAATGTTCATGGCCCCGTCGGCGCTCAGCGCGGTGGAGGGGCGCATGGCGCCGGTAAGCACCACCGGGTTGGCGCTCTTTACGGTCAGGTTGAGGAAGTAAGCCGTTTCCTCCATGGTGTCGGTGCCGTGGGTGATAACTATCCCGTCGGCTTCGCCGGAGGAAAAAGCGCGGTTTATCCTGGCGGCCAGCTTCAGCCAGATGGCGGGCGTCATGTTCTTGCTGTCCACCTGGGAGAGCTGTTCGCCGGCTACGGCCGCCAGTTCGCGCACCTGCGGCACCGAAGCGATCAGGTTTTCCACGGGCAGCACGGCGGCCTTGTAGCCGGTGGTCTGCGTGGCCGTTGCGCCGGTGCCGGCTATGGTGCCGCCCGTGGCCAGGATAAGTATCTTTGGCAGTTCGGCGGCCGCCGCCGGCCCTGCCCCTATTAATAGGATTACGGCGATAATAAAATATTTGTTCATTTCTGCCTCCCCGCGGCTGACATTCCGCTATTTTAGTATTTTTCCCGGTCCGACGTCTGCCGGCCGCAGAAACAGCGGTACTTCCGATTTTAAAGATACTGGCTGGGATTTAGTGAGAAATATTCGTATAATATAGATATGGATATAATAATTAATATTATTCTCTATGTGAAAGACCAGGCGCGCAGCAGGGATTTTTATTCCAGGGTGCTGGCGCTGGCCCCCAGGCTGGATGTGCCCGGGATGACCGAATTTGAGCTTTCCGCCTCCTGTATCCTGGGCCTGATGCCGGAAAAGGGCATAAAAAAACTGCTGCCCGGCATGCCCGACCCGGAAAAGGCCGCCGGCATCCCGCGGGCCGAGGTTTATCTTACGGTGCAGGACCCTGCGGTCTTTCACGCGCGGGCGCTGGCGGCCGGGGCCCGTGAACTGAGCCCGCTGGCCGCGCGCGATTGGGGCCACAAAGCCGCCTACAGCCTGGATCCGGACGGCCATGTTCTGGCCTTCGCGCAAGCCGTTGCGGAATAAATAAAAATACCGCTTTACATGGTCCGGACGTTTTGTTATAATTAATGCGTAGTTAACTGCGGCAACGCCGCGGTTTCTTTGAAAAGAAGTTTTTATTATTACGCTGTCGCGTTCTTCGGAATACGGACGGCGGCCCTATAGACGAAGCGGCCTTGATATCCCTTCGACTGCGGGTTGATCATAGAAACGAAAAATATAGTTTTTTAAACCGGAACAGAAAATGTTCCGGAGCGGCTTGTTCGTTATTTTTTTACGCCGCGCGGAGAGCCCGTCGTTGACGACGGGCGTTTCCCGACGGAGCGCAGCGAAGCGGCGGTCAAGAACCAGTTAAGGAGCGGATCGTATGACAGAAGAAAACACAGCCCCTGCAGCCGGCGAAGCCAAACCCTCGGCGCAGGAAATGCCTAAGAACCATAAATTTCTCGTCGGCCAGAAAATGGGCATGACGCAGGTCTTCGGCCCGGACGGCGCGCTGTACGGCGTTACCGTGGTGAAGGCCGGCCCCTGCCGCGTGGCCTATACCCGCACCAAAGAGAAGGACGGCTACCAGGCCGTCTGCCTCGGCTTCGGGCACAAGAAGGACCACCGCG
>DAOPZW010000296.1:0-2145 GCA_035353595.1 Elusimicrobiales bacterium | reverse complement strand
GGTGCTGACGGGAACCCAGGAGCGCAGAACGGAGATCCTTGAACAGATAGCGGCATAAGGAACCGCCCGCCGCCGCTGATACCGCCGCCGCTTGATAAGGACGGCGGTATTTCATAGTATCTACTCATGCTTGAAAATATACCGTTGCAGTATATCTGGATAATCCTCGGCATCGTGATCATGGGCATGGAGCTTTTCCTGCCCGGCTTCATACTGTGCTTCTTCGGCCTGGGCGCCGTGCTCACCGGCCTGCTGGTGATCTTTCTTCCCCTGGGCATCAACACCCAGTTGATCCTCTTCGGCATCCTCTCCATAGTGCTGCTGGTTTCTTTCCGGCGCTACGCGCAGGGTTATTTCACCGGCCGGGTCTCCAACCCGAACCCGACCGGGGCGGCCATGGAAAGTCATGTCGGAGAGACCGCTGTCGTAACGGAGGATATAATCCCTGATTCCCCGCGCGGCAAGGTTGAGTTCCACGGCACCGCCTGGAACGCGGATGCGGACACGGAAATAAAAAAAGGGACAAAAGTCACCATTTTACAGCGCCACGATCTCACTTTCAAAGTAAAAGCCTGAGCCGGACAAAGGAGCAATAATGAACGCCACGTTCGTAATATTAGCGATAATAGTTTTCATCATCATAGCGCTGTCCAATACGGCCTGGGTTGTTCCCCAGAAGACGGTGTATATAGTGGAGCGGCTGGGCAAATACTACGCCACGCTCGAAGCCGGCTTCCATATCCTTATCCCTTTCGTGGACAAGGTCGCCTACCGGCACAGCATGAAGGAAATGGTCATAGACGTGCCGCCGCAGGTCTGTATCACCAAGGATAATATTTCCGTCGAAGTGGACGGGATACTCTACATCCAGGTCGTGGACCCCGCCAAAGCCTCCTACGGCGTGACCCGCTACGAATTCGCCACCACGCAGCTGGCGCAGACCACGATGCGCAGCGAGATCGGCAAGCTCGAGCTGGACCGCACTTTCGAAGAGCGGGAAAAGATCAACATGGAGATCGTCGCCGCCGTGGACAAAGCCTCCATCCCCTGGGGCATCAAGGTCACCCGCCACGAGATAAAGAACATCACGCCCCCGGACAGCATCAAGGGCGCGATGGAAAAGCAGATGCGCGCCGAGCGGGAAAAGCGGGCCATCATCGCCGAATCCGAGGGCGAAAAGCAGGCCAAGATCAACCGCGCCGAGGGCGACAGGCAGCAGGCCATCGCGCTGTCGGAGGGCGAGCGGCAGAAACGAATTAACGAGGCCGAAGGCCGCGGGCAGGAGATCGAGCGCGTTGCCTTCGCCACGGCCAAGGGGATCCGCGAGATCGCCAACGCCATCAGCGAAAAAGGCGGCTCCGACGCCGTTAACCTGCGCATAGCCGAAGCCTACCTGGGCGAGTTCGGCAAGCTCGCGCAGAAGAACAATACGATGATCATCCCGTCCAACATGAGCGACGTGGCCGGCATGGTGGCCGCGGTGGGCAAAGTGCTGACCGCTACCCGCGCGCAGAAAGCCGCCGGCCCGGAGGAGATCCCCGCTTATATTCCGCCGCCCCTGAACCAGCAGCGCCCCGGCCCCAAAGCCTGAGCTTCGGGCTGCGATAAAGAACCGGGAGCCCGCTCCCGGTTTTTTATTGCCAGCCGCAGCACGCAACGCTTTTCTTTATAAGTCATCATGGACAAAGTCTACATTTACGCGCTGGCGGCCAACCTGAGTTTTGCCGTAGGCGTCCAGTTCTTCACGCATTACGCCCGGCGCATCTCGAGCGTCTGGGTGAACTGCTTCAAAGCGGTGGTGGCGGCGGCGCTGTTCCTGGCCACCGTCCTCGCGCAGGGCGGGTTCCATACAATAACCCCGGGCTTCGCCGGCCTCTTCTTCCTGTCAGGCATGGTCGGCCTGGGTTTGGCCGACATTTTTTTGGTGAAAGCCTTTTCGCTGATGGGACCGGGCCGCACCATGATGATCTTCGGCTGCCAGCCGCTGCTCATAGGCCTTATAAGCTATTTCGTGTTCGGCCAGGCCATGGAAGCGCGCAAACTCACGGCGGTGGTCTTCTTCGTGGCCTGCCTCTTGATCTTCTCGCTGGAATCGTTCAGGAAGCACGGACATTGGAACCTGAGGGCCAGCCTGTTCGCCCTCGG
>DAOPZW010000295.1:0-2192 GCA_035353595.1 Elusimicrobiales bacterium | reverse complement strand
GCCTTTCCTGCAGGCGCTCAAAGGCGGCGCGGTTAAAATAGTGCCGCTGCTTTTCAATACTTCCGACGTAAAACTGCTGAAGGCCGCCGGCCGGGCCGTGGGCCGCGCCATGAAGGGGCGCCGGGCGCTGTTCTGCGTTTCTTCCGACCTCTCCCATTACCCGCCGGGCGACATAGCCGAAATGTCCGACCGCTCGGTGCTGCTGGCGCTGCGCCAGGCCATGCGCAGCGGGGCGCCCGGCTATTTCGAACTGGCCAACAGCCTGCTGCTTAACAAGTGCGCCGGCTATATGGATACCACCGCCTGCGGCCAGGCCGCCATGACGGCGGGCGCGGCCGCCGCGCTGGAGCTGGGCGCCAACGATTTCGAGCTGGGCCTGTACACCCATTCAGGCAAGGTCTCCGGCGACAATGCCGCCGTTGTGGGCTACGGCGCCGGCTATTTTACCCGCGCCAAGAACAAGCCGGCTGCGGGCTGCGACCTCTCCCAGCCCATGCAGGATGCCCTGCTGGCCATAGCGCGCCAGAGCATAGCCTCGCGCCTGGAAAGCGGCCAGACCGCCGCGCAGCCTTTAAGCGCCTGGCCGGAATTCAACCAGCCGGCGGCGGTGTTCGTTACCCTTATGCGGGGCGGGCAGCTGCGGGGCTGCATAGGCTCGCTGGAGCCACGCGCCATGCTGACCGATATGGTCAGCTCCTACGCCGTATCCGCGGCTTTTGCCGATCCCCGGTTCGAGCCGGTTTCACTGGGCGAGCTGGATAAGATAGAAATTGAGATCTCGGTGCTGTCCCCGCTGACGCTGGTGCCTGGGCATGAGCACATTAAGAAAGGCGTGCACGGCGTATACGTCAAGAGCGGGCGCCGCTCGGGCACCTACCTGCCGCAGGTATGGGAACATTTCGGCACCAAGGAGGAATTCCTGAACTCGCTGTGCCTGGAGAAGGCCGGCCTGGCCGAGAACGCCTGGAAAGAAAAATCCACCGCGCTGTACGTTTACACGGTGGACTGCTTTAAGGAAAAATGAGCGCTGCGCCCCCGCGGGCCTGCTCACTTTTGTGCCGCTTTATTTGCCCCGGTCTTTAACGCAGGGCGCCCGCTGAAACTGCTTGGCTGGCCGCCGGCGCGCTTTCTCCGGCGAAGGCGAACCCGGTCGCGATGAAAAAACTGCCCAGGATTATCAGCAGAATGGCTTTTATTGTTTTCATGATCTGTTTTGAACCCCCGGTTCCGCGTCTCTTGTAACCCCCGCTGCGCAACATTTTATATCGCCCGCCTAATATACGGCGCGGGCGTACTTCTGCGAGAATATTATACGGCGTAAAGGCGGCGAGTGTCAGAGGCTTTTATCCCAGCATGTTCTGGGCCTAAAGGGCCCAGGCCGGGAATTAGCGGGCGGGCTGTCTAGAACAGTTTGCCCTGCGCCGGCCTGGTTCCCGGCTTGCGCTTCTTCAGCGCCGCCTCCGCCTCGGTGAGGCCGAGGCGGAAAATGTCCACTATCTGGTAGCCCTCCGTGCGCAGCTTCTGCAGCTGCAGGTTGTCGTCTTCGGAGAGGGAGATCACGATCTGGTAGCGTGGTTTCATGTTTATTTTCCTTTCCTGGTGTAGGCCAGGGCGGTCTTGATGCGTTCCGCGCGGGCAACCGTGGCGCCCATCTTATTGTCCTTTATCAGGCCCAGCGTCGCGCACATCCACACCTTGAAGTCCTTCTGAAGCATATAGGTCGTCTGAGTGTTCATAATGTTCTCCTTGGTTTAACCGCGGCTACAAGTATAGTATAGCATAGTATAGTGCGTTTGTCAAGCCCCCCCCTGGCGCAGGCCCGCTCCCGTCGTGTAAAAAGAAAAACGGGAGGCGCGGGTTTTCGCGCTCTCCCGGGTATTGTGTGCTTTCGCTGCGGCGTGGGCCTAGATCTTTAGTGAAAGGGCTAAAAGGAAAATGTCCCCACCAGGAATCGAACCTGGATTGCCTGCTTAGAAGGCAGGAGCTCTATCCTTTGAGCTATGGGGACAATACTTACATTTTACAACAATAGCTTGCGCTTGCGGGCGGGCGCCGCCGGGCGCGGGGCGCTGTTGAACCCCCATTCCAGCGGCAGTTCCGCCGTCAGTTCGGCTTGCGGGTCGGGTTCGGCCATCGCCTTGTTGATCCGGCACTCCAGTTCCCTCAGGGCAAGGGCGTGTTCCCGGTGGCGG
>DAOPZW010000294.1:0-2194 GCA_035353595.1 Elusimicrobiales bacterium | reverse complement strand
GGTCCGCCTCCGCCTGTTTGCGCGCGGTGATATCCACCATTACCGTGAGGAAACTGCGGCGCCCCCGGCTGGTTATGACCTCGCCTGAAAAAAGTCCGTCCAGGATCCGCCCGTCCTTGCGCCTGACCTGCCGCTCCAAACCTGCGACGCGACCGGTAACCCGCAGCATTTCCGCGGTAACGGCCTGCTGCCGGGCGTCAGGAAAAAGTCCGAGTTCGGACGAACTTTTGCCGATAACTTCAGCCTTGGAATAGCCGAGGGCCTGCAGGAAAGCCTCGTTGACATCCAGAAACCGCGGGTCATCCGCCTCCATGGAACTGAGCGCCATAAGGGCAGGACTGTTGCGGAACAGGCTTTCAAAACGCAGCTGCGCCTCCCGCTCCGCGGTCAGGTTCTTGGAGATGCCGAAGAGGCAGTCTGCGCCGTTCCACCGGCCGAACCAGACCCGGGTTTCCACCGGCACCTGGCTGCCATCCTTGCGGGCCAGCGGCAGGGGGCAGTCTTTACGCTCGCCCCGGAAAATGGCGCCGAAGATCTCTTCAGCTTCACTGCGCTTATCGGCCAGGTGCAGGTCCAGGAGGTGCAGGCCGGCAAGTTCTCCTGCGCCGTAACCCAGCGTTCGCGCTACGGCGGCGTTGGTGAACAGGACCCGCCCGTCAGGTGAAGCCACGAAGATCATATCGTTCATGGTCTCGAAAAAAGTGCGGAAATTGACTTCGCTTTCGCGCAGCGCCAGCCCGGCCCGCTCCGCGCGCTCGCGGGCCGCAACGGCGTCCTCCATCAGATTAAGGGAAGCGAGGTGGGCCTGGCGCGCGGCTTCGCTGCTGCGCTTCAACTCCTCCGTATTGCGGCGCAGCAGGCGGCCCAAACGGATAATGCGGGCATAGGATTCCACCCGGGCGAGCAGTTCGCGGTTGGGAATAGGGCGGGTTATGTAGCCGTCGGCGCCGGCTTCCAGGCCTTCCGCCTGCGCGTCGCTTTCCGTGCTTGACGCCGAGATAATGACCACGCCGACACCCGCCAGGGCCGGGATCCGCTTGAGCCGGCGGCAAACTTCGAGACCATCGATACCCCGCATATAACGGTCCATCAGCATCAGGTCCGGAGCCTGGCCCTGCGCCGCCTCCTGCAGCGCCTCTTCGCCGCTTGACGCCGTACTGACGGCATAGCCCGCTTTTTCCAGCAGGCGCGCCGTGCCCTGGCGCAGATCGGGATTATCGTCGACCACCAGGATGCGGATAGGCCCGTTCATGGCAGTTCCTCGGACGGGAGCGGCTGAACCGGGGGTTCGGCAGGGAGACGGTAGCGGGGCGGCTCTGAGAGTTTCCCGCACAGTTCGTTCACTTCGCGCTTTAATTCTATCATCTGCAATTCGCGCCCGACGGCTACCAGGTTGAAGCGGCTGAGTTCCTCGTTGCGGGAGCGCAGTTCTTCAGCTTGCCGGCTCAGGGCCTCCTCCGCAGTCTTTCGCTCGGTGATGTCGCGGAAATACCACACCCGGCCGTAGGACTTTCCAGCCGCCCCGGGCATCGGGGCCGAATAACGGTCGAAAGTCCTGCCGTCCTTCAGGGAGATCTCTTCCATGCTCGTTTCACTCTTAGCGGCATACAGGTGTTTTACCCTGGCGAGGAACTCTTCGGGACAGGCCAGCTTATCCAGCACCGACTGCAGGGCGAGGTCGTCGGAACCGGAGCGCATTACCTCGGAAGGAATACCCCACATTTCCGTAAACCGCCTGTTGAAGGAAATTATTCCGCCGGCATCACTCACTACCAGGATCCCGTCCAGCGAGACTTCCTGCTGGGCCAGAAGGATGGCGTTCTTGAAGCTTAGTTCTTCCTGCATCAGGACCGACTCCGCCTGCCGGGTCAGGATAACCCCGTCGGTGCGGCGCAGCAGCGCATAGATAAAACCCAGTGCCAGCGACAGCAGCGCTGCGCCGGCCGTTCCGCCAATGGCCAACAGGCGCCGGAACGCGGCCTTTTCCGCGGTTACATCGCGCATGACCAGCAGGCCGCCTACCGCTGTGCCGGCAGCGTCGGAGAGGGGTGCAGAGGCCAGCCGCCAGGAGCGCCCGTCGAAAGAGATATCAGTATCAAGGTCGCCATGGGCGGCGATCCCGGCCGCGTGCTCTGCCCAGGAGCTGAAAGCGCCGGGCAGGGCGGAGCAGTTTGTGTATGACAGGCATATCGGG
>DAOPZW010000293.1:0-2197 GCA_035353595.1 Elusimicrobiales bacterium | reverse complement strand
TCGGTTGAAGACATGCTTTCCGTAACGGTTACGGCGCGCTGAGCCTTACCGGCGCCCCGCGGGATTGACTTTAGTCAATAAATGTTGTATATAATAATATAATATATGGGACGATACATTTATACAGTTCAGGACGCGCAGGGCACCGTTACCACAGGTTCGCTGGCTGCTGACGACGAGGACCAGGCAGCGCAATCGCTGCAGGGCAAGAACCTTTTCATCCTTTCTCTCCAATCGGAAGACTCCAAACCCAAAGGCATCATGAAGATGGGGGGCGGCGGCGGCTCTGTCGGCGGCCGCGACCTGGTGTTTTTCGGCGAACAGATCTCCACGCTTATCGGCGGCGGCATCCCGCTGGTGCGGGCGCTGTCGCTGCTGAGCGAGCACGCCGACAACAAGGCCCTCGGTGCGGTGCTGGGCGCCGTAACAAAAGAAGTTTCGGCCGGCGGCGCGTTCCACAAAGCGCTGGAAAAGCACCCCAAGGTCTTCGACGAGATCTGGGTGTCCCTGGTCCAGGCCGGCGAGGTTTCAGGCCAGCTGCCCGCCGTGCTCCGCCAGATCACCGCCTACAGCGAGGCCCAGGAGGGGATAAAAGGCAAGATCGTCACGGCGGTCGCGTACCCGGCGGTGCTGTCGCTGATGTCTACGGGCGTGCTGGCTTATTTCATAATCTATATCGTGCCTGTTTTCGCCACTATTTTCCGGGACTTCAACCTGAAACTGCCCTTCATTACCCAGATCATCCTTAATTTCTCGAACCTCGTAACCCATTATTCCGTGATGATGATCGTGGTGGCGATAGGCGCTACTTTCGCCACCAGGGCTTACATAGCCACCCCGGCGGGGCGCCTCACCTGGAATCACTTTATCTTCAGCATCCCGTTCGCCGGGGACATGATCCGCGCCATGCAGCTCGAGCGTATGCTCACCACTATGGCCACCCTCATCCGCTCGGGCGTCAGCATCCTCAACGCCGTGTCCGTGCTGGAAGGTTCCTTCAAGAAGAACCTTATTTTCCAGAACGCGCTTAAAAAAGTGAAGAACGATATCGCCAGCGGACGCTCCATCTCGGAATCTTTTAAAAAAACCGGGATCTTCCCGCCCATGGTCACGGAAATGATGTGGATGGGCGAAGAGTCCGGCAAGCTGCCGGACATTATCGTCGTGCTTTCCAAGTATTACCAGGAACAGATCGACCAGTTCCTACGCAGGTTCTCGGCTATTATCGACCCTATACTGGTAGTAGGAATAGGCGGCGTTATCGGCGTGATCGTGATGAGTATCTTCATGCCTATTTTCCAGCTTTCCCAGATCGGCGCGAAAGGATAAAAGCGGCCCGCGTCCGCCGCTGGATATGATCTTGGTCAGGAGGGGTTTATGAACAGCAAAAGAAACGGGTTTACCCTGGTTGAACTGCTTGTGGTGGTGATCATCCTGGGCATCCTCGCCACGATCAGCGTGCCCCAGTACCTGAAAACGGTGGAAGTCTCCAAAGCGTCCGACGCCGCCGCCATGGTGGCTACGATAGGCAACGCCAACAGGATGTATAACATGGACCGCCCCGGCGCGCCGGTGAACGGACAGATACTCACCAGCTGCAACACCGCCTCCTGCACCGTGGGCGCCACCACCAGCGCCTGCCAGCTTGTAGCCTGCAAGTACCTGGCGCCCAGCCCCTGGGGCACGGCTACCACGGGTTTGCCCTACAACTATTATGTCTGCAACGGCGCCACCGGCGGCGCCTGCTGCGTAGCCGGCAGCGTGGCCTGCGCCAAGAGAAAGGACGGCCACGGGGACTACACCACCTGGGGCTACACCATAGACAGCTCCGGGGCCTGCGCCACTTTAGCGGCAGGCGTAAACAATCCGGCCTGCCCGGGACTTGAAAACGCCAGCGTGGCCCCGTAGGGGCCGCTATCGGGTGATAGCGGACGGGAAGGACAATATGGCAGCGCGAAAAAGAAAGGGACAAACCCTTGTTGAAGTCGTTGTGGCAACCATGGTGGCAGCCACGGTCGCTACCGCTATTTTTTCCGTAGTACTCTCCAGCCAGGTAAGCACAGTAAGGTCGGATAAGCGCGAGGCGGCCGCCATGGTGATCAAAGCCGCGCAGGAACAGCTTAAGGTGTATGTCAGCGCCACCCCCACGGACGGCAATTTTGTAGCCTGCTCGGCCTCGCCCTGTACCGCGGCGAAC
>DAOPZW010000292.1:0-2206 GCA_035353595.1 Elusimicrobiales bacterium | reverse complement strand
CAGCAGTACCCAGTCCCCCACCACCGGATTTCGCCCGTAGAGCCGGCCGTGTGTTTCAGCTTGCCGGAAAGCGAGGCCAGCGCCTCGCCACCGGCGTGCTCCACGCGGTAGCAGCCGCCGAATTCGGCCGTTACCCGGCCTGGCACGGCGCCCGGGGGCGCGGCCGCCAGCTGCCGCTCGAAAAATCCGTCCCAGCCCAGTTCCTGCAGCGCGCGGTTCATCGGTGGCGGAACTCCCCGCCGCAGGCTTCCGTGTATTTTATCGTCTGGTTCATGGCGCGCACGGCCTCCACCGGGTATTTTCCCGCGGCCGTCTCGGCCGAAAGCATCACGTAATCCGTGCCGTCCAGCACCGCGTTGGCCACGTCGGATACCTCCGCGCGGGTGGGGTTGGCGTTGGCGGTCATGGATTCCAGCATCTGCGTGGCGGTGATGACCATTTTGCCGGCCTGGTTGCATTTTTTTATGATGCGCTTCTGTAGTATGGGAACCTCCCACAGCGGGAACATCACGCCCAGGTCGCCGCGCGCTACCATTACGCCGTCGGCCGCGGCTATTATTTCGTCCAGGTTGTCCAGGGCCTCGCGGGCTTCTATCTTGGCTATTATCTTGCAGGCGGGCAGGCGCGGGGCCACCATCTTGCGCACCGCCAGCACTTCCGCTTTGGAGCGCACGAAGGACTGCGCTATAAAATCGCAGCGCAGTTTTACGCCCGCATCTATGTCGGCCCGGTCCTCTTCCGAAAGCAGCGGGAAATCCAGGCTGGCCAGCGGGATGTTCACGCCTTTGCGCTCTTTGAGCAGGCCGCCGGCCGTCACTTCGCAGTCCAGCGTGTCCCGCCCCACGGCTTTGACCACCAGCGCTATGTTGCCATCGTCAATGTATATGAAATGCCCTTTTTTTATTACCTTGAGCGAACCCCGGTAGTCGAAAGGGATCCCTGCGCCGCCGGCCTGCAGCAGGCGGACCGCCTGCCTCTTTTTCAGTTCCAGCGGCGCCTTAAGGCGGCCTATGCGGATGCGGTTGCCTTTGAGGTCCTGCAGGATGGTTATGTGGCGGCGCATCTTGCGGTTGAGCCCGCGCACCAGCGCTACGCGCGCCGCGGCTTCTTCGGGGGTGCCGTGCGAAAAATTCAGGCGCACCGCGTCGAGGCCGGCGCAGTACAGGCTGCGCAGCACCGCCTGCGTGGAACTGGCCGGGCCCAGCGTGGCCAGGATCTTCGTTTTCGGGCGCCGATGGTCGTGCTTTATTGGCATAGGAACGATTGTAGCAAAGTTCGCGAAAAACCCGGCCAAGGGAAAAGCCGCCCCCGGCGGGAGCTGGAAAAAACTCCCCGAAAGACGGCTTATCCCCGCCGTCGGGCGGGGAGCTTCCTGACAGGTCCGCTGTTAAATAGCTTTGCAGCGGCGGCGCTTCGAAATAAGGTACTCGCCGTTGGGCTTGTGCATGCGGGCCACAAGCTGGTGCGTACCGGCGGGGAAGTTGGCCCAGTCGTACCACCAGTAGCCTACCGCGTTGCGGCAGGGCTGCCAGGGCTGGTCGTTGATGGAAATGTCCATCCCGGTGCAGGCGCTGCTGCCTATGCGCACGGCGTAATGCTGGCCCGCAAGAATGGTTTCCAGGTTCTTGGGGTGGTCTACCACGACGTATTCGTCGGTGGCGATGAGCTTCGTCTTCACTGTCTTGGTGGGTGTGGTTTTTTTAACCGCTATTTTTGCCATTTCGCTCTCCTCCGCTTTCGAGGCCTCCTCCTGCGTTTTCACGCCGGGGCGGCCGACCTTCGCTATCCTCTCGCTCAGATAAGCCAGAGACTTGTCCAGGGGGTGTTTAAGGTGCAGCCTTAGAACGCGCCTGTTCTTTGAGTCCAGGGCTTCGAAATCGCCCAGGGCCTGCGCCGTTTCCAGCTGCCAGAAGGTATATTTTTCCCCTGGTATCATTATATCTTTCCTGGCCTGGTTGGTCAAGATTATGAAGAGGGCGTTGTCGGGCCCCCCCTTGTGCAGCTGGCCGGAGGAATGCAGGTAGCGCGGGCCGTAGGACAGCGTGCAGGCCGAGGAAGTGTAGTCCGTAAGGGCGGCGCGCAGCTTCTTCAGGGCCTCTTCCACCAGCGGGGAATTGGGCAGGTAGGCCAGCAGCCCTATATATTCCTTTTCCTTAAGCCCGGAGAAGACGCTCCAGAACACGTCGTCGTAGCTGTTGATCTCGGC
>DAOPZW010000291.1:0-2253 GCA_035353595.1 Elusimicrobiales bacterium | reverse complement strand
GCTTTATGTTGCTGGCGTCGGGCACCAGGGCGGGATGCGCGGTATAGATCCCTTTTGCGTCGGTGAGAAATTCGCAGCCGGAGGCTTTCAGCGCCCCCGCCAGCGCCACCGCGGTGAGGTCCGAGCCGCCCCTGCCCAGCGTAGTTATGTCGCCGGCGGCCGTTGCTCCCTGGAAGCCCGCCACCACCGGTATTTTACCGGCTTTCAGTTCCTTTTTCAGCCTGGCCGGATGCACCCGTTTTATGGCGGCGCCGGAGAATGCGGCGTCCGTGATTATGCCCGCCTGCCCGCCGGTCAGCGAGACCGCGGCGGCGCCCAGCCCACGGAGCGCCAGTGCCATCAGCGCCGCGCTGAACTGCTCCCCGGCCGCCAGCAGGGCGTCCGTTTCCCTGGCGGAGGTTTTTCCCCCGCCGGCGGCCGCGGCAAGCTTAAGGAGGTCGTCCGTGCAGTCAGCCGGCGCCGACACCACTACTACGGGCTTCGTTCCGCGCCGCCGCGAGGCCAGCACTATTTCCGCGGCCCGGCGTATTTTCCCGGGGTCGGCCAGCGAGCTCCCGCCGAATTTGATGATCATTGTTTTCATGGGCGACTGTCGTGCGGCGGAGGGCTTCAAAGCGGCGCGGCTGTGCAGCTGTTCAGCTGTACAGCCGCGCTTTAAGCCTGCGCCCGGCCTTAAACCATCGTAGCCGTTACGCGGATTATTTCCGACAGCGTGGTAGAGCCTGCGCGGGCCTTGGAGATGCCGTCCATCAGCAGCGTGCGCATCTTGCCCGACTTTATGGCGGTCCGCTTTATCACGTCCGTAGGCGCATGGTCCAGGATGTGTTTGCGTATCTCTTCGTTCATCAGCATCAGTTCGAAAATACCCATGCGGCCCGAATAGCCGGTGTTGCGGCAGGCGGGGCAGCCCTTTTCCACTTTGTAATCGGCGCCCGGCCTGAGGATAAGCTCTTTTACCAGCTTGGCCTCTTCCGGGTCCATGTTCTTGATGAACTCGTTGACCATCGGCTCGGAGGGCGGGGCGGCTTTCTGGGCGCACTGCGTGCAGACTTTGCGCACCAGGCGCTGGCTCATGGCGCCCAGCATGGAGGACCCTATAAGGAAAGGAGGGATGCCCATTTCGAACAGCCGCTCGATGATGCTGGCCGCGTTGATGGTGTGGATGGTGGTGAACAGCAGGTGGCCGGTCAGCGCGGAGCGCAGGCTGATCTCCGCCGTGTCGTAGTCGCGGATCTCGCCGACCATGATCACATTGGGGTCCTGGCGCAGGATCGTGCGCAGGCCTTCCGCCCAGGTGAAGCCGCTCTTGGTGTTGATCTGGGCCTGGTTGATGCCTTCGATGCGGTACTCGACGGGGTCCTCCAGGGTGATGACGTTTATCATCGGGTTGCTGATATTCTTGATGATGGCGTAAAGCGAGGTGGTCTTGCCCGAACCCGTGGCTCCCGTGATGAAAAAGATCCCGTAGGGGTTGCGGATAAGTTTCTTTACCACCGTGAGGGTTTCGGTGTCCAGGCCCAGCTGGTCCAGGTCTATGCCCAGCTGCTGGCGGTCCATAACGCGCAGGACGAGTTTTTCGCCGTTGACCGTGGGGAAGGAGGAAACGCGCACCTGTATGGCGCGGCCGGCCAGCATTTTCTGGAAGCGGCCCTCTTCGTTGCGGAAGGAGGCCGGCGGCTCGGGGTCGAAACCGGCCAGCACGCGGATGCGCTGCGTCAGGGGGATCTCGGCGTTCTTGGGGGTGGAGAGCATGTCCTGCAGGATGCCGTCCACGCGGAAGCGCACGCGCAGGTTCTGGCCCTGGGCTTCCAGGTGAACGTCGCTGGCGCGCTCCTTGACGGCGTGTTCAAGTATCAGGTCGCTGAGCTTTATCGCCAGGTCGATCCCGGGGGACCGGCCCTTTGACTGCAGAAGTTCGTTGTAGCCTTCTTCGAGGGTTGCCGCCATGGCGCCGTCGGCGGGCTGCTGCGGCTGTTCTCCCGGCTGCCCCTCATCCTGCTTGTTTCCCCAGAATGCCATAGTATTCTCCCGGTCAGGCCCGCATTCTTATGCCGGGGCCCGGCCCTGTAAATAAATTATACAACTTGTTTGTATTCTATCTTCATTACGGTGAGATTCTTTTCCCCGCTGGGCAGCCGGACCGTCACGTTCTTGCGGTCGCGCATGGGCTCGGGGATGCGGTCGGACCAGTAGGTGCGGAAGGTGCTCTCCAGCGTGTGCGGGTTGGCGAAGAGGAGGCAGCCGGCCGGGGCG
>DAOPZW010000290.1:0-2268 GCA_035353595.1 Elusimicrobiales bacterium | reverse complement strand
CGGCGGTCTCTTCGAAAGCCTGGCCGATCTGCACATAACCTTCTTTCTTGGCTACGCTGGCGAAATAGGTGTAGCGGTTGCGGGCCTGCGATTCGCCGGCAAAAGCCCCCATCAGGTTCTTCTCGGTCTTTGAGCCTTTAAGTTGCATGGTATCTCCTTGTAATTATCAGAGTTTCAGTAAAATCGGGTTGCAGAACATTCTACAACATATCAAACATTGTTGCCGCGTATGCCCGCGCGTGTCAGGGAGAAGTCGTATTTTACAGGGTCCGCCGGCGAGATCTTCCTGAAAAAAGCGGTTATTTCCGCCGCGGTTCTCATCGAGGTGTCTTTGCGGGCGGTTATGCCCATGCGCATAGACACCTGCCGCATATGCGTGTCCAGCGGGATGAGCAGCCCGGCGGGGGAAACTCCCCGCCAGACGCCAGGGTCGACCGCGTCTTTCCTGACCATCCAGCGCAGGAAAAGATTGACTCGCTTAAAGGAACTCTTAAGTTCGGGGCAGGGGGTCAGGCTGGGCGCGCAGCCCAGGGAATTGAATTTGTTTATAAAAGCGTATATGGCGTTCTCTACCGTAGCGGCGCCGGGCTCACAGCCCTGAAGAAATAATTTTTCCAGCGAGCCGTGTTCTGCGCGCGCCGCTTTGATGTTAAGCAGGAAGACCGCAAGTTCCGCCCCCGTGGTGAAGCGGTGTTTGAACGCGGAGAAAGTCTTTTTGATCAGCGCTTTGTCGGCTTTTTCCAGCCAGGCGGCGGGTGAAGGCCCCATGGGGGCCAGCACTTTTTCGACGCTTTTAAGTATCTGGTTCACATTGCCGTAGGCCAGGCAGGCCGCTATAAAACCGACAACTTCCCTGTCCGCGCCGCTCCTGTAGCGCCAGACGAATTCCAGCGGATCGGGGTGAATAAACTCAGGCCGGTTGAATTCCCGGTAAACTTTTTCGAAGTGCTTGATATCTGGTTTCATATTTTTAACGCCGGCCCCTTTGCAGGGGCCGGCGCTGTATTTTACAACCTACTTGGCCGCTTTAACTCCGAGGATCGCTTCAAGGTCCTTCGCCGCGGTGGTCACCGGCATGATGTTGAACTTCTCCACCAGCACGTTCAGCACGGCCGGCGTAACAAAGGCCGGCAGGGTGGGGCCCAGGCGGATGTTCTTGATGCCCAGCGACAGCAGCGTGAGCAGTATGCAGACGGCTTTCTGCTCGTACCAGCTCAGCACCATCGACAGCGGCAGTTCATTGACTCCCACGCCGAAGGCTTTGGACAGCGCCACGGCCACCTGTATGGCAGAGTAGGCGTCGTTGCACTGGCCCATGTCCAGCAGCCGGGGTATGCCGCCGATGTCTCCGAATTCAGTCTTGTTGAACCGGAATTTGCCGCAGGCCAGCGTCAGGATGACGGTGTCTTTGGGCGCCTTCTCGGCGAACTCGGTGTAATAGTTGCGGCCGGGCTTGGCGCCGTCGCAGCCGCCCACCAGGAAGAAATGCTTTATCTTGCCGGCTTTGACCGCGTCGATGACCGTGCCCGCCACGCTCATGACGGTGTTGCGGGCGAAGCCCACCATTATGGTCTTCGGGTCGCCGTCGGCCTTGAAGCCTTCGGCTTTGAGCGCGGCTTCTATGGCCGGGCCGAAGTCGCCGTTGGCGAGATGGGTCACGCCCGGCCATTGTACCAGGCCGGTGGTGTAGATGCGGGCTTTGTACCCGTCGAGCGGCTTCTGTATGCAGTTGGTGGTCATCACGATGGAGCCCGGGAAGGCGTTGAATTCCTTCTGCTGGTCCTGCCAGGCGCCGCCGTAATTGCCGGCCAGATGCTTGTACTTGTTCAGGCCGGGATAGCCGTGGGCGGGCAGCATTTCACCGTGCGTGTAAACGTTCACGCCTTTGCCCTCGGTCTGTTTGAGGATATTTTCCAGGTCCTTGAGATCGTGGCCGGAAACCAGCAGGGCTTTGCCCTTCAGCGGGTGGACGCGGACCTTGGTGGGCACCGGGTGGCCGTAAGCGCCGGTATTGGCCTGGTCCAGCAATTCCATTACGCGCAGGTTAACCGTGCCGCAGCGCATATTATAATCGATCAGCTCATCCACCTTGGGAGCTGTGTGGGTGAGGAAATCCAGCGCCTCGTGGAAGAAGGCGTAGACCGTCTTGTCTTCCTGGCCCAGTATCAGGGCGTGGTCGGCATAGGCAGCCATGCCTTTGAGCCCGTAGGTCATCAGTTCCTGCAGGCCGGCGGCGTCATCGCCCAGCCCTTTCTTCCTGCTTTGAAT
>DAOPZW010000289.1:0-2290 GCA_035353595.1 Elusimicrobiales bacterium | reverse complement strand
GAGACCGAAGTGGAGCAGCCCATCGCGGCCAACGCCGACACCATCTTCATAGTACAGGGCCTGGACGGCAACTATAACCCCCGCCGCCTGGAGCGCCTGCTGGTGGCGGTGCTGGAAAGCGGCGCGGCCCCCGTAATAATCCTGAACAAGGCCGACCTGTGCCCCGACGCCGCGCGGCTGGCCGAGGACACCGCGCGGCAATGCGCGGGCGTGCCGGTGCTGGTGCTGGATTCCGTAGCGCGCGGCGGCTACGAGAACCTGGCCCCGTACCTGGCCGGCGGCCGCACGCTGGCGTTCATCGGCTCTTCCGGAGTGGGCAAGTCCACAATTATCAACAACCTGGGCGCAAAGCCGCAGAAAACCGCCGCCGTCAGAGAGAGCGATTCCAAGGGCATGCACACCACCACCACCAGGTGCCTGCTGCGCCTCAAGGGCGGGGCGCTGCTGATAGACACCCCAGGCATGAAGGAGTTCGAAGCCTGGGACGCCCCGACGGGCTTCAGGGAAAATTTCGACGAGATAGAGACCCTGGCCCTGAACTGCCGCTTCACCAACTGCGGCCACGACACCGAACCGGGCTGCGCGGTGCGCGCGGCGCTGGAGACCGGCGCCCTGGACCAGGCGCGCTACGACAACTATCTGAAGATGAAAGGGGAAGCCGCCCACCAGAAAGCCCGGTCGGAAATAACCGCGCAGCTAAAACGCAAAGCCGAGGCAAAGAAGCTTAGCCGGGCCGTGAAAAGATACTTCAAGGACAGGGAAGACAAGGCCTGATGTCTTGAGCTTTGCTTTAACAAATTATATAGTGCTACAAGAGTAGCGAGCCGGGAGGTCAGTTAACATGTCTTTTGCGTGGGAAAAATTTCACGGCGCCATGTATATGATCGCCAATACCGGCACCGTGCAGAAACGGCTGGCGGACGCCTATATCTACCACCTCAAGCACATCCACGCAGACGCGCTGCCGGCCGAGATCCGCGCGGACTTCCAGAAGCTGAAAGAAGACCTTACCATCGTAAAGCCCAAGGGAACCGAAGACCCCGTAATGGCCGCGGTGGAAACGATGTCCGAAGCCAAAGCCTACGAGAACCTGATGAAGATAATCCGCATGTACAACGTGCTTGCTAAAGACGAGCCGCCCCTGCCCTAGCGGCCTCCTCCGCGCGCAACAACGTTCCGCCACGTCCAAGTCCCGTTCCCCGCACAGGAGAAAGCAGACACCTGCCGAATGAACGAACAGCAGAAAGAGATCATCCGCAAGACCGCGGACTACGCAAAAAAAACCCTGGGCGTCGAGGCGACCGGGCATGACTGGTTCCATGTTCAGCGGGTATGGCTGAACGCGCGGCTGATAGGAAAGGCTTCCGGGGCAGACCTGTTCATAGTTGAACTGGCAGCCCTGCTGCACGACATAGCCGACTGGAAATTCCACGGGGGGGACACGGCCGTGGGCCCCGCTAAAGCGAAGAAGTGGCTGGAAGGCCTGAAGGTGGACCGGACAAGCACCGCGCATATCACCTCCATAGTTAAAAATATCTCCTTCAAAGGCGCGAAGGTTAAAAACAAAATACACACTCTGGAGGGCCGGGTAGTGCAGGACGCCGACAGGCTGGACGCGATAGGCGCCATCGGGATCGCGCGCGCTTTCGCTTACGGGGGCGCCACGGGGCGGGAAATACATAATCCCGGCAGGGAGCTCGAGCTGCACAGTTCTGCCGAAGCCTATTCAAAGAATACCAGCCCGACGATAAATCATTTTCACGAGAAGCTGCTGTTGCTGAAAGACCGGATGAACACGAAAGCGGGGAAAGAGCTGGCGCGGGACAGGCATGAATTCATGCGGCTTTTCCTGAGACAGTTCGACCGCGAAGTTTCAGGGCGCAAGGCGCCGGAGAAAAAAGTAAAATAGTCGCGCACATTCAAAACAAGGAGATAAGAAATGAAAACAACGCTGCTATTAGCCTCGGTATTCTCTTTAGCCGCCAACGCCGCGGCGCAGGAGGCCAAACCATGGAAGGACGCCGCGGAGCTGTCCTACGTGCAGACGTCCGGCAATTCCAAGACCTCGACCACCGCCGCCAAGAACCTGTTCAACTATGACTGGGAAAAAGCCGCGCTGGAACTGACCGCGGCCGGGCTGGGCGCGCAGAGCCGCAACGTGGTGACCGCGGAGCAGTACAACGCCTCCGAGAAAGTCAGCCTGAAGCTGACAGGCAAAAATTACGCCTTTCAGAAAACCTCGTGGGACAAGAACCGGTTCGCGGGCATTAAGGACCGGTACGACTCGTCG
>DAOPZW010000288.1:0-2296 GCA_035353595.1 Elusimicrobiales bacterium | reverse complement strand
GCTAAAATGTCAAGAGCAGCAGCTGACTTTTCAATTTTAACCGGACAGCTGTGGCTTGATAGGCAAACATGAACCCGACAGACGTTTGTCGGGTTCGCCTGCTATACTTAAAAAGGCAGCAGGAGCCTTTTGGTACTAGGGACGCACTTAACTTTCGGACTATTTAGCGGCAAGTAATGCGAAGCCGCCGGGGAAGCCCGGGGGTTTTGTTTTGTAGAATTGGGGTATGAAAGAAGTAGAAATAACTACCGCGAGGCTTTTGCTGCGCACGGTGCGGCCCGGGGATGCGGCGGCTTACTATGGCTGCCGCTCGCTGCCGCAGGTGAGGCGCTACCAGGGCTGCCCCAAAAGCCTGGCGGAGGCCCGCAGCAGGCTGGCGGCTTGCGCCGCGCTTAAACCTAATACGCCGCAAACCTGGTACCAGTTCGCTGTCCTGGAAAAATCCGGCGGCGCATATATGGGCGATATCGCCGTGCATTTTACGGACGGCAGACAGGCGGAATTAGGGTATACCCTGGCGCCAAAGTTCCAGGGACGCGGCTTTGCTACTGAAGGCGCCAGGGCCGTGCTGGCCTGGCTGTTGGGCAAGTTAAAACTGCACCGCGTTGTGTGTACCGCCGACCCGCGCAATAAACCCTCGCTGGCGGTAATGCGGCGCCTTGGCATGCGCAGGGAAGGGTATTTTAAAAAGAGTTTCTGGACCGGCAAGGAATGGGCGGATGATGTCCTCTACGCCGTGCTGGGGAAGCGGTAACTCACAAAGATCTTGCCCGGAAGCTGGCGCTCGGAATAATGTTGGAGAATGTTTCCTAAAGCTCACGGAGGATTAAATATGAAAATAAAAGTTATGGCTCTTGTTCTGCTGCCCCTGCTCGTAGGTTGCGCGGAAGTTCACCGCCGCGACGGGCGGTTTACAGCCTCGGCCTATTCGGCGAACATCCTTTTCATCCAGATACCTAAGGACCCTATGGAGACCGTTTCCAAACAAGTCCCTGCCGGCGCCAATGTCACCAATGTCAGCGACACTCCAAGCAGCTGGCGCACGCTGCCTGGTTTTATCAACAGGCTTTTCGGGGTAGGCTGGGCACAGATAGGTGGTACCGTGAACGACGTCAAATAGCCGCCTGTTCCGGTACGGGAACGCCGTTCCCCTAAAGTTCATTTCGCGTTGAGTTAAACCTCCGCGGCAGGTGAAAAGGCAGCAGGAGCCTTTTGCGGGTTATGGATCTGGCGTGCGGCGTGCTTGGGAAAACGCTAAAAGCCTGCCTGACGGGGCAAGAAGGTGGGGTGTTAAATGAACTTAAGCTCATCGTTACTGGCGGTTTTGGTCATGCTGTGTTCGGCGTCTGCCGGGCAGGCCCAGCTTTACGGCAAGAAGCCCGATTATAAAAAACCGGCGCTCTACCTGAAGGCGGGGCCGCAGTCGGGGATCACAATGTCCGCCGCCGAACTGCGCGCAGAGATCGGCGTAGGCACCGCGGCGGCCTATGGCGAACTGGTGGGAAAGGTTTCCAGCTGGATGTCCGGGTTCAACTCTACCGCCGAGGGCGGCCGGCTGATAGGCAAGACCACCGCCGATGGACTGCTTAAGGCCAGGGCCCTTTCCGGCTGCCATGACACGGCGCTGCTGTTCTCCAGCGTGATGCGCAAGCTGGGCCACCCCGCGCTGATGGCCGACACCGCCGGCCTTGAGTGGGCCCGGACGCACGAGGAAGGCGGGGGTTTTTCAGGCCACGTCCTGGCCGAGGTCTATCTCGACGGGAAATGGATGCTGGTCGACCCCGCTTCCTGCCGGTATATCCGCGATTATGACCCGGAGAACCCGGTGATCCCGCTGGTGGTGGGCGCCGAGACCGGCGGGCTGTACGCGATGTTCAAAGGGGTGGACCCGAAAACTTACGGCATAAACTCCAACGCGGAGCTTACCGCCAGAATGGTGGCTTTCGCCGCGCAGTTGCCCAAACTGAAGCTGGCAGTCCCCGACTACAAAGTGGGCAACTGCGGCCGCGGCCCCAACGCCTCGCTGGAGGTGCGCGAAAAGGATACTATGGCGGAATGCCGCCAGCATCCCTGCCTGAAGCATCCCTGCAAAGGAAAGGTGGTGCAGGCCGGCAACTGGGACCTGCTTGTTGAACAGCATGACGGGACCTATTACGCCCATCATTATCCGTACGGGATGATCTTCAACGTGGCGGAAGGTAAGGTTCTGGACTTTAAGGACCTGAAGGCCGTCAACGACTATATCGCCGGGCTGGAAAAATAGGGGGATCGGGGACGCTGATGACTTTATGACTAT
>DAOPZW010000287.1:0-2324 GCA_035353595.1 Elusimicrobiales bacterium | reverse complement strand
TTACCGCGGCATGGGCTCGGTGGGCGCCATGGAAGCCGGCTCCAAGGACCGCTACGGGCAGCAGGGCGTGGAAAAAGAGAAGCTGGTGCCCGAGGGCATAGAAGGACAGGTGCCGTATAAAGGCTCCGTCGCCGATATCGTTCACCAGCTCACCGGCGGGCTGCGCTCCGGGCTGGGCTACTGCGGCTGCAAAGACCTGGCCGGGCTCAGGAAGAAAGCCCGGTTCGTGCGCATTTCCAACGCGGGGCTCAAGGAAAGCCATGTCCACGACGTGAAAGTTACCAAGGAAACCCCTAATTACGCTTCCGGAGATTGAGCGCCTGCCGCTTTCATTCAGGGCCCGGAATAAATAAGGTAAAATAACGCCAGGGGTAATATGAAAAGAATCGAAGCCACCACCGCCGACATCGCCGAATTCTCGAACATGGCCCGCAAGGTCAGTTTTTTCAGCCAGATGACGGTGGGGCTGCTTGAAAAGATCTTCGCCTTCGTGATGCTTTTTGAATACAAGAAAGGCGAGAAGATCTGCAAACAGGGCGGGCCGGGCGACGCTTTCTACCTAGTTTATTCCGGCAAGCTCAGCGTCCATATCAAGAAAGGTTTTTTTAGTTCGGCCCAGAAGGTAGCGGAGCTGGGCCCCGGCGATTTCTTCGGCGAAATGGCCTTGCTGGACGGTTCGCCCCGTACGGCCACAGTGGAATGCGAAGAAGATTCGAAAGTGTTCGCCCTGCTCGCCGATCATTTCAAAGAAGTGGCCAGGGGCAACCCGGAATTCACCGACTACATGAAAAGCCTCGCCACCGCCAGGAAATTCATGCAGGACCGGCAGCAGTAAGCCGCGGCTGCGGCCCTGCTGGAAAGACGTCCGCTGACCGCGGACGGCTTTTTTTGAGGGAAAATTCTGACTATGCCGGACATCTCCATCTATGCGCACCGCGGCGGGCTTTTGAACGCCCCCGAAAATACCGTGGCCGCTTTTAAAGCGGCCTTCGCCGCCGGCGCCGACGCCATAGAATGCGATATCCGCCGCACCGCCGACGGGGAATTCATAGCCTGCCATGACCGCACGCTTAAAAGAATAACCGGGCACGCCTGGCCCGTGGCCGAAACCGCCTGGGGGCACCTTAAAACGCTGCGCGTTTTCGGCGCGGAACCCATCGCGCACCTCGACGACATCCTGAACCTGATGATCCTGCGGCCCGGCAGGGAATTCTTTTTCGAGATGGCGCTGAAAAAAGAGTCGGACGCGGCAGACCTGGCCCGGCACATAGCGCGGGCCGGCGTGCAGCGCAGCGCCAATCTGCTGGCTTTCTCGACGGATAGTTCCTTTCTTAAAGCCGCCGGAGAGGCGGTGCCCGATATCGGCCTGGCGGTGATGCCGCTGTTCCCTTCGGATGTCGTGGGCACCGCGCGGCGGGCCGGGGCGCACAAGGTGTGCGCCGGCTGGATAGACTGGCCGCTTACCAAAGAATTGTTCTACGCCGGGGCGTCGGCCTTCGGCCTTAAGGAGCAGCTGGCGGCCGCGGCGGCGGCCGGCATTGAAGTGTCTGCCGGCGTGGCCAACGACCCGCGCGACATACGCCGCCTGCGGGAGTTGGGCCTGAAAGCCATCTGGACGGACGACGTGCCTATGGCGCTTAAATATATCTGAGTTTCAGGGAGAAAGGGCGATATGGAAAAAGAACAGCTTCCGGTGGCGCTTGAATTCCTCTCTACCATGGCCGAGGCTGAAACCGCCGTCTCCGGATTTTACTCGGCCTGCCTGGCCGACTGGCCCGCCGAGGACCTGTGGAAAACGCTGGCCGAACAGGAGCTGGGGCATGCCGCCGCGGCCTTGCGCATACGGGAGCTGGTAGCCGCTGCGCCGGCCGAGTTCCAGGTGGCCAGGCTGGTCAATATAAAGGGCGTGGACCTGTTCATTGCTGGTGTGAAGAGTTCCACGGAAAAGGCGCGCAGGAAAATTTATTCTCTGAAGCAGGCGCTGGCCGCCGCCCGCGACATTGAGCAGTCGATCCTGGAGTCCCGCTACGACCAGTTCTTCTCCTCCGGGAACGCGGAATATAAAGCTCTTATCGACGGGATAATGGCCGACACCCGCGGCCACAAGGAACAGATAAACGTCCGCTTGGCCTACCTGAACCTGGTAAAGTAAAGCGGCGCCGCACCCCCGCGCAGCGCTTCCCGTTTTGCGGTAAAGGTCCGCCGCGGATATTCCCCGCCGCAACCCGCGTAAAATAAAAAGCCCCTTGCGGGGCTTTTTAAATTGGAACGGAGTTTCAGGAACGAAGTTCGACACTACTTTGCCTCACATCCTGCGGATTCTT
>DAOPZW010000286.1:0-2329 GCA_035353595.1 Elusimicrobiales bacterium | reverse complement strand
AGCTGGTTGACCCACGGAAATCCCGGCGGGCAGGCGATGATCCTGAGCTTCGGGAACTCGCACGCCACCCGGTCCAGGCGCATGGGGTCGCCATACTCCATCGGGATGCCGTCCGAGAAGTTCATGCCCGTGTGCAGGCCGACGGGCACGCCCCACTCCGAGAGCCTGCCGTAGAACGGCTTCATCACCGGATCGTCGGCGAACAGCTTCAGCAGCACGGTCTGCTCCACAGTGGAGCCTTCCCAGCGCACCAGCTTTGAGTCGAAATCCTTGTAGCCGCTCTTGTCGCCCTCCGGCATGACCTTGGCCAGCCGGGTGTTAAGCGTATAATAATCTTCTTCCTTGAAGGCGGCTATTTCCTTGGCGCGCTCGGCAATGAGGCGCACCGCCACGCTCTGCACGCGGCCGGCCGACAGGCCGCTCTTGATCTTGGACCACAGCAGCGGGGACAGCTTATAGCCCACCAGCCGGTCGATGATGCGCCGGGCCTGCTGGGCGTTGACCAGCGCCATGTCCAGGTCGCGCGGGGTTTTAAGCGCCTCGGCGATGGCGGTCTTGGTGATCTCGTGGAAGCTGATGCGCTTGAAAGGGGTGTCCCCGGCTTTTATCACTTCTTTGAGGTGCCAGCTGATGGCTTCCCCCTCGCGGTCAGGGTCGGTAGCCAGGTAAATGGTGTCCACGTGCTTGGCGATGGCGTTCAGTTCCGCGATTATTTTCTTAGCGCGCTCCACGGGAACGTATTTGGCGGCGAAATCTTTCTTGTCTTCCACGCCCAGTTCGTCCTTGGGCAGGTCGCGCACGTGGCCGAACGAGCTTTTCACGGTATAACCGGCGTCCAGGAAACGGCTGATGGTCTTTTCCTTGGTAGGAGACTCCACTATCACAAGATATTTTCTCAGCTTGCTTTTGGCCTTTTCGGACTTTTCTGCTTTTTCGGGTTTTTCGGTCATAATTGTGATTTCTATATTATTATATTTGGCACAGCGAGGCTACTAAAACTTTTACCCCCTGGTATACCGCCCGCCCCGCGCCGCCACCAGGGCCGCGACTTCCAGTTCGAATAAAGCGGCGGCAGTGCGCTGCACCGGCCAGGTCAGCGAGACCGCAAGCTCATCCGCGTTGAGCCCGTTCTCCCCGGCTGCGATAGCCGTATAGGCCGCGCCGGCGTCGGGAGATAATTCGCCCAAAGCCGCGGGCAGGGCGGCGTGGTCAGGGGCTTTTCCCCCGTCTTGCCCGGCCGGCAGCGCCCCGTAAGGGAAACAGGCGGTGATATCTCCCGCGTCCTCCGCCAGGCAGGCGCCGTTCTTGATAAGGTGATTCGGGCCTTTGCTCATGGGGGAATCCGCCGGGCCCGGCACGGCCATGACCTCGCGCCCCTGGTCCAGGGCAAAACGCGCGGTTATCAGCGCCCCGGACTGGAAACCGCCCTCCACCACCACCGTTACCAGCGACAGCCCGGAGATCACGCGGTTGCGCCGCGGGAAATTAGCCGGCTTAGGCGAAACGTCCATGGGGAATTCCGACAGCACCGCGCCGCCCGAGGCCGCTATTTTTTCGGCCAGTTTCCGGTTTTCTTCCGGGTATATGGAATTAAGCCCCGACCCCAGCGCGGCCCAGGTTATACCGCCCGCCGCCACCGCCGCCTGGTGCGCCGCCGTGTCTATGCCGCGAGCCAGCCCGCTGGCCACCGCCACCCCGGCCCCCGCCAGCTCTTTGGCCAGGCGAGAGGCCGTCCGCAGGCCGTAAGGAGTGGCCTTGCGGGTGCCCACCAGCGCGGCCGCCGGCATGTTTTTCAATTCCCCCCGCACATACAGGGCCAGCGGGGGGTCATAAATAGTTTTCAACAGGTCCGGGTAGCCCTCGTCCAGCGCGGTCAGCACGGTCACCCCGGCGCTGCGGGCCAGGGCCAGCTCCCGCACGGGGTCGGCGGCGGCGGTTTCGGCGGCCAGGCGCAGGGCCGTGGCGAAAGAAACCCCGCCTTCGCCGGCTATTTCGGCCGGCGGCCGCTTAAGCAGTTCAGCGGCCCCGCCGTAAAGCTCGATAAGGCGCAGCAGCCAGTCGCTGCGCAGGCAGCCGAAAAAATTCAGCCGCACGCGCGCCAGTTTTTCCTCTTCCGCCGCGTCCATTCAGTATACCCCCTAAGGCCGGCCGCCCAGTTTCACGGCCATGCCCTTTGTTACCGTGCCGGTAGCGTCATGCACCTGCCCCCTTACCACCCTTCCCTCCACGGTTAAAACCCTGACCCTGCCCACCTGCTGCAGTTCGCGGCCTATCCTCCGCCCCTGCTTGTCCAAAGCCGCGCTCCCCCTGAGATAAACCGCAAGATAGT
>DAOPZW010000285.1:0-2410 GCA_035353595.1 Elusimicrobiales bacterium | reverse complement strand
CACGGCTCAGAAAGAGGGACATATAACCGCGGTAAAGCCTTTCCCCATAAGCGTGGATTTCGCGCAGCCCGATGCCGAGAACACGGCCCCGGCGCAGAAACCCGACCCGGCCGCGCTGCTTAAGGAACTCGGCATCAAGGCCGGACTCGTAGGCGTGGGCGTAGACCGCATAGACTATACCAAGGGCATGCTGGAGAGGGTCAAGGCCGTGGAGCGGTTCCTGGAGAAGTACCCTGAGTACGTGAAGAAGTTCACGTTCATACAGCTGGGCGCGCCCAGCCGCACGCATATCCCGCAGTACCACAGGTTCCTAGCCGAGCTGCACGCCGAGGTGGACCGGATAAACTGGAAATTCAAGGCCAAGGACTGGAAGGCCATAGTCTTCCTGGAAAAGCACCACGACCACAAAACGATAAACAAGTTCTACAAGGCAGCCGACACCTGCCTGGTGACTTCGCTGCACGACGGAATGAACCTGGTGGCCAAAGAATACGTGGCGGCGCGCGAAGACCTGGGCGGCGTGTTGATACTCAGCCGCTTCGCCGGCGCTTCGCGCGAAATGAAGGACGCGCTTATAGTGAACCCTTACGACACCGAGCAGATGGCGGACGCCATCTACTATTCGCTGACCATGCCTAAAGCGGAAGTGGCGGACCGCATGGCGCGCATGCGCCAGGACCTGCATGAGAACAATATCTACAAGTGGGCGGCCAACCTGACGGAGGAACTGATGAAGCTCCGGATGGACAGCTTTACCCCGACGGGAGTATAGATGAAACTGCTCTGGAAAGATTCGGCGGCGGTTTCAGCGCGGCTCAAGGCCGCGCCGGAACTGCTGGTGGCGCTGGACTTCGACGGCACGCTGGCGGCTTTAGCGGAAACACCCGGGCAGGCGAGGCTGGAGCCGGAATTCAAGGCGGCCTTGAAAGCGCTGGCCGGCTTGCCCGGGGTATCCGTGTTTATCCTGAGCGGCCGGGCGCTGGCAAGCGTTCGCAAACTGGTCGGTTTGAAAAGACTTTACTACGGCGGCAACCACGGCATAGAGCTGGAAGGCCCCGGCTTTGCCTGGTGCGACGCCGTCGCGCATAAAATGAGGAAAAAGCTGGCCGGGACCGCCGCGGAATTAAGGGAGAGATTCCCCGCGGAGACCGGCGTGCTGGTGGAAGACAAGGTCTTTTCCGTCAGCGTACATTACCGCAACCTGAAACTGGCCTACGCCAGGGGTTTTCTGGGGCATATGGGCGTTCTGATGGCGGAGAAGCGCAAGGGCTTGCTGTGGCGCCGGGGACATAAGGTCTTTGAAGCTTTACCGCGAGGCGCCGCGCATAAAGGCCGCGCCCTGGAACTCCTGCAAAAACGCCTCGGCGGCCCGCTGGGCCTGGCCGTGGGCGACGACCTTAGCGACGAGGATATGTTCCGGGCTTTGGCGGGGCGGGGGATAACGGTAAGGGTGGGGCGCAAGGCCGGTTCAAAAGCCGCCTATTACCTGGGCGGCCAGGCCGAAGTGCTGCGCCTGCTGCGGTTTATTCCTCTGGCAAGAAATCGGGGGACAAAATGAAAAGAACAGCTCCGGAGCCATTCAAGTTCTGCACGCGCCTGACGCTCACCGAAGTGACAGGGAGAAAAGCCTTCAACGTGGCGGAGCTGCTTGAAGGGATCAAAGCCGCGGACGACGCCGTTATCTACCACCATACGCACCGGTTCATAAAACAATCGCACCACCTTGTGCCCGAAGGCGCCAATGATTTCGCCTACTGGGTGACCAATACGGTGCAGGCCGACCGGCTGGGCGAGGAACTTACCTCCATAGATATAGTCCAGTATCACTCGCTGGCCGACATCAGGGACGCTTTCGTAAAGATGCTCGAGCGGCACATCGCAGAAAACCCGGGGCCCATGCGCACCGTGGCCCCCGGCCGGGAGTTCCACTTTATGCGCGCCATCCGGTACTCACTGCCCACCGACTGCGTCGCGCGCGACTACGCGACCTTCATCGAGTGCCTGCGCAATGTGAGCGCCTCCAGCCTTTACCTGCACGTCTTCGAAGCGCGGCTGCGGCCGCCCTACGGCGTGGACGACTTTTCGCACTGGTTCAGCACCAACTTCAACGACGAAGCCATAGGCAGGGAAGTCTCTCGCCTTGACCCGTATTCCTACACGCTGGAAGGCCTGCGCCAGCGGATAATACGGATAATAGAGAAACGTCTGCCGGAGGTGTCCCGTGGCTAAGATAGAGGAATACGCGCCGGCCGCCGGCCGCAGCGCGATCGAAGAACTGAAGTGTATTGCCTCCAGGCTGGAGGGGAAGACCATTCTGAACGTAAATTCCACCGCCGTAGGCGGCGGCGTGGCTGAAATACTCAACCGCATGCTGCCGTTGATGACGGAATTAGGGATAAAACCGCGTTGG
>DAOPZW010000284.1:0-2412 GCA_035353595.1 Elusimicrobiales bacterium | reverse complement strand
GAACTTGCCCGGCGGCGCCTCTCCGAATAATTTACTTAAGCATCGCTGCCAGGCCGAAATGGCCGGTGGCCGCGCCGTCGCGTCGGAAGGAGAAGAACAGGTCTTTCCTTTCATGGGTGCACAGGTGCATGAATTCGTGCTTTTTTACGCCCAGCTGCTCCAGCTGGAAGCGCAGCAGTTCGCGCAGGCTGAAGAAGTGGACGCCGTTCTTCAGCATCAGCCAGCGGAGATGCTCCGGCCCGGGATAGAAAGCCCTGAGCTTTTCCAGGAAATCGCCCTGCACGGGATAATTGGCCGCCGAGATCATCGGCGAAACGCCCACTGTCAGGTTTTCGGGCGCCGTGCCGTAGCGCATGCGCATCACGTTCAGCACCGCGCTGTAAATATTCAGGAAAGCGCCGCGCCAGCCGCTGTGGGCCACGGCCAGCGCCTTGTGCTCTGCGTCGTAAAAGACGGTCAGCGCGCAGTCGGCCGAAAGCGCCAGCAGCGGCACGCCCCGCGCGGCGGTCACCAGCGCGTCGGTGTTCTCGGCGCGCGGCGCGCCGGCTTCCACCACGGCCACGTTCGCGGTATGGCGCTGCCGCATATGGGCCAGCTTTGAAGGATCCGCCCCCAGCGCGCCGCAGAACAGGCCCAGGTTCTTTGCCGCGGCCTCGGGGTTATCTCCGGAGAAGGAGCCCAGGTTAAGCCCGCCGAAAGGCCCGGAGGTAAAGCCGCCCTGCCGCGTGGAAACGGCGCAGGCGACGCCGGCCAGGTCCTTGAAATTATCGAACCTTAAAAGCTGAAGCCCGTTCTTTTCTTCCGTGTACATATTCCCTCCCTGGCGTTTGCCGCCGGCCGCTAAGATTGATATTATGCCTGTATATGCCGGCCAGCCTTAAATTACGATTTATAAAGACCGCCAGCGCGGCCGACCTTAAGCGAATTATAACAATTTACCGCGCCCAGGGCTGGTGGACGCCCGGCGACAAGCCAGCCCTGCTGCGGCGCCTGATAAAGGGCAGCCATTGCTTCGTGGTGGCGGAACAGGACGGCCGGCTGATAGGCATTGGCCGCGCCATCAGCGACGGCGCCTCCGACGCCTATATCCAGGACGTGGCCGTGCTTAGTCCGCTGCGGGGCGCCGGCGCGGGCTCGGCCATTATCCGGGCCCTGCAAAAGCGGCTCAAGGCCGACGGCATAAAATGGCTGGGCCTGATAGCGCAGGACAATTCCGCCCCTTTTTACGCCCGCCTGGGGTTCACGCCGCTGAAACATGCCAGCCCCATGCTGGCAAAAGGCACACATGTTTAACCGCTTAAAGCCGGAAGATTACGCCGGCCTGTGCAAACATTTCGAACTGCACAATTACCCGTTGTGCGAGTATTCGCTGGCCTCGGTGATAATCTGGAACCACTGCCAGTACGACGTGGCCTGGAAGACGGACGGCGACCTGCTGCTGCTGGCCGAAACAGACCTGAAGCCTCCCGCCGCCCGCCGCCTGCTGATGCCGCTGCCCGCCCCCTTGCGCGCCGTAGCCCCCGCCGAACTGGCGGCGGTCTCAGCCCGCAACCGGCGCGACCCTTTTTATTATATCCCCGGCTGCTACGTCGAGCCCAACAGGGCGGCGCTGGAAAAGCTGTTCACCATAGCCGAGCAGCCCGGCTTCATGGATTACATTTACGGCACCCGCGACCTGGCCGAACTGGCCGGGCACAAATATTCCAAAAAGCGCAACCTTATCGCGCAGTTCAGGAAGAATACGGCCGCCCTGCGCAAGGTGGAAGTGCAGCCCATAACGGCGAAGAACAGCGGGCTCTGCCTCAGCGTGCTGGACCGCTGGTCTCACGACCCGGAAGCCGGCGCCCGCCTGGAGATGCTCAATTGCGAGCGCAAAGCCATCATTGCCGCCCTGAACAACCTGGCGCCCCTGGGCCTGCTGGGCGTGCTGGTGCAGATAGACGGCGAAGTCTGCGGTTTCGCGCTGGGCTCGCGGCTGTCCCGGGACACTTTTGTGCTTAATTTCGAGAAAGCCCTGGATAACTTCAAAGGACTTTACCAGTTCCTGGACAATGAATTGGCCAAAAGCCTGCCCGCCAACTACGTCTTTATTAATAAGGAAAGCGACCTGGAACTGCCGGGCCTGGCGAAAGCCAAAGAATCCTATTACCCGGTCCGCAAAGAAAGGTCTTATACGCTCACGCTTAAATAGGAACGGGAATAAAACAATAAAAAACCCGGGAAAGCCCGGGTTTCTTATTTTGAGGGAAAGCAGCCTGTTACAGCACTTTCTTGGGGTTATCGGTAACGCTCAGCAGATAAACCGCGGCTTTGATGTTCTTTTCAACGGCGCTGGTTATGATGGCCGCGCCGGGGTAGAAGCCCCTGCCTTCAAGCTCTATCGTGAAAGCGTAGATCTTGCCGGCCGCGTAA
>DAOPZW010000283.1:0-2413 GCA_035353595.1 Elusimicrobiales bacterium | reverse complement strand
CAGGGGCGTCCCGGGCGGGGGGAAATACATCCCGGTCAGCTGCGTCCCGTCGGCCGCCGCGAATTTTATCACCTCGTATTTAACGCCCGACGCCGCAGGGTCGGAAAAGAGAGATCTCGAAGGCTGAAAGAACAAATGAGTGCAGCCGCACAGCGCGGCGCCTGAAAGCAGCAAGGCGGGCAATTTTAATTTCATCCGGACCTGTTTACGGCGGCGAGATAAACTGGTGGAAATAGAGCCCGGCCTCGCGCGCCGGCCCGCGCCAGGAATATTCGAGGCGGACGGAGCGGTCGCGGGTCAGCCGCCAGGAAGCCCCGGCGGCACCCGCCCACAGGGGGCGGGTATCGCCGGCAAGATAACCGATATAGCGGGCTTCCGCCAGCAGGCGCAGCGGGCCGCTGTCGGCCAGCACGCCGGCTTTCAGGCCCGCGCCCAACCGCCAGTTAGCGTTCAAAGCCGGGCCGAAGGCGCTGTCGGCCACGGCCATGGCGTACCAGAGCTGGCGCAACGCGCCCTCGGCTTCAACCGCCAGCCCCGAACCCGCGCTCATGGCCCAGACGGCCGCCCGGCCGCTCTGGCGGCCCGTCTCGCCGGCCTGCTCCACGCCGGCGGAAAGTTCCCAGGACTGGCGCCGCACCCAGTCATCCCACGGGTTCAGGCTGATGATGTGGGCCAGCCTGCCTTCCTTCACATAGAACCGGTTGTAGCGCGGCTCATAGCGCAGCCGCAGATTCCCCATTTCCAGGGCGGCGTCGGGCAGGTAGCCCTCCGGCGCATCCAGCAGGTCCTGCACGGCAAAGCGGCCCTGGACTTCGTAGGCGGGACCGCCGCCGGCCAGCGCAACAAGCCCGGCGCCCAACCGCAGGCTTTTGTGCGCGTCCAGCAGCGACGGCGGCTGCGGCGGCGTTCCGGAAAAAGTGAATTGCTGCCCCAACGGCGCGCGCGCCGCCAGTACGGGATCGGTGCGCTCGTCCAGTTCGGCCTTGCCTATGCGCCGGGCGTAGAACCGCCAGCTCAAGTAATCAGCCGCGGCTTCAAGCACCGCCGCTTTGCGATGAGTGCTTTCAGTCCTGAGCCGGTAAAACTCGTCGCCCTGGCTGCCCAGGGCCAGTTCCAGCACGGAGGCCTTTTCAGCCTCCGAAAGCTGGCTTCTTTTCCAGGCCAGCGTCTTCCACAAGGAAGGGCGCCAGACGGGCGAGGCAGCCGGCGAGGCGGCGAGCACCGCTTTGGCGGTATCGGAAGGAATGACCCAGAATTTAAACTGCCGGGAGAGCTGCAGCTCAGGCTTGGCTATATCCAGCAGAGGCAGCAGCTGCCAGGAGCAGTTGCGCGTGAAGAACAGATAAGGAAAGGAAGCCTTTCCCAGCTCCCACGAATGCCGCAGCAGCCGGTCTATCTCCTCCTGCGTCAGGCTGAGGGGGAATTCCCAGAGGTCCCGGTTCTCGATATTGTGGTATTCCTGGATCTTGAGATAATACGGGATGGTGGAGAATTGGCCCGGATAAGCGCCCACCAGGCCCTTCAGCGCGAAAAAAATGCCATTCTCCGCGTCGGCGGTGGCGGCGTAGTTGATGGTATAATCGAGCAGGTCCGCCCCGGCGGCGCCGCGCTTATGCAGGCGCAGGAAAGTATGGCCGTAAAGCGTCGAGGGATTATTAAGATAGCCCGCCGCGAAAAGCAGGCTGACGGATTCCGGGTCCAGCCCGGCTTTCCATTCCTCAAAATTTTTACACACCGGCGGCGGGAACAGGGCGGCCGGGAGCTTGAACTTTTCCCGCAGCCACAGGTAGCGCTCCGGGAACTGGCATTCGGGACTATCGTCGGGCGCGCCCTCAAAAAAAAGCCCGTCGATGGCGGCTTCCAGCTCCAGGCGCGGATTGATATTGCCCCACTTTGACAGGAAGAAACGGGGATTTACCGAAGGGCTGCGGTACCGGCCGAAAATATTTTTCTCGTAGTAAAGCAGCTTAAGCCAGTAGGTGCTTTTCCAGGCCTCCGCTTTTGCGGAGGCCTGCCGGAGCGTCAGCCGCCGGAGTTCGTTTTCCGGGCTGATGGCGCCGGCCTGGGCAGGAGCCAGCAGAAGGAAAAGAAGCAAAAAACGGACCGGAGGTTTTATCCAGCCGGCCCGTTCTCTGATCATCTTCGGCACTTTACGTATTATATGCTGTTAACAAGCCTGTTGATCTCGTTAACGGCGGTCTTCGCGTTGTTGGCGGCGAAGATGGTGTTGTGGTTCTTCTGCAGCAGCTCTACGAACTTCCCGGAGTTGGCCGGGGCGATGTTGTAAAGGCTGGCGAGATTGTTCACGAATTCGCCCTTGCCCGCGGCGACGTCCCGGGACAGGTCCTTGTAGTTGGCTTCGATGAAGCTCTCGCGGACCATGGATACCTTGATCATCCCTTTGGCGTTGCAG
>DAOPZW010000282.1:0-2415 GCA_035353595.1 Elusimicrobiales bacterium | reverse complement strand
CGGCAGGGCCACATTATCCACGGCGGTGGTCCTGGAGAGCAGGTTGAACTGCTGGAAAATAAACCCTATGGTCCGCGAACGCAGGAATGCCGTTTCCTCGTCGGAAAGGCACAGTACCTCCCGCCCGCCGATATAATACTCGCCCGACGACGGGCGGTCGAGCAGCCCCAGCATATGCATCAGCGTGGATTTCCCGGAGCCGGACGGCCCCATGATGGCCACGAACTCGCCTTCCCGGATCTCCAGGTCTATGCCGCAAAGCACCTCGATGCGGCTATCGCCGAGATCGTAGATCTTTTTAATGCCCTTGACTTGCAGCAGCGGAACGATCTTTTCGGTCATAGGCTCACATCGGGGGCGGGCCCATGTCGGATGACGTTTTCCCGGATTTAGTGGTCGTTTTCTTGGGGCCCGAAGGCATGAACGGGTTAGCTGAATCCGCGGCCGCCTGCTGGGGATTATCGCCATTGGCCGGCACAAAAATCGTCTCTCCCGCGGCTACGCCCGACAGTATTTCCACATTTGTCCCGTCGTCCAACCCTGTTTTCACCGGGCTCAGCGCCGGGTTCTCCGGCGAGCCTTTATAGACGCAGCGAGTACCATCCTCTTTATCGGTCAGCGCCGTTGCGGGCAGCAGCACGGCATTCGGTTTGCGGCTTACTATCACCTTGATATTGGCCGACATCTCCGACGCGAAATATGAAGGCGCGCGGTCCGGGCGTATTTTTACCGAATATGTGATCACATTGCTCACCGTTACGCCCTCGCGCAAGATCTGGAAAACAGCGCCCGGCGTCTCGCTCTTGGGATAAGCGTCAAGCGTGATAATGGCGCGCTGTCCCGCCTTTATCCGGCCTATGTCCGACTCGTCCACCTGCGCCACTACTATCAGGTCGTCGGAAAGGGCGAACATCTCCGTGGTGGTGTCCAGCGTCTGCCCTTTCACCACGCCGCGCTTTATCACCGTCCCGTCCAGCGGGGAAAGGACGGGCGTGGGTTTATACGTGTTCTCCCATTTGGCCAGCGTGCCTTCGCCCTTCGCGCGCGCGGCGTCAAGGATGGCCACCCGGTCCGTGGAACTGAGATAGGCCAGGATCTGGCCGCTCTTTACCTTATCACCCTCTTCAACCAGCAGCTGGTCCACCCTGCCGGCTACCGCCGGTTTTACCACTACGCGGTTCAACGGCGCCACCGAGCCGGTGGTATCCACCACGTCCGTTATCTCGCCGCGCGCGGCGGTAACAGGAATGAAGCTTGGACCGTCGGGAGCTTTTTTTCCGTGAAAGAACCAATATGCCGCGGCGGCGGCGGAAACCAACAGCACTGCGGCAATTACTTTTTTCATAGAGGTCAGTCTCCGAGAGGGATTCCCAACAGTCTGTCCACTTCCGCGCGGGCCGTATTTACCGACCTGAGCGAGTTCAGATAGGTCTGTTCGGACGAGACCAGTTCGGTTTCCACATCCTCCCAGTTCTGAAAAGACAAGGTGCCTACCAGATACTGCGTTTCCGCTTCCGAATAGCGCTGCCTTGCGGCGTTCAGCAGGAGGTCGGCGGTGCTGACATTCTCAATTCCCGTCCCCAGGGCGGCCAGGGCGGCCCCAAGCTCGGCCTTGGCGTTCAGAACCGCGCCGCGGTAGTCCTGCTCCGCTTTCCGCGCATTGCTGTTGGCGGCGGCCAGAGAGTTTTTATAGTAAGAGGGGCCTTTGCTGAATAGCGGCCAGGATAACGAAAGTCCCAGGGACCAGGAACGGCTTAGGGACGCTTCAGCGGGCCCGGCCCAGTTAAGTCCCTGGCTGGCCGTCAGAGTAGGGAACAGGTCCGCCCCCGTTTGCTTCGCCTTCAACTGGTACAGTTCCAGGGTTTTTTTAACGGACAGAACGCCGGGCATGGCCAGCGCCGCCTTGTCTATATCCAGCCCGGCGACGGCCGCGGGAACGGACAAAGCGCCGGAGGCCGAGAGAACGCTATACTCATCGGCGCCGCTATGCGCGGCAAGGGCGCGGCGGGCGGAATCAAGATCGCGTTTTGCCTGGGCCAGATCCGCCTTGGCCTGTGCCAGTTGGGCTTCCGCGCGCAAACGGTTGCCGTAACTTTCCCTGCCGCTGTCATATTTAAGCCCGGTCATCTCGGCGCTTTTCTCGCGTATTGCCACGATGGTGTCCGCAACGCGTATTTTTTCCTGGGCATAAAGCGTTGTTATAAAAGCTGCCAGCAGGTTTTTGCGGGTATCCGCCAAGGCGGCGCGCAGGTCCAGGTCCGCTTTTTCCGAGGATTTCAGCAGGCCCGCCGTTTCGGCGTATGACTTCATGCTGAACAGCGTTTCCGAGGCGGTGATGCCGAGATTGTAATTATTGGCGGGGTCCAGGTCCGCCGATCCGTTGCGGGAATAGGAGTGTGAAACGGAAACGCCGGG
>DAOPZW010000281.1:0-2420 GCA_035353595.1 Elusimicrobiales bacterium | reverse complement strand
AGAAGAACTTAAAAAATAAGCCGGCCCCGGCGGGTTTTGCCGCGATGACCCCGGGCGCGCGATGCGCGCCCGGGGTCATCTGATTATCAGCCACACGCCGGCGAACATGATCAGCGCGGCCGCGCTGCGGCGCGCCACGTCCTTTTCCCTGAAGAGCTTCCCGCCTATCAGCACCGCCATCACCACCGACAGGCGCTTGAGGGCAACCACCAGCGCCGGGCTGGCTTGCGCCATGGCGGCCACCTCGAAGTAGCGGTACAGGGCCGTGCCCGCGGCCGTGCCGCCAATGGCCAGGGGCGCCGAGCGCAGCGCCAGCAGGGCGGGCGCCGGGGAACGCCGCAGCAGCAGCGCCGCCGGAAGGAAGTTAGCCAGCGCCAGCAGATGTTCCGCCGCCGCGAAAGGCAGCGGAGGTACGTTCCTGGAAACCAGGATGTAGCGGTTAAGTAGCGAGGAGGCCGTAAGGACCAGCAGCGCGGCGCAATAATACAGATAGGCGCGCATGTCGCCGGCGCGGCCGGCGCCGCTCCTGCCGCGCACGAGCAGGTATCCGCCTGCCGTTATCAGCGCTATCCCGCCGGCCTGCCGGGCGCTGAGCGCGTCGCCGAAAAGCGCGTAGGCCGTTACCGCCACCAGCGCCGGCGCCAGCAGCAGCAGCGGCAGCCCCGCGCTCAGCTCCATCCGGCGTATCCCGTTCATGATAAAAAGGAAAGAGACCACGTTGGCAAGCGATTTAACGTAAATGGAGGCAAGCTCGCGCGGGCCTATGGCGGCGAAGTTCCCGCCGGTCAGCAGGAAGGCCGCCGCGAATAGCGCCGCCAGGCAGGCGTAAAGAGCCAGCGAAAAGTCGAACGGGGCCAGCTTGAACAGCGCTTTTTTTTCAAGTATGGCGCACAAAGCGGAGAACAGCGCCGATAAAAGGGAATAAGTTATCCACATACGCGCCTAAGCCCGCCGGGCGCCGCCCGGTCGGGGATCTCGTGAAAATTCAGGGAGACACGCCGACTTTTAATATTATAACTGTATGTATAACTTCCGTGCAAACTTTACAAAGCCGGAGTTTCTTTAAAATCTAAATACACCCCCGCGCCGGGCGGCCGCGCAGTACGGCCTGCTGTTATCGGCGGCGATTCACTCGTAGATGCCGAGGCTGCGGTAAAGCGATGTGGGCCTGCCCCTGTTCCATTTTTCTACGAGTTTTTTTGTCACGGGCCAGGGCAGCGGCGTCCGCGAAAGGTTGTGTTCGCGCAGCAGCCGGTCTATGCCGGCCGACTGAGTGCAGCACAGCCAGTCGGTGCAGGGCACGGGGAAACAGGAGCGCATGCGCTCAAGGATGGAGCCGAAAGGCTCCTCCCGCACATTGCCGAAGGAAATATTGAGGAACTCGCAGGGCTGCACTTCCCCGTTCGCGTTGAGGTAAAAACGGTCTACGGCCCCGGCGGTGCAGCCGAGCCGGTCTTCGGCCTCTTCAAAGACCTGGGACGCCAGGCAGGGATAGCCGTTGGGGGCGGCGTTATACTCGGCGTGGCTGCGGCGGATGAACGCCAGCACCGCGGGGTCCTGCTGCATGTTCTCGCGGCGCCCCAGCCAGTTGCCGGCGGGCTTCGGGTGGATAAGCTGCACGAAATCGGCGTCGAGCGCGCGAGCCAGGTCCATAAGGCGCGCCAGCCCGCCGCCGCGCAGCTCGTCTTCGGACAGCACGCTGTTCACCGCGGCCGCCAGGCCGGCTTCCCTGCAAAGCCTTACGGCGTTACAGGCGGCCTCGTGCGCGCCGGGCACGCCCGTCATGGCGTCGTGCAGCGCCGGCTCGGGCGAATGAATGGAGACCATCAGCCCGAAGAGCCCCGCGGCCTTCAGCTGCGCCAGCGCGTCCGCGGTCAGCCCGGCCCCGCTGGTGTTGACCCACAGCTCGGCGCGCCCGTCGAAACTCCGCAGCAGGTTCAGCAGGCGCGGCAGGCGCAGCAGCGGCTCGCCGCCTTCTATATCGAACATCGCCACGCCGCTGTCCTGCATCGCCCGCGCCGTCGTCAGGAGCAGGTCTTCGGGCAGGTCCGCGCCTTCGTCCCGGCGCTGATAACAATGGCTGCATTTGTAAGAGCAGGCTTTAGTGATGGAAAGCACGACGGTGATCGGCCCCGGCGGCGTGCGCAGCAACTTGGATTCCAGCGCCGCGAAAAAAGCGGGCGAAGGATAGGCCGGCAGGTACAGGTCCACTTTCCAGCCGTTGAAGACCCTGACGGGCTTATTATGCAAAAAAACAAGGAGCAGGCGCCCCGCGCGGACGAGGAACCGCGCGTAGGCCAGAGGCGACCAGCCGAAACGCTTCAGCTGTAAAGCGTAGCGCCAGGCTACGCCCAGCGAGATACGAAGATACAGCAGCGCCATTCCGGAACCGGTAAGGAAACGGCTTTTGACGGCGGTGT
>DAOPZW010000280.1:0-2435 GCA_035353595.1 Elusimicrobiales bacterium | reverse complement strand
AGGGACCTTGCGGCCGCAGGCGTAATCGAAGTCCAGCATGCGCTGGATGGCGTTGGTGTGGTAGCCGTAAACTATCGCTGTGGTGTCTTTGGTGAAAAGTTCGGGTTTCATTTCTTTTTGCCTCCCAGGGCCATCGATACTACCGCGGTCATATGGGTCTCGGGGCCATAGACCTCTATCGGCAAACCGAGCGTCGCGCCCAGCTTGCGCATGTTCTCCAGGCCTTCCTTGTAGTTGGGGCCGCCGCGCCGCACATAGATCTTCACTTTGTGTTCTATAAGTTTGGCCTTATACTCGGTGAGGGCTTTAATGATGCCCTTGAAGGTCTTGGCCACGTCCGTGAAGTTGGCTATGCCGCCGCCGATGATCAGCACCTTGCCTTTAACTGAGGCGTCCCGGGTCATCAGGTCCAGGACGGTGCGCGCGTACTGGTAGGTGTCTTCGGCCGACGGATCGCCGGAGTATTCGCCGTAGTTGGCCAGCTCCTTGGAATAGCCCAGGTCGCAGACGGTGTCGGCGTAGATCACGGACGCGCCGCCGCCGGCCACCATGTTCCAGATGCGCCCTTTGGGGTTCAGCATCGTAAGCTTCAGGCTGGCGCCGGTCTTTTCGTCCAGGCTCCGGATGAAATCCTCCTCCGGGGTATGCGTCTGGCCGAAGGCGGCCGGGAATTCCAGGTCGCCCCAGACCTTGGCGCATTCGAAGGCCGCGGTATCGTCTACGCGGGCCACCAGGTCCAGCGCCACTATGTCGTTGCCGGAGAAGGTGAAAGGATTGATCTCCAGGTAGGTGAAGCCGTAATCGGCGTACACCTTATAGAGTGCCCGGACGAATTCCTCCACCTGCGGCGTGCGCTGCGCCAGGTCCGGCATGTTCAGCTTCACGTCGTCTATCGAAGAGAGTATCGGCACCGCGGTCTCTTTTACGGTATTCCAGTTCTCTTCCACGTAGATGCCGCCTTTGGGCGAGAGATAGATCATATCGCTGTCGCGCATGGCGCGTATGGCTACGTAACCTTCCTCATCGTCCTTGTGCGGGGTGAAAGGCTCTATCAGGAAATCCTTCAGCTGGCCGGTGGTCTTGCCCACCGTCACAGTCTTGTTCATCCGGTCGGAGATCCACGCCCACGCGGTTTTCCAGTCGGCGTTGAGGCAGATAAGCCCGTGTTTGCCGCGCTTGCCGAACAGCTGGTCGGGTTTCACCACAAGCTTTTCCCTGGCCAGCCAGGGATTGTCCTTCAAAAGTTTTTTGGGGTCGGTATCGGGCCTGACCAGGACAAGCCTCTTCGATCTGCCTTCGAAAGAGGGCAGGTATTTGGCCAGTCCGTCAAAAAGCATCTTCTTGCCTTCGTACTCTCTTATTGCGCGTTGTGCCATAATTATTTCCTTATATTCTTCCGCTTAAGGCGGCGCCTTGCGGGCTTTTACCCGCAAGACGCGCCAGTTTATCCAGCAATCCTTATTTCCCCGTAGTCTGGTTGAGGAGCCCGCCCGCCGTCAGGATGGCCCGCTGGCGCGCCGACAGCGCGCAGACACATTCCACGGACGCGCCGGTGCGCGCGTTCTTGAGCACAACCGGCCTACCCTCGGCCGCCGCGGCGCGCCAGTCGGCGCAGGTGAGCTTGTCGCCCGCCTGCAGGGAGGCGTAGTCCGCCGGGTTCTTGAAGGTGAGCGGCGCTATGCCGAAGTTGAGCAGGTTCGCCGCGTGGATGCGCTCGAACGACTTCGCTACGACGGCCTTAACGCCCAGGTACATGGGACACATGGCCGCGTGCTCGCGGCTGGAGCCCTGCCCGTAGGATTCGCCGGCCACTATCACATTGTGGAAGCCGGCCGCCTTGCTTTCCAGGCAGCGTTTCGGGAAGGTGCCGTCCACGTTCTCGAACACGTACTGCGCGTACTTCGGCACATTGGAGCGGTACTTCAGCCGCGCGCCGGCGGGCATGATGTGGTCGGTGGTGATCTTATCCCCCACCACTATCATCACGCTGCCGTTAAGCTGCTCTGGCATCCTGTCGTTCTTGGGCGGCTCGCCTATGTTGGGCCCGCGGAAAACTTCCGTCCGCGCGCCTTCGGGCGAGGGCTTGATGAACATCGAGTCGTCCACCAGGAAAGCGGCGGGCTCTTTCACGGCGGGGAAGGGTATGCCGGCCTTGCGCGGGTCGGTGAACTTGCCGGTTACGGCGGCCACCGCGGCCACCTCGGGGCTTACCAGGTAAACCTGCGCGTCGGCGGTGCCGCTGCGGGCCTCGAAGTTGCGGTTGGAAGTGCGCAGCGAAACGCCGCCGCTCTTGGGCGAGAAGTGGTTGCCTATGCAGAAGCCGCAGGCGCTCTCCAGCAGGCGCGCGCCGGAGTCCAGCATGTTCGCTATGGCGCCTTTGCGGGCCAGCATCTGCAGCACCTGGCGCGAGCCGGGCGCCACGCCCAGGCTCACGC
>DAOPZW010000279.1:0-2448 GCA_035353595.1 Elusimicrobiales bacterium | reverse complement strand
GCTGGTGGCCGTGATCATGACCTTCTTCCTCGCCATCGTAGCCGCGCGCGCCACCGGCGAGTCTGACATCACCCCGATAGGCGCGATGGGCAAGATCACCCAGCTGACCTTCGGCGTGCTGGCCCCCACCAACATGACCACCAACCTTATGACCGCCTCGGTCACGGCGGGCGCGGCCGGCTCCACCGCCGACCTGCTGGTGGACCTGAAGAGCGGCTACCTGCTGGGGGCCAACCCGCGCCAGCAGTTCCTGGCGCAGTTCTTCGGCATCTTCGCCGGCACACTGGTGGTGGTGCCCGCTTTCTATATTTTGGTGCCCAATGCCGCGGCGCTGGGCTCCGAACAGTGGCCGGCCCCCTCGGCGCAGGTGTGGGCCGCGGTGGCCAAACTGCTGTCCAACGGCGTGCACTCGCTGCACCCGGCGGCCCGCATGGGCATGATAGTGGGCGGCCTGGTCGGCATAATCATCCCGGCGCTGGAGCTGCTCTTCCCCAAGCACCGCAAATATATCCCGTCGGCCATGGGCCTGGGCCTGTCCATGGTGATCCCGTTCTGGAATTCTTTCTCCATGTTCATCGGCGGCCTTATAGCGCTGATCCTGGAGAAGACCAATAAGCCGCTGGCCGAGAAGTACATCGTGCCGGTGAGCTCCGGCATCATAGCCGGCGAATCGCTGATGGGCGTGGCCATAGCGCTGTCCGACGCGCGGGGCATGTTCACCGCCTTCTTCGCCCCGCTCAAAGCCTTCCTTAAAATGCCCTGAACCGCGGCCGCCGGGACATAAATAAAAGAACCCCTCGGGAGAGGGGTTCTTTATTGCCAGATTCCGGGCTTCGAAATTTGGCGGGGTCGACGGGATTTGGACCCGCGGTCTTCGCCTTGACAGGGCGACGTGTTAAACCAGGCTACACCACGACCCCGCAGTTACGTGTAATAGGATACAAAAAAAACAAGGATATTTCCACAAAAAATTATTAAAGGGCCGTCCGCAGCGCGGGCAGTTCATGCCGCGCGTCCGGCCGGGAGTATCTCCAGCCAGTAGCCGTCGGGGTCCTCGATGAAATAGATACCCATGGCTTCGTTCTCGTAGCAGACGCAGCCCATTTTCTTATGCAGTTCGCGGGCCTCTTTATACTCCGCCACGGTAAAGGCCAGGTGGATCTCGTTGTCGCCGAGGTTGTATTTCTCTCTGCGGTCGCGCATCCACGTCAGTTCCAGCTTATGCGGGGTAGCGCCGTCGCCCAGGAAGACCAGGATAAAACTGCCGTCGGGCGCGTTTACCCGGCGGGTTTCGGCGAGGCCCAGCGCCTCTTTATAGAACTTCAGGCTTTTTTCCAGGTCCAGCACGTTGAAGTTATTATGTGAAAAAACGAATTTCATTTTATTTTCCTCGCGTTAGCCTTCATTTCGAAACTGTCTATAAGCGCGTCGGAATCGTCGAACACTTCCGCCTTCAGGCCGCCCGGCTCAACGGAAAGCGCGAGATAGTGATATTTCTTCGCGAAGACCTGGCTGACGGTACTGGTGGATTTCTGCTCGTATAAAGGCGCCCCGCCGCTGCCGGTCACCACGTAATAGATCCCGTCCTTGTAAGAGCGCTCGTAATCGTGGTCGTGGCCGGAAAAGACCGCGTCCACGGCGTACTGCTCGAACAGCGGCACCAGCGCCTCGGCCACTACGGGCAGGTCATTGGTCCCGTGCTCGCTGGTGCTGTAAACCGGCCGGTGCAGCAGCGCCACAATATACTTGTTTTCCGGCGAGGCCGCGGCGGCCTTTAAATCCTTCAGCAGCCATTTATACTGGGCCGTGCCTTTCCAGAACGGCGTTTCGCTGTCTAGCACGATAAAATGTATGCCGCGGAGGTCCGCGGAATACCAGGGCGTCCAGTCCTCGAGGCCGAAGAAAGTGAAATAGCCGGGCGCAAGCTGCTCGTGGTTGCCGCGCACCGGGTAGAACCGGGTTTTACCCCTCAGGTCCGCGGTGATCTCGGCGAATTTAGCCCAGTCTTTGGCCTCGCGTCCGTCGCTGACCATATCTCCCACATGGAAAACAGCCTCCGGCTTTCTCGCCGTTATCAGCTCCGTTATTTTTTTATGCACGTCGTGGTTGGTCCTGGTGTCGCCGTAAACCACGATACAGCGCGAACAGGAATCCTCCGCCGGGCGGGCCGGAGAACAAAAGAACGCGGGGCCGGCGATAGCCAGCAGGATAGGGAATAGCCTTTTCATACCTTTTATTGTATCAAAACGCCCGCGCCGGGCAGAACCCGCCGCCGGCTGTTGCGGCGGCACGGACCCTACAGGTATAATAAAGGAATGACCGAACTGATAGGCTATGCCGCTTCGGCACTGGTGGCGGTTTCGCTGCTTACCAGCAATGTGCTGCGGCTGAGGGTGCTGAACCTGGCCGGGGCCGTGGTTTTCGTGGCGTATGCCGCGCTGACCGGCG
>DAOPZW010000278.1:0-2452 GCA_035353595.1 Elusimicrobiales bacterium | reverse complement strand
GGATTTTAAGTTCCAAAAAGGCCGGATCGCCCGCTCCGACTATCGTGACCGACGATCGCACCAGGCCGCCGCCGAACTGCGCGCCGGTCTCGTTCGTATCCATCGCCGCCGAAAGATTGTCGTTCTGATACCAATAGGGCCCCTTGGTAAGCGTAGCCGCATTCGCTTCCTCCTCGTAGTTATACGCTTTTAAGTGCAGGTAATAACTGGTACCCTGGGGCAGCGCGTTCAAAGACAGCGCCCATCCTGGCCAGGTATCTGGCCAGTCACTCTCCGCCTGGGCAGTATCCCATTTGTATTTCAGATATTCGAAGCTTCCCGCGCCGAATACCGCATTGAATGTGAACAGCGATGCGCCAGACGCAGTTTTCGTGGATTTATTGCAGGTTATACCGGCTTCGGATGGCGCCGCGGCCAGCGAGTATTTTACAATTTCCGTGCCGGCCGTCCGATTGCCGGCATTATCCCGATATTTTATCGTTTTAGCGTACGGTGTGTTGGCGTCGCAGTCCGATTTCACGAAAGTTCCGTTTGCCTGCCAGGCGCCACCGTTATCGAACGAATACGGCGTGGCGGAAAGCCCTGAACCGCCGGCGTCGGAAGGCGCAGTCGCCGTCCAGGTGACCTGCGACGGCGAGTCGGCGGACGCATTGCCACCGGGAGGGTTCGGCGCAGGCGCGGTAAACTCAAACTCAACAGACCAGGTCGACCAACCGACGGAATAATTCCCGGCATTGTCTTTTGCGCGGACACGCCAGTAGTAATGCTTTGCAGCCGCGAACGGCCCCGTTGAAACGGAAAGGTTCGCAGTTTCCGAAGAATAATATATCACCGAGAAATCCTGTGCCGCAAGCGTGGAGAGATCGAACAGATAGCCAGACAGTCCGGATAGCCCGTCGGAAGCGCCGCCCCACGCGAACGTCATGCCCGCGCTGTTATGCCAGGAAGCGTCGGCGGGCGAAGCATACGCGGGAGCGGACGGCGGCGTTGTATCAGGCAGTGTCGCTGTGGACTGGATCCCGGTATAGGCCGTTTCTACGCCGTCATAGTTAACGCCCGCCACTGCGAAATAGTAAGTGGTGCTCGCAAAGAGACCCGCGGAGCTGAGGAACTGGTTATAGGTGTCTGAACTGGTCACTACCGCTCCCCCCGGGTTGAACGGGTCCGGCGCGGTGGAGACCAGAACGCGGTACTTGACGCCCTGGGAACCGTTGCCGCTGGCCGTCCAGCGGAATTGTATAGAGTCCGCGGCCACGCTCTGGAAACTGTCGAAAGCAGGCGGATAGAGCCTGGTCTGGGCGGTGGCGCCGTTGGACAGGTAACCCCAGGCGTCCCAGGAAGCCCTGGCCTTTACGGCGAAGTAATAGGTGGTGCCGCCCAGCAGCCCCGGAATATTGAGCTGCTCGGAGGCGCCGTTGGGGCCGGGAGAGGGAACTGTGGTCTTGCCCGCGGCGGAAGCGGACAGCCAGAACTGCGCTTCGGTCATAGCCGGAGATTCCGCCGCCGTACTGGAGTAACGTATCTCATAGGCGGCTGCGGTGCCGGTGGAACCATCGGCCTTGGGCGCCGTCCAGGCAAGAGCTATAACGCCCGGAGTGGCGTCGGCGGAAGCGGAAAGGTTAGGAACGGTCTCCGGCCAGGCCACAAGGCTGCCGAAACCGGAATACAGGATGTGATTTGTGGAGGTGAATGAAGACCGGCCTATTTCGCAGGCATCGCCAATAAGGTTATGGCTGCCGGAAGCCACGCCGCCCTGCCCGCCGGAATTTACCACGCCGGGCAGAACTTTATTAGCCGCGCCGTCGAAAGAACCCGCGAAGGCAAAAGAGCTACAAGCCAGCAAAGAGCCAAGCAGCAGTTTCCCTCCGTTAATCTTCATAGTGAAGATTTCTTTACATCCGTGCATATTCATAACAGTTATGCGTCCCGGCGCCTAACTAACAATCTCACATTAAACTTTCAATTTAATACATCACTATAACCAGACCTAAGGCTCCGGCGCCGCCTGCGCCTGTTTCCTTGCCGCCTGCCCCGCCGCCGCCGGGCACCTGGCCGGCGGCCCCGGCAAGGTTCGTCCCGGTCGCGTTGGAACCTGGAACGCCTTTTCCGCCGGCGCCTCCAAAAGGGCTGTTGCCGCCGTCACCGCTGCCAGCGCTGTCGGCTGTAGCAACAAGTCCCACTCCGCCGGTCTGCCCTGCAAGAGCTATCAGACACCCGCCGCCGGGAGTTGCTCCACCTGCGCCGCCGGCATTACTTGTGGTGCCGGTTCCGCCTGCGGCGGTAAGCGTAGTTACTCCTTGGAAACTACTCGCTCCTCCGGCCCCGCCGTTAGCCGTCCCTGCCGCCCCGACGGTTACCGTAGCATTAGCCGCGGTTACTTCTACAAAGCCGGCGCAGTAAGCCCCGCCGCCGCCGCCGCCGTCCGAAGCGTTGGATGCGCCTGTCCCGCCGC
>DAOPZW010000277.1:0-2489 GCA_035353595.1 Elusimicrobiales bacterium | reverse complement strand
GCCTTCGGCCGCTTCCTGGGATAACAATTATGTGGAAACACCCTCGGTGGCAAAAAGGGGAAACACCTATTATCTTGCCTATAGCGCCTGGCCCAAACTTCCGCTGGAGAATAAAAGATACCAGATAGGGGTGGCCTCGCTGGACTCAAAGAACCTCGCCGCCGACCTTCTGAACACAGCCGTAGTGTTTAAGCGCCTGCGCAAAAACCCCGTTATACCGCGGAACAACGACACTGGCTCGGGCTTTGACAGAGAGAACACGCAGGAACCAAGCCTTGTCTACCGTCCGGATCTGGACAGGTTCGAGATCTATTATGTAGGAATCCGCGCCAGGCAGCCTCTGGCTCCCGACCAGCCGTTGAAAGATATAGCCCAGCTTGGGCTTGGCCGCGTTTGTTTTAATAATATTTTCAACAAAGTGCCTTGTTCCAGAGTTGTAACCGCAAATCCCGTATTGCTTAATACGAACATGCCCGATGTGAGCTTTTACGGCGGTAAATATTTCCTGGCATACTCTGGCCTGAACGAACTGCGCTCGGCGCGCGCCAGGTTCCCCTATGGCTACAAAAAAATATATCTTCGTTCCTCTGTGAACGGCGTTGACTGGGGCAAACCAACTGCGCTGCTAAAGCGGTCGTTTAACAGCGCGAACGAACGGGACGGAATACATTCCGCAAGCGTTTCCTTCGGCGAGGCCGGGGCGTTTACCGCGGCTTATCAGGGCTGGAAATTAATCCCTGGAGCGGATTGTATAAAGAATGGCAGGCGTATTATGCTTCCAGACGCGGCCGGGAACTGCCAGCAGTCCGCCTTGCTTATCGTGCAGGGACAGCGGGGGCGCTGAGCAATTTGGTTCACAGCGAATTCTAACTGAACAGCGGTGATTTGACTATTATGAAGAAGGCAATAGTAATCGGGGCAACGTCCGGTATCGGGAAGGAGCTGGCCAAACTGATGGCAGGCTACGGCTACACCGTAGGCATAGCCGGAAGAAGGCTGGAACTTCTGCAGGAACTTCAGAGGGAATTCCCAGGAAAAATACACATTAAGCGCCTTGATATCTCCCAGCCTGCGGCCATGTGCCTGTTAAAAGAGTTGATTTCCGAAATGGGCGGCGCGGACGTGGTAGTGATAAGTTCCGGGACCGGGTTTATAAACAAGGAACTTGACTGGGCAAAAGAGAAAGAGACCATAGATGTGAACGCAACCGGTTTTGCGGCCATGGCTAATGTAGCTTTTAAGCATTTCCGCGCCGTTGGCACCGGGCAGTTGGTGGGCCTCTCGTCGATCGCCGCCATAAGAGGTTCCGGGGGCGCGCCGGCTTACAACGCCTCAAAGTCTTTTGTTTCTAATTATCTGGAGGGCCTGCGGCAGAACGCGGCCAAAGCCGGCCTGCCAATAACTGTTACCTGCATAGAGGCCGGCCTTGTGGATACGGCCATGGCGAAAGGCGAGGGACTGTTCTGGGTTGCCGCGCCGCAAAAGGCCGCAAGACAGATCTTAAATACGATAGAAGATAAAAAAATGCACGCTTACATTACAAAGCGCTGGCGGCTGATAGCCTGGCTGCTAAAATGCATTCCCGCCCGGCTGTATTGCAGGTTCTAAAAGGCGAAAGGTGGCACAGGAATTGACCGCGGTCCGGGTTGATCATGCGGAGCGCCGATGTCCCGCTTTCAGTAGTCTTGACGCTGGAACTGAATATCCTATAATCTGAGCCATGCACATCAGGAAGACCGCCCTCTTTTTATCGCTTCTGCTGCTGTCGGCCTTCTGCCGCGCCGGGGTGCCGGCCTCCACGAACACGGTGAAGATAAGCTACTTTTCCGGCGGGTTCCACATGTCGCCCCTGGCCCCGGTAAAGCAGCTGCTGCGGGCTTCCACCACGTATACGCGCCTTGAGGGCGCGAATTATAAACCCGCCTACTACAACAAAGGCCTTTACCTGCTGAGCTGGCCGGAGAGTCTGAAACCCGAAGAGCTTAGGATCCAGGCCTCCGCCCTTAAAAAGATCGCGGAAGTGCCAGTCCTCGAAACCGCTTACGCCGTAGTGGTGGAATACCCGCAGGATCCGCGCGCGGCGCGGCCCCTCCTGGAAGGGATGGGCACGAAATACGGCGCGCTATACGAAGCCGACCTGGGCGGCGGCCACAGCGCGGTACTGCTGGCGCTCGACGGTCCCCCGGGCGCGATGAACGCCTGGTTCCCTACGATCGCCATGGAATTCAAACTGGGCGGCAGGGGGAAAGAGGCGGTCGTTCATAGTTTCGCCAAACCTTTCGGCGGCTGGGGCCGAAATTTCTCCCTTGGGAAAAAACGCTTCGCCCAAGAGCCGCCCGACATCAAGGTGGCGGCCTGGCTGCGCAACGCCCCGCCCGGGCAGGCCAATGCGCAGGGCGGAGAGATGGAGCTGTTCTGGCCGCGCGTGCCGGATAGTTTCACCCGGCTATTGAACGAATTGGAGATGAATGCCGTCATCCTCTCCGAAC
>DAOPZW010000276.1:0-2499 GCA_035353595.1 Elusimicrobiales bacterium | reverse complement strand
CGGCGCCGGAGTCGGTGCCGTCTATCCAGTTGGCGATCAGCTGCCGGTTACCGTCGTAGAATTCGCCCACCGAGAAGATGGGGCTGGAGGCTTCGTTATACATCTGCGTGTAATACGGCGCGTACCCTTTTACCATGTCGTAGCGCCAGCCGTCGAAGCCGATCTCATTCTTGAGCCAGCGCATGAAGATCTTGGTCTCGTCCTGCACCAGTTTGTTGGTGTGGTCCAGGTCCCGACAGCCCACTTCGCCCTGCCCTTCGTCGTAATTGGGGCTTTTGCCGTTGTAGGGCGCGCCGGCCACGCCCGGCCACTCGTCGTCGCGCGTTATCACGGAGGTGGGCCAGTCGGGGTTGGTGAAATCCGCCCAGTCCTTGGTGCCGTTGCGGTGGTTGACGACGACGTCGGCCACCACCTTGACCGCGGAAGAATGCAGCGCGCCGATAGCCTTGAGCAGGTTGGCCTTGGTGCCCCACTGGGAATCGAGGTTGTACCACTGGTTGGGGTAGTAGCTGCCGTTGGAGACCGGCGGCAGCCAGACCAGGTCGAAGCCGGCGCGGCCGATCTCGGCGGCCTTGCCCGCGACCTCTCCCCACCAGCCGTTGGCCGGGTGGTACCAGTAATCGTCGGCGTACCAGTGGAAGCCCTGCAGCATTATCAGCTTGCTGTTATTGGTGTCCACGCGGTGCTGCGGCTGGGGGCGGAAGCTTTTATCCGAATATTTTTTTGAGGCGTTGAGCCATTCGTTCCTGACCGGGTTCAGGGGGGAATTTTCAAGGCGGGCGCTGCCGGGCTGCGGCAGGGAGAATTCAAAGCCGCCGGCTTCGGCTTTAAGGGCGTCGGCCGCCGTGACAGCCAGGGCGTCGGGAATGGGTGCGAAGAAAATTGCCGGAACCAGCCACAATTGTTTTAACTTTGCGCGCATGCGAATCCCCCTGGATCATGAATTACCGTTCTATATTATACAGCGCTCATGGCTGAGCGCAAGTCCCCAAAGGGTAAAAATCCATGGGTCCTATGGGTAAGGCTGGTTAAGTGGAAAAAAGCCATAATAATTAGGTAGGATAATCCACATGTAGGCAGCGGCGGCCGCGGGGGAATATGAGCGTCGGAAACACTGAAGAGGCCATAAGCCGGCTGAAGGTCCGGCTGGCCCTTATCTTTTTCATGGCGGCCGCGATCATTGTCGGCAGCGGCCTGGTGTATTACCTGCATTACCGTGAAAACCTCCTGAAAGACGCTTCGGCGCTGCTCACGTCGATAGAGGGCTTCAAGCTGGACCAGCTGAATTTCTGGAGGGCCGACCGGCTCAACGATACGCTGTCGCTGGTGGACAGCCCGCTGCTTTCTTCGTACGTTAACCGCCTCGCCGAAAATCCCTCCGATCCGGAACTCCGCCGCTTGCTCGGGGAAAGGCTCTCCAATTACCTGAAGCACAACCGCTACGCCGCCGCTGCGTTGGCGGGGCCGGACGGGAAAATAATGATCGCGGCCGGCAGCTCCGTCGCCGCCCTGTGCCCGGAGGCCAGGGCCCTTATCCGCAGGGCCGGCGCTACCGGCGAACCGGAGATGGGCGGCTTCGTTATAAGCCCGGGTGAAAAAGGCCCGCACATAGACCTGGCGGCATTGGCTACGCGCAATAAAAGCGGGAAAAAATTATTCCTGATGCTCAGGATCGACCCGGCTGATTATCTCTACCCGATGCTGGAGTCCTGGCCCACTAACAGCCGCAGCGGCGAAACCCTGCTGGTGGCGAAAGAAGGGGACAGCGTGGTTTTCCTTAACAGCGTGCGTCATAAGCCCGGCCCCGCCATGGCGCTGCGCCTGCCGCTGGCCGAAGCCCTGCAGCCCGCGACCCGCGCCCTCGGCTGGCAAAAAGGAGTGTTCCGCGGCGTGGACTACCGCGGCGTGAAAGTTCTGGCCGCGACCGCCCTGGTCCCGGGCACGGACTGGGCCTTAGTGTCGAAAACGGACATGAGCGAAGTAATGGCTGATTCCGCGACGGTATCGGCGCTGCTGCTGTCGCTGGTGGTTCTGCTGCTGGCCGCGGCCGGCGTTTTGGTCTTCCTGTTGTTCCGCCGGCAGGCCGCGGAGTATGCCGAGGCCCTGACGGCTTCGAACGCGGGCCTGCGCGAAGGCGAGCGCCGCATGGCCGCCCTGCTGTCTAATTTGCCGGGGTTCGCCTACCGCTGCGCCAACGACCGGAACTGGACGCAGGAATTCTTCAGCGAGGGCTGCCTCGCCCTGACCGGGTATATGCCGGCCGAGTTCGTGGGCTCCAAGGGGATAAATTACAATGACCTGGTAATTCCGGCCGACCGCGAGCGTACCTGGAGCGCCGTGCAGGCCGGGCTGGCAAAAGACGGCCGGTTCCAGGTGACCTATTCTATAAAGTGCAAGGACGGTTCTGTGAAGGTGGTCTGGTCGCAGGGGCTGGCCGTCAAGGGGGCGGATGGGAAGATCGTGGCGCTGGAGGGTTATGTCAGCGATATCAGCGGCCTT
>DAOPZW010000275.1:0-2513 GCA_035353595.1 Elusimicrobiales bacterium | reverse complement strand
CCCCCAGCACATAGGTGCCCTCGCCGTAGATCCCGCGGGCGATCACGCCCAGGCGCGAAAGGCTTTCCAGGGCGCCCGGCATGCGGCCCAGCCGGGCCAGGGCCGGCAGATGGGCCAGGCAGGAGATCCTGATCCCCGTGCCGGCGTTGGTGGGGCAGGCGGTAAGGAACCCGAACTTCCCGTCGTACGAATAGGAAAGCCCGCCGCCCAGCGCCTCATCGAGCTTCAGCGCGGACCTATACGCTTCATCGATGGCGAACCCGGCGCTGAGACATTGCAGGCGCAAGTGGTCTTCTTCATTGACCATCACCGACAGGTCCTCGTCGCTGGAAACGGCGACGCCGGCGGCCAGGAGCGTAGCGGCCAGGACGGGAGAAATATGGTGGCGCTCCGCCAGGAAATTTTTTTCCTGAGGGCTGAGCGTCTCGGTCCTGAAAAAATGCCCCCGCGAAAACAAGCCGCTTTCTTTTACGGCCGTTAAAGCGAGGCGCCTTATTTCGGTAAGCCGGGCCGGCGCGGCCCGGTTGGTGAACGCGAAGCCCTCCAGGTTCCTGGCGAAGCGGACGCGGGTGGAGAAGATCATGTCGGGCCACGCGCCCCGGGCGTTGGCCCAGGCCACATAAGGGCGAAACCCCTTTGCAAGGTCAGCCACGCCGGTTCTCCAGCTCGCGGAGGGCGTCGCGCAGGCGGGCGGCCGTCTCGAAATCCTCTTTCTCCACCGCCGTCATGATGGCCGTCTTCAGGGCTTCCAGCCGGCGCGCCGCGCCGGCTTTCGAAAGCTTAGGAGCGCCGCCGCCGGCATAGGCCCTTCCGGTGTGGCGCGCGGAGCCGTGGATGCGCTTCATCAGCTCGGTAAGCTGCGGCTCAAAACTTTTATAGCAAGCCGGGCAGCCCAGTCTCCCGGTCTCCCTGAACCGGGAATACTTCAGGCCGCAGGCCCGGCAGGCCAGGGCCCCGCGCTCAGCCGGCAGGAAATCGTTGAGATATCCGTTCATGTTGCCGACTATGTCCGAAATATTGAAGATGCCGGTCTCGGCGCCGAAGGCGGCGCTTTTCTTCGCCGCGCAGCCCTCGCAGAGATGCACCGTCGTGACCTTATTATTGACCGCCAGTTTTAAAAAAACGGCGGCGGGGGCTTTATGGCACTCTTCGCAAAGTTTCATGCCTGGGCCTCCAGCCTGCCCGCGGTCATCCGCAGCACCCTGTCGGCGCGGTGCGCGGCCTCGTCGTTGTGGGTCACCATCAGCACGGCGGCCCCCAGCCCGGCGGCGCGCCGCAGGTCGTCGAGGATCACGCCCGAGTTGTGGCGGTCCAGGTTGCCGGTGGGTTCGTCGGCGATGAGCAGGGCGGGACTGTTGCGCAGCGCCCGCAGCATGGCCGCGCGCTGTTTTTCCCCGCCGGAGATCTCCATCGGGAATTTGCCGGCTATGGACTCCAGGCCGAAGCGTTTAAGCAGCTCCAGGCCGCGGCCAGGCCCCCCCCCGCCCAGCAGGCGGGCGGGCATCTCTATGTTCTCCAGCACCGTAAACTCAGGGAGCAGCGAATCGAACTGAAAAACGAAACCGATATTTTTCAGGCGCAGCACGGCTTTTTCGGACTCGTCCAGGTCGCCCAGGCTGCGCCCGAAAAGTTTTATCTCGCCGCTGTAGGTGTCGTCCAGCAGGCCGATAATATTCAGGAAGGTGGACTTGCCGGAGCCTGACGGCCCGACGATGGAGACGAATTCGCCGCGGGAAATGGAGAATTCCAGCTCTTCGAGCACGAGGATCTGCTCGCGCCCCTGGGTGTATGCCTTGCTCAGGCCCGAGATCTCGAGTATCTTATCCATAGCGTATCGCGTCCACCGGGCTTACTTTCGAAGCGCGCAGCGCCGGGTAAACGGCGCTGAGCATGCACAGCGCATAGCTCACGGCGGCGGTGGCCAGGATGTTCCACAGCTTAAGCTCCACCGGCACCTTCGTAACGTAATAGATGTCCGCCGGCAGTTCCACCACCGGGTAAACCGCGATGAACACGGAAAAACCGACGCCCAGCAGCACGCCCAGCGTTATCCCGGTGATAGCGATCAGGTTCCCCTCCCAGAAGAAGACGCGGCGGATGAAGCCGGGCCCGGCGCCCAGCGCGCGCAGGATGCCGATGTCGCGCAGCTTTTCCACGCTCATCATCAGCAGGTTGGAGGCGATATTGAAAGTGGCCACCAAAATGATCAGGGCCAGCACCAGCGACATCACGAACTTCTCCAGTTTCAGCGCCGCGAACAGCGTCTGATTCATGTCCGCGTAAGTCTTGACCGTATACGAGAAACCCAGCGCCTTGCGCAGGTCCGCCGCGGCCGCGGGCGCGGCGTTAATATTTTTCAGCCGCACTCCCACCCCGTTAGCCCCGCCTCCGAGACCGAAAAAATCGCGGGCCGCGTCCATGGAGCAGTAGGCCATGGTATTGTCGAACTCGTAATAGCCGGTGCGCACCAGGCCGGCCACCCTGAACTTCCGCATTTTAGGCAGTATGCCCAT
>DAOPZW010000274.1:0-2518 GCA_035353595.1 Elusimicrobiales bacterium | reverse complement strand
CGATCATCCACCGCGTGGACAAGGAAAACAAAGGCCTGCAGATAGTTCTTTCCCGCGCGTCCAACGGCTTCCTTAAGGCGCTGTTCGAAGCCGAAGTCCCCGAGATCTCGGAAAAAGTGGTCGAGATCGTGGACATGGCCCGCGACCCCGGTTTCAGGGCCAAGGTCCTGGTCCGCAGCAGTTCCCCCAAGGTCGACCCTGTCGGGGCTTGCGTGGGCATGCGCGGCTCGCGCATCCGCGTGATAATGAACGAACTCTCGAACGAGAAGATCGACCTTATCCCCTATATCGAGGACACGCTGACGATGATCGCCAAGTCCTTCTCCCCCGCCACCGTCAGTTCCGTCAAGGTGCTGAGCAAGGAGCATAAGAAAGCCCAGGTCATAGTCGCCGACGACCAGCTGGCGATGGCCATCGGGCGCGACGGGCAGAATATCCGCCTCGCCAGCCGCCTTACCGGCTGGGACCTGGAAGTCAAGTCAGAGGGACAGCGCTCCGAAGAGACCAAGCGTACCAACGACCTGGCCATGCAGGACCTTCTTAAGATCGACGGCATCGGCGCCAAAGTCGCCGAGACGCTTATAACCATGAATGTCACGGATATCCGCAAGCTGGCCGGCTTCACCGAGGAAGATCTCTGTTCCCTCGAGGGAATAGGAGAGAAAACGGCCGGGAAAATAATTGCAGGCGCGAAAAAATTCCTTGAAGAAAACCCCAGCTACGGCCAGCAGCCGGTTCCTGAAGCTTCTAAGACTGAAGAGGTAAAAAATGAGCCCGAAGAAACAGAAAGCAAATGAAGATCTAGCTCCGGGGACAACTCCCGACGCGGCGCAGCCGCCCGCGGAAAATAAACCTGTCGAAGAGGCTAAAGCCGCTCCTAAAAAGAAGGCGGCGCCCAAAGCCGCTTCCGAAAAGAAGCCTGCCGCAAAAAAGGACGCCGCGCCTAAAGCGAAAAAAGAATCCTCCAGGGCCAAGAAAGCCAAAGAGGAGGAAGCCCCCCCGGAAGAGGTCCTGCCCAAGAAACCGGACCTGAAACGTTTTGTGTTCTCCCACTCCACCGCCGAGGGAATGATCGTTTCCGGAGCCACTGGCGAAAAGCCTCCCGAAAAACCCGAGGAGCCCAAGCCGGAGCCGGTAAAGCCCGCCGCACCTCCCCCCGTCGCGGCCAAGCCAGAGCTCTTCCCTGTCCCTAAAGCTGTGCCGCCTGTAAAGCCGGCCGTGCCCGCTTTTAAGCCGGCTGCCGCGCCCGTAAGGCCGCCGCCCAGGTTCGTAGTTCCCCCGCTTATAAAGCCGCCGGCAGCCGCTGCGCGGCCCGCGGTGCCGCCTAAACCCGCGCCCGCGGCGCCGAAACCTGCCGCCGCCCCCGCGCGTCCGCCTGTCCACGCGGCGAAACCCGCGCCGGCGAAACCCGCGGCTGCAGCGCCCGCCAAGCCGGCGGACGGAGCCTCCGCCCCCGCCGCGGACGCCGCCAAGACCGAGCTGCCGAAACTGAAAATGTCTACGCAGGTAGTAGTTCGCGAGCTTGCGGAAAAAATAGGCGTTAAGCCAACCGACTGCATAAAGAAACTTATGGGCATGGGCGTATTCGCTACCATCAACCAGCGCCTGGACCAGGACACCGCCGTTCTTATCGCGGCCGATTACGGGTTCGACCTGGAGCTGATCCCGATGTACGGCGAGGAAGAGCTCAAAGAAGAGATCGAGCACGAAAAGCCCGAAAACATGAAGCACCGGTTCCCCATCATTACGATAATGGGGCATGTCGACCACGGCAAAACCTCGCTGCTCGACGCCTTGCGCGAATCGAACATCGTCGACGGCGAGGCAGGCCAGATCACGCAGCATATCGGCGCGTATATGGTCCATACTCCCCGCGGCATCATAACCGTGCTGGATACGCCCGGCCATGAAGCGTTCACCGCCATGCGCGCGCACGGCGTGAAGATCACGGATATCGTGGTGCTGGTGGTCTCCGCCGTGGACGGCGTGATGCCCCAGACGCTGGAAGCTATCAACCACGCCAAAGCGGGCAATGTGCCCATTATCGTGGCGATAAATAAGATCGACCTGCCCACTGCTAATTCTCAGCAGATAAAACAGCAGCTCGCCGGCCACGGCCTTAACCCCGAAGAATGGGGCGGCAAGACGCCGATGGTCGAGATCTCTGCAAAGAAACGCATTAACCTCGATAAACTGCTGGAGATCGTAAGCATACAGGCTGAAATGATGGAACTGAAGGCCAATCCCGACAAGTCCGGGCAGGGGATCGTGATAGAGGCGCGGCTGGACCCGAAGAAAGGTATCGTGGCCACCGTTATCAACGTTACCGGGACGACCCGTATCGGCGACCCGTTCACCGTGGGCGCGGCCCATGGCAAGGTGCGCGCGCTGCTTGACGACCGCGGCAACCGGCTGGAAGAACTGAAACCCAGCATGCCCGCCGAAGTGCTGGGCATCAGCGGCGAAGTCCCCCATCCCGGCGACGTGCTGAAGGTAGCCGAGAATGAAAAAGAGGCCC
>DAOPZW010000273.1:0-2586 GCA_035353595.1 Elusimicrobiales bacterium | reverse complement strand
CAATGGGATCGGGCAGCGCAGGGGCAGACTCGCCCATTGCTCCGTGGCCGCCGCCCATGCCTCCGCCGGGCCCGCCGCCCATGCCTCCGCCGGGCCCGCCGCCCATGCCTCCGCCGTGGCCGCCGCCCATGCCTCCGCCGGGCCCGCCGCCCATGCCTCCGCCGGGCTCGCCGCCCATGCCTCCGCCGGGCCCGCCGCTCATGCCTCCGCCGGGCCCTCCCTCCATGCCGCCTCCGGAACGGGCGCCCTGCTCCTTTTTCGCCGGCATTGCGCTTTCGGAGATCTCGGAAGTTTCAAAACCTATGCCTATGCCGGTGCTGTCCTTTGCTGTAAGCTTCGCCAGCGGTATCCTGAATTCGAATACGGGCCGCTTTTTCCTGTTTAGCCCGGACTTGAACTCGACTCCTTCCGTTTCAAGCGTACCTATAGAGCCCTCAGCGTCTACCATGTCTGCTTCGTATGAAACCGTTGAAATAACTCTCGCTTCCGGCCTTTTTCTTTCTTCCTGCTGTTCACCGGGCGGCAGCGTGCGCGCTTCGCTTTCGTTACTCTTTGCGCTTTGCGCCGTAATCCTTATGCCATAAACTTTCTTTTTCCCGCCTTTTCCGTCCAGCCAGAGCGTGAAAGTCTGCTTAAACGCGCCGGAGAGCTGCGCGGCCGAGCTGCGGTCGGCGGCTACAGCATAAATATACAGGTCTTTCCCGTCATTGGCGGCCGCGACCGACAACCCTTCTTTTTCCGTCATCGCGTCAGTGTCCCATTCTCCGCCTATCCCGTCTACCTTTACGGTGGAATCGTTCCAGGCGCTGGGTATTTCCTTAGCGCTGAAGAGCCCAGCGCCAGCCGCTGTTCCCATAACCAGGGCCAGGCTGGCGGCGCAGCAAACTCTTGCCATCAGCCTGCCTGCGCCCGTAGCCGAACTTGTTGTATCCATAACAGCCTCCATGAAGTAAGCGTCGAAAACTTTATTTCAGTCCTTGCGCATGCGCCTGATGAACGGCATCCGGGCTCTCCTGCGCAAAGGCAGATTGTTCGTCAGTTACCAATTAGACACGGCGCGTGGCGAATAGTGTCGCGGCCCCGGCGTAGCGTAACTTGAAATTGTCTATTATCATTTTTGCCGCCCTTCTCGTTTTTCTCCGGACTGGTAAGGTTCAAGCAGCGAGCGCAGCATATCGACCAGCGTTTTTTCGCCCATCGGCTTTTCCAGGAAGCCTTTTACGTTCACTTCCCGCCTGATTATTTCCAGCGTTGACGAATCCAGCTTACCGCTGTATTGCAGAGTACCGATGCCTCCGGCGCCGTCGGGAGCGTCAGGTTGCCGAAATAAAACGGGGACGGGCGAGGATTTTGGGGTTTGGGTTAGGGGCCTCGCCCGTCCGGATCTATTAATCAGCGCCGGTAACGGCTTGTCCCTGCCGGGGCTGTTGTTTTCCGGACTCCGGCTTCATATATTTTTTCTTGAACCATATTTCAAGGTCGTCGAAGAGCGTATAAGTTACGGGGGTCATCAGGAGAGTTATCAACAGCGACAGCGTCTGCCCGCCGATTATAACCCAGGCCATGGCGCGCCTGGAACCGGACCCCGCGCCCTGCCCGAGGGCCGTAGGTATCATGCAGGCTACCAGCGTCATGGTGGTCATCAGGATGGGGCGCAGGCGGGTTTTATTCGCTTCAATGGAAGCCGCGTGGCGTTCCATACCCTTCGCCCGCAGGGTGTTGGTATAATCCACCTGTAATATGGAATTTTTCTTTACTATCCCGAACAGCATAAAGATGCCCATAATGCCGAACATCGTCATGCTCTGGCCGGTAATGAACAGCGAGATCACGGCGAAAGGCAACGTAAGCGGCAGGGCGATTATGATGGCCAGCGGGTGAACGAAACTTTCGAACTGGCTGGCGAGCACGATATAGATGAAAATAAAGGCCAGCAGGAACGTAGTAACGAACCCCATCAACATGGTGTTCAGCTCTTTCGACATGCCGGTGACTCCGGCGGTATATTCCGCCGGGGCCTTGAGCCCCGCGAAAGCCTTGCCCGCCTCGTTTATCATGGTGCCCATCGGCATCCCGACGGTGTTGGCCTCCACGGTTATCTTGCGCTGGCGGTTCAGGCGTTCTATCTGCGTGGGGCCGGTGCCCTCCACCACCTTGGCCACGCTGTCCAGGCGCATCATGCGGCCGCCCTCCGCCGGCACTATAAGCGCCTCAAGCATCTCTTTCCTGTTCCGGTAGTTCTTGTCGGCGCGCACGCGCACCTGGTACAGCTCGTCGCCATCCTTGAATTTGGTTATATCCTCTTCTCCGCCCACCAGGGTCCGCATGGAATTGGCGATATCCTCTATCTTCACGCCCAGGTCGTGTGCGCGGTCGCGGTCTATCTCCACCCGGTACTCGGGCTTGGCGTACGAGAAGCTCAGGTCCACGTCCACCACGCCATTGAGGTTTTTCAGGTGGTCCGCCACCGCGTTGGCGTAACGTTGCAGCTTTTCCAGGTCCGGTCCCATCAACACGTATTGCAGTTCCTTTTCGCCGCCGCCGAAGCCGCCCGACGCTGTAACCGCGATGCGCAGGCCCGTGTAT
>DAOPZW010000272.1:0-2595 GCA_035353595.1 Elusimicrobiales bacterium | reverse complement strand
ACGGCGACGAGATCCGGCACGGCCGCTATCCCCCCGGCACCAAACGCGAAGCGGAAGGCGTATGGCGCTCCCACGGCAACACCTTCTCCGCCGCCTGCGCCGATTACGACAACGACGGGGACATGGATGTTTTCCTGGGCGAGATCACGCACAGCTGGGCCGGCGAAGCCTCCGACCGCTCCAGCCTGCTGGAGAACCTGGGGCCTGAAAAGAACTTCGCGTTCCGGCGCGACGCCGACCTGCTGCGCCGCGTGCACCAGAGCACCACCAACTGGAACCAGGGCGATATGCGCGTGACCTGGCTGGACTTCGACCATGACGGCCGGCCCGACCTGCTGGTGTCCAGCGGCGATTATCCGGACCCGCAGCTGCTGCGGCTCTTCAGGCAGGTAAAACCCCTGGAATTCGAGAACGTCACGGACAAGGCCGGGTTCAACTGGGAAAGCTCGGCCGGGATCTCCCTGGCCGACTATGACAGGGACGGGGACACAGACATCCTGGCCGGCAAATCCTGGATGCGCATGCCCGCCGCCAAGCGGATAGGCGGGTGGCCGGCGGGAGCGCTTTTCAGCAATGAGACGACTTCCTCCAATAACTGGCTGGCCGTAACCCTCGAAGGCAAAGGGGCCGGCGGCGCGAACAGGGGAGCCGTGGGCGCCCGCGTAACGATAAAGGCGGGAGATACGAAACAGCTCCGCGAAGTCCTGAGCGGCGGCGGCAACGCCGGCCAATCAAATTCTTTCGAGCTTGATTTCGGCCTGGGCGCGGAGAAGAAAATAGACTCTCTGGAAGTGCGCTGGGGAGATAAAGCGGGCTCTGTTTCGGTCTTCAAGGACGTTCCCGCGAACACTTTCGTCAGGATACGCCAGTCGCCGGAGGAAATGGTTTACTTATCCAGCTCCGCCGTGCAGGCCCGCTGAACGGGGCGCCTGCCGGCTCAGCGCCCGGCAGGCTTCAGCCGGAAATAGCGCAGCGGTTTGGATACATTCTTGGCCTCCACCTCGAAAGGCCCGGTAAAGCGCAGCCCTTTCGCCAGGCCCGCCCGCTGCAAGGCCTCTTTGACCGATTCCATCGCCAGCATTTCGCGGAACCCGCCCTTGGACTGCAGCCGCGCGGTCTGGTTCATGCCGCTGGAGAAAGCGGTAAAATCGTGGTTGGGCCCAAAAAGCCCTACCGCCGCCGGGCATAGGTTTATCCCGGCCGCCACGCCCAGCCCTTTCGCCTTGATCTTAGCGGCCAGCCCCCGGTACTTGGGCATCCGCCCCATGCGGGCGGTAAAAGCCTGTATCTCGCAGGCGGCCAGCGCGGCCGCGCGCGCGCACTGCGCGGGGGACTGCCGGAAGAACGGCGGGCCGAACAGCGCGATCACGCAGTCGCCCACCATCTTGTCGAACACGCCGCCGTGCCGCCACGCTATGCGCACGGCGCCTTCGCTCCAGTAGTCCACGAATTCGCCGATGCGGTCGGGCCTGAGCAGCGCCTTCTCGCAGAGCTTGGTGAAAGAGTTGATGTCCACGTACAGGATGGCGATATCCTTGACCCTGGGAGACAGGTGCTTGCGCATATAATACGGGTCCTGCAGCAGCTCCGAAACGGTTTCAGGGGAAAAGAACTTGGCCATGTGGCGCCGCTCCCGGTTATAATCTATGAGCCGCTGGCTGATGGAATTCGCGAAGATATTCATCAGGTCGCGGCCGAAAGTGGAAAGCCCCCCCTCCACCTCGACGACAAGCTTGCCCAGCTGGCCCGCCCCGGCCGCGCGGCCGCTCAGGCTGAAGCCCACCCCGCCCTCGATGCCCAGGAGCCGGCGCAGAACCTGCCGGTCGGGATCGAGCAGGTTTATTCCCATTTTGGCGATGGCCCGGCTTAAAGCCTTGTGGGGTCGCTGCTCGGAATCGTGCACGCAGCGGCGCCCGCGGTAGATCCGGTACTGGATGCGCTGCCCCTCGGCGGCGTCCTCGTTGCGGTACACCAGGCCCAGGTGCCGGAAAGGGATCTCGGTGTGCAGCGCCAGCACGGCCTCGTCTATCGCTTCCCGCAGCACGCTGCGGGTCAGACAGCGCGTCACGCGCTCCATCAGCTTCTGCTTTACGGCGGCGTTGTGCACGCCCCACAGCGCCCCGTCCAGCTCCTCGCAAACTGCGTCCAGGCACGCCAGGTAGTCAGCGCCCGGCGCAACAGCCCGGCGGTAGCCGAAAGCGATGGTGCCCACCCTGCGGCCGGCCACGTCCAGCGGCTGGCTTATCCAGCTCAGCCCGCGCCCCGCGGAAACGGCAACCTTAGCCGGGGTCCTGGCAAGGTCGAAAGACGGAGCGGCCTTCCAGAAGTAGACCTCGCGTTTAAGATCTTCATTGAGCGTTTCCGCCGCCGCGGCCTGCGCGCCCAGTTGCCTGCCCATACCCGCCAGGAAGGCGGCCATGGTGGCTTTGAGGTCGAGCCTTTTTATGGCGCAACGCTCCAGCATCTTATCGGCAAAAGCGTTTACTTTCACAGGGCCAAAGCTGGATCTACCCGGAAGTTTTTTCATTATCTTACCTCGCATGACGGGCGGCTGGCCCTGCTATTATGATACAAAAATAATTGCGCGGGCAACCC
>DAOPZW010000271.1:0-2604 GCA_035353595.1 Elusimicrobiales bacterium | reverse complement strand
GCCGTACTTCGAAGGAGTCGACCGCCTGGCCATACGCGTGCAGAAGATACAGCTGCACGCCTCGATGGCCCCTGACGCGGAGAATCCCTCTGATTTCCAGCCGCTGCCGGCCGGCGGCGTCAAGAAAGCCGACGGCGGCGGCCTGCCCGAGAACATCAACCAGGAAGAGATCATGGTGAAGGTGATGGATGTCCTCATTCAGGGCGTTTACAACTCGCTGAACGTGAAGCTTAAGGCTAAAAATATACCGATGAAGGCGGAGCAGATCATAGCCCTGAGCTACAATAAAACGGACTGGACCCTGCGCGCCAAGCTCTCCACCAAGGTGATGCAGTACCTGATCCCGGCCGGCATAATCGGGGATTTCCACCTGACCGCTTTCCAGTTCACGTCCAAGGGTTGGACCGTGGGCATACAGACCGCGCAATAAGCGCGCTTCAGCCGCGGAGAAAGCCGGCCGGCAGGCCGGCTTTCTTTTTGCCCGGGCTGCCGCGCCGCGTGCTATAATTGTTCGCACGGGAACAGGCTATGCCGCAATTCGAAATAGAATTCAACCCCCAGTTCTCGAAGGCCCTGCACATGCTGGAGAACGGCACGCGCAGCGTTTTTGTGACCGGCAAGGCGGGCACCGGCAAATCCACGCTGCTGCTGTATTTCCGGGCCCATACCGCCAAGAAAATAGTGGTGCTGGCCCCTACCGGGGTGGCGGCGCTGAACGTGGGCGGGGAAACTATCCATTCCTTTTTCGCTTTCCAGCCGGGAATTACTCCCGGCACGGTCAAACAGGTAAAAGGCAAAAAAGCGCTGATCTATAAAGAGCTGGACGCCCTGGTAATAGACGAGGTTTCAATGGCCCGGGCCGATTTGATGGACTGCGTGGACGCGTTCATGCGCCTCAACGGCCGCGACCCCGCCCTGCCTTTCGGGGGGGCGCAGCTGATCCTGATAGGCGACCTTTACCAGCTGCCCCCGGTGGTGACCGCGGGCGAGCGGGAACTCTTCCGCGGAGTTTACAACGGGCCGTATTTTTTCAGCGCGGCGGTCTTTAAGGAACTGGAACTGGAATTCGTGGAGCTTGAAAAAATATACCGCCAGACGGATTCCGGGTTCATCGCCATCCTCAATTCGATACGGAACAATTCCATAACCCCCGGCGAACTGGCCGCGCTGAACCGGCGCGTGGGGGCGCCGCAGAAGAAAGGCCTGGGTTGCGCCGTGCAGCTGCTTACCACCAACGCCGCGGCCCGCGCGCTGAACCTGGAGCGCCTGGCCGGCCTGCCGGGGCGGGAGTACCGCTATGCGGCGCAGGTAACGGGCGATTTCGGCAGGGAGTCCTACCCGGCCGAAGAACTGCTGCGGCTCAAGCGGCGCGCCCAGGTGATGCTGCTTAATAACGATCCGGACGGGCGCTGGGTGAACGGCACCATGGCCGAGGTGGCGGAGATCATTGGCGGCTCCGGCGGGGAGCCGGACCACGTGCTGGTGCGGCTGCCCGGCGGCGAGCTTGAGGGGGTATTTCCCCACGACTGGGAATTGCTTCACTTCACCTACAACCACGAAGCGGGCCGCATCGATTCCGAGGCGGCCGGCGTTTTCCGCCAGTACCCGCTTAAGCTGGCCTGGGGCGTTACCATCCATAAAAGCCAGGGCAAGACTTTCGAGCGCGTTACGCTGGACCTGGGCGACCGGGCCTTCGCCGCGGGGCAGACCTACGTGGGCCTGAGCCGCTGCGTTTCGCTGGAGGGCCTGAGCCTGGCCAGGCCGGTGCGCGGCGGCGACGTGATAACCGACCGGCGCATAGTGGACTTCGTGACCGCGCACCAGTATAAGCTCAGCGACCGCGACCTGCCGCTGGCCATGAAGGTGGACCTGATAAACAGGGCCATCAAAGAGGGCAAGTGCCTGGGCCTCACCTACCTCAGGGCCCACGACGAGCGCAGCCGCCGCCGGCTGCGCCCGGTGTCGGTGGGAGAATGCCGCTATCAGCAGGCTTCTTTTACCGGGCTGCGCGCGCATTGCCTGGACGGCGGCCCTTCACGCCTGTACCGGGTGGACCGGATCTTGGAAATGGAAATAATCTGACGGGGAGGAACCGATGCTATTCGATAATATGACGACGGAGATGGTGAAGGCTATGATAGAGACGCTGCCGGCCGAACTGACCGTGATAAACGCCGCCGACGAGGTGGCCGGCTGGAACAAGCACGAGACCCGCCTTTTCAAGCGGCCGATGACGGCCATGGGCATGAACTTCCGCCAGTGCCATCCTGAAAAAAGCCTGGCCATGGTGGAAAAGCTCATCGCCGAAATGAAGGCCGGCACGCGCGACAAGGCCACCTTCTGGATAGACCTGGAAGTGGTCAAGGGCGAGCCGAAGCACAAAATATTCATTGAGTTCTACGCCCTGCGCGGAGAGAAGGGCGAATATTTGGGCTGCATGGAATTCACCCAGGACGTAAGCGCGATACGCGCCCTCGAAGGCCAGCGCCGGCTGATGGACTAAAGCTGATAAGAGGACCCGGCTTGGTTGATCAAACCTTCACGGAGGCCGAGGTGAGGCCCGGCTTTAGAGCGAGGCATAATTATGCCTCGCGTCCGGGCCGC
>DAOPZW010000270.1:0-2660 GCA_035353595.1 Elusimicrobiales bacterium | reverse complement strand
CTTGACTGGCCCGTCCCGGGCAACGACGACGCCGCGCGCTCCATACGGCTCTTCTGCGCCGCCATGGCCGACGCCGTGATCGACGGCCGCGCCGAAGCGGAAGCCGAAAAGGCCGCCGCCCACCAGCAGACCCAGGAAGCCGAGGCCCTGTCGGCCAGCGAGCAGCTGCAGGCGGACGCCGCCGGCCAGCCCCTGGAAGAACCCGCGCCGGAAGCCGAAGCCGCCGCCGAACCCGTCAGGACCGAAGAATAACAGGTTCCTTTTTCAGCACACGGGGGCGCGGCTTAAACGCGGCGCCCCCTTTTTAATATCCCGTTTACCCAAGGAGAACGAATTATGGCAGCAATAACCAGCGAACAGGTCAAAGACCTCCGGGCGCAGACAGGCGCCGGTATCATGGACTGCAAGAGCGCCCTTAACGAATCGGCCGGGGACGTGGCGAAAGCTGTGGACCTGCTGCGCAAAAAAGGCCTTGCCGGTCTCGCCAAGCGCGCCGGCCGCGCTATGAAGGAAGGCATCGTGGTGGGCAGGACCTCCGCCGACGGAAAAGCCTGCTCTTTCCTTGAACTCAACTGCGAAACCGATTTCGTGGCCAAAAACCCGGACGTGGCCGCTTTTGCCGCGGGCCTGGCCGAAGAAATGCTTTCCGACGCTTCCCTGGCCAACCCGGCCGAGAGCGAAAAAGCCAAAGAGCGCCTGCAGGCCCTCGCCATGAAGACCGGCGAGAACATGCAGATCCGCCGCGGTATCGTTTACAGGACCGGGACGGATTCCGCCGCCAATTATTACGTGCACTCCGATAACCGCAAGGGAGCCATAGTGGAAGTGGGCTTCGACGGCAACGTCGCCGCCGCCAAAGCCGACCTGCAGAACCTGGCCAAGGAGCTGGCCATGCAGAGCGTCGCGCTGGGCCCCAAGTTCCTGCGCCGCGAGGAAGTGGCCGCCGATGTCGTCGCCAAAGAGCGGGATATCTACCGCGCCAAGATGGTGAAGGATGAAGAGGACGCCAAGGCCCGGGCCGCCGAGTCCGGCAAGCCTTACAAAGCGAAATCCCCCGAAAGCATCGAGAAGATGCTGGAAGGCCGCGTCGGCAAATTCTTCCAGGAATTCTGCCTGCTCGAACAGGCTTCCATCCGCGATTCCAAGGTTACCGTCGCCCAGGTGGTAAAGAACCTTTCGACGAAGCTCGGCGGCAACGTTACTGTAAAGCGGTTCCATTGCTACCTGGTAGGCATCGAATAAGAAAGCGGCTACCGTAGCGGGAGGCGGCCGCGTACCGGCCCGCCTCCCGTTTTCATAAAGGGGTTAACCAATGTACAAGCGCGTCCTCATCAAACTTTCCGGCGAAGCTCTGGGCACCGCCGGCGACAGCCGCTCCATAAGCCCGGCTTCCCTCACCTATATTTCCAAAGAGATCGCCAAAGGCATGCGCAAGGGCACGCAGCTGGCCATCGTCGTCGGCGGCGGCAATATCTGGCGCGGCGCCCGCGACGGCCACGGTATGATAGACCGCGTGACCTCCGACAACATGGGGATGCTCGCCACCGTCATCAACGCCATGGCGCTGCAATCCGCGCTCGAGCACGAGGGCGTTTCCACCCGCGTGCAGACCGCCATCGAAATTTCCCGGCTGGCCGAGCCCTTCATCCGCCGCCGCGGCATGCGCCACCTGGAGAAGGACCGCGTGGTCATTTTCGCCGGGGGCACCGGCAACCCGTATTTCACCACCGACACCGCGGCGGCCCTGCGCGCGGCCGAAATAAACGCGGACGTCATCTTCAAGGCTACGCAGGTCGACGGGGTTTATACCGGCGATCCCAAAAAAGACCCGAAGGCGAAGCTCATCAAGGACATCACCTACATGACCGCCATCAGCAGGGGCCTCAAGTTCATGGACGCCAGCGCCCTCACGCTCTGCATGGAGAACAATATCCCGATACTGGTCTTCAACCTGCATACGCCGGGCAACATCCGCAAAGCTATCGCGGGCGAGAGGGTCGGAACCCTTATCAAACAAGGCTGAACTTATGGAAGAGAAGATCTCCCTCGCGCTGCGCAGGCACCAGCAGGCCGCGGCGGTCCTCGCCGCCGATCCGGCGGCTTTAAAGGCCATCGCCTCGGCGCTGTCCGCAGTTGCCCTGGCGGGCGGGAAGATCCTGATCTGCGGCAACGGCGGGTCCGCCGCCGACAGCCAGCATATCGCGGGCGAGTTCGTCGGCCGTTTTAAAAAAGAACGGCGGGCTATAGCCGCCGTGGCGCTCTCCACCGATACTTCGATCCTTACCTGCCTCGGCAACGATTACGGTTTCGACAGCGTTTTTTCGCGCCAGGTGGAGGCGCTGGGCAGGCGCGGCGACGCGCTTATAGCCATTTCCACTTCCGGCTCCAGCCCCAATGTGCTCGCCGCGGTTAAGAAGGCGCGGGCCGCGGGGCTGCTTACCGTGGGCTTTCTGAATAAGAACGGCGGCGCTATCCGGGAGCATTGCGACCTGGCTTTCCTGGCTCCGGAAACGGATACCCCGCGCGTGCAGGAAATGCATATCCTGGCCGCCCACATCATCTGCGAACTGGTGGAAGACGCCGTCGCAGCCGCCGGATAACCCGCGCCGGGCACGAGTTCAAAACGCTAGTGCAACAAAATAAATAGACCTGCTGTAGAA
>DAOPZW010000269.1:0-2661 GCA_035353595.1 Elusimicrobiales bacterium | reverse complement strand
CTCGCAGGTATGCGTGAGCATGGCGGCCACGGCCCCGACAGCACCCTGCCCGCGCCGGCGTTCTTCAATGTAACGGCTGTACAGCACTATCCCGTAATCCGCCGAGATCCCCATCAGTATAGAGATGAGAAAAGCGCTGATGATATTGACGTATCCCACGGCCAGGTAGGCCGCGGCGAAGGTTAACAGCAGGCCGGTAGAAAGCGGCAGCACTATGAGCAACAGAGGACGTACCTGCCTGAAGTACAGCACCAGCAGCAGTATCACCAGCGCCAGCGAGCCGCCGCCGGTGAGCGCCAGGTCGCGGCGCAGCTGGGCGTTAAGGTCTATCTGTTTCTTGAACCTGCCGGTATAAGAAACCTGTATGGACGGGTGATACGCGGCCGGGTTGACGCGCGCTACCGCCGCCTCGGCATCAGCCACCAGCTTGCGCGAGAAGTCTAGATTGCCGGCCAGGCCGGAGGGTTTGACCAGCAGCACCAGCTCTTTGCCATCGGTGCTCACATAATAATCGCGGAAGACCTCGCTGCTTTCATATTTCTTCTCTATGTCGGAAAAGTCCAGCGTATAGTCTTCGTCCAGCAGGTCGATGAACAGGGGATTGGCCTTGCGTTTCTCCAGGTCTACCTTCTTCTTCACCCGCTCCTGCACTGTATTGATGTCGGCCAGGTCCATGTACAGCAGCCGCCGGTCATCAAAATATTTCTTCGGCTGACGCCAGTTAACGTACTTCACCTCCGGCAGTTTCTCAAGTTCCCTGCCCAGCGCGGCGGAAAATTCCTTGGATCTCGCCAGATCGTCGGACTTTACCACCAGCACCAGGTAGCCGGTGCCGCCGAATTCCCCGGTGATATCGTCCAGCGACTTTACGCTTGCAAAGCTGCGCGGCAGCAGCGCTTCAAAGTCTGATTGGAAATATAGTTTTTGAGAGTAGTGCCAGGAGGCGGCCGCCAGCGCGGCAAAAGCAAGCGTTACGCCCAGGGAATGCCGGGCGATGAACCTGATAGTTTTATGCGCCAGGCAGGACATCACTCTTGCTCCGTCGCGGGCGTTTCAACCCCGCACATCCTGGCCAGGTCCGCCAGCGCCATGTTGTAGTCGAAGATCGCCTGGTAGTAGTCTTTTTCAGTCTTTGCCTTGGCGGCCAGGCCTTTCAGCGCGTCTTCCGCCCCGGCGGTGCCAAGGGCGTAGACAAGGCCGGCGGCCATAACCCAGCGTTGTGCCGCATCCAGTCCCGCTTTGGCGCTATCAATGTCGGCCCGCGCGGCGGTGACGGTCTCCCAGGCGTTGCGCACCTGCAGCGCTATGCCCGAGCGGGCGAACTTCTCCTTCTCTTTAAGCTTATCGAGGTCCGCCTGTTTGGAGGCCAGGCGCGCGGTCAGCGCGGCCGGCGCAAAGTCGAACTTGGCTCCCACCACTATTCCGCCGCTGGTACCGTTGTAGGGGTCGTAAAGCCAGGGGTTGCGCTGGTCGTCGCGCACCGGGGAATTGTTGTACGCCGCTTCCCCGGCCAGGAATATAAGCGGGTAGCGGTCGGCTTTTTCCGCGCTCAGCAGTTGGCGCCTGGCATCAAGGCCGCTTTTCAGCATCCGCCACTCCGGTCTGTTTTCGAAAGCCGTGCTCACATAGTGCTCCAGGGGCTGCAGTTCCCCCTCCTGCGGCGCCAATTTTACGGCGGCTATATCAAAATCCGGGGACTCCTCCATCCCCATTTTCTGCATCAGGGCCAGGCGGGCCAGGGTAATGCCTTTGGCGGCTTCGCGTTGATTCTTCTGCGCCTCCGCCATATATACCTTCAGCATTTCCAGGTCGCTTTTCTTGACCTCGCCTTCGCCGGCCTGGTAGAGCTCGTCGGCTTTCTTGATCGCTTCGGCGAGCGTGGCGATCACGTCGTCAACGGTGCGCTTAAGCCTGCGCGCGAGCAGGAGCGAGTTGTAATACTTCTTCACTTCGTAAATGACCTCTCCGCGCTTCTGCGCGGCCTCAGCCGCGGCCGCGCGCGCGCCGCTTTCCGCGGCGGCTATGTAGCCGTCGATCTTGCCCCAGGTCCACAGCGGCATCTGCGCTTCCAGCTTGGCGTGGTAGTAAGGCCCCCAAACGCCGTAATCTTTGCGGTAATTGTCGGCGTCGCCGGTAACTTTGTAGGCCGGCCCCGCGTAGGTCACCAGGGTAAACTTGGGCCAGCGCGCGGCCCTGGCCTCGGCCGCGCCGCCGAGATAATTCTTTTCGTTCAAGGCTATTTCCCGGATCTCCGGGCTGTTACTTGCAGCGTAGTCGGCGCACTGGCGCAGCGTGTAAAGCTCGGCCGCCGCGGCACATGGCAATGCCAGCGCGAATACCAAAGCGGCGGAAATGCTATTTAGCCTCATTCAGTTTCTTTTCCATCAACTTTATAAGTTGCGGAAAGCCCTTCTCTTTTATGATGCCCGCATGCTGGTTGCGGTAGATCAACAGCAGGCTCTCCCCGTCGGTGATAACGTCGTATATCCGCCAGCCCGTACCCGTGCTATGCAGCCGGAATTCCGTGTGGAGTTCGGTGTCTTCTTCTTCGTAGCGGATGGTGGTGAACACAGCGGTCTTGCCTGCTTCCTGCGGTTTTTCGCCGGTATAGCTCATTTCTATGCGGCTATTGAATAACTTCTCTATCTGGGGGTAGCCTAT
>DAOPZW010000268.1:0-2682 GCA_035353595.1 Elusimicrobiales bacterium | reverse complement strand
GCGGCAGGAAAGCGCGGTCAGGACAGAAGAGAATTTAACCTTAGCAAGAGCCTAAAACTGGTCTAGACAAACCCGACCACTATAGTCTTCCCGGCGCCGCGCGGCTCAGCTGCGCGCTTTCTTCGCGGGGCGGAAATCGCGGATCTTCATTATCCCGGGGTTCAGGTCCGGGGCGCCCGGCTTGTGCTGCGTCAGGACGAAGAAAGACGCGGCCCCGGGAAACCGGGCCTGGAGGATATTGGAATTGGCGGGCTCGTTCTCGAAGATGGCCACCACTTCGCCCAGCCGGTCGATATATTCGCTCACTTCTTTTTTAAAAAGTTCGTCGTCCTGCGCGAATTCTTTTTTTACTATGGTCATGGTGCCTGCCACGCCCACGGGGAAGCCGTACAGGCGCAGCACTTCGGTGGTGCCCACCAGCATGCGGCCTACGTCGCGTCCGGTAAGGTAGATCACCGTCGCGCCGGCTTTGTGAACGCTTTCAACATAGGCTTTGGCGCCCAGGATTGGCATGTCGTATTTCTGGTACTCGTCGGAAAAAAAGCGCGCGGCCCATTCCTGCTTGATGAAGGCGATCTCGGCGGGATGCCGGACCCCCATTCTCTTCAGGGTGACGTCCAGGCTGTAGTCTACGATGGAAAGGTCCTGGAAATTTCCGAACGCGGCGGCCAGCTCCGGCGCCCGGCTGTCGAACTTCTCGGAGATCTCCCGCAGGATGAAAATAGTCCGCGTGCGGTTGTCGAAAAGGGTGCCGTCGAGGTCGAAGATGGCCAGCGTCGACTTGCCCGCGGCGGTGCGCGCTTTTATCGTGCCGACGGCGGCTTGCAGGGAGGGCGCGCAATTCTTGTTTTTCAGCGCAGAGCGTTTATGCCTGGTCATGGCCGGTTCCTCCTGTCTCAGGTGGCGAAATTAAACCCCGTCGGTATCGTGGGTGCGCAGGTATTCCAGCGCGTTCTTGGCGGCGGCCTGGTGGGCCTCTTTTTTGTTCTTGCCTGTGCCGAGCCCGAGGGTCTTCTTGCCCAGGTAGACCCGCACGGTAAAGCGCTTGTCGTGTTCCGGGCCCCGCTCTTCCATGAGCTCGTAGTCCGGCGGGTGCTTGTGGCGTTTTTGTATCTGCTCCTGCAGGCCGCTCTTGTAGTCCTCGTCCATGGCGTCCGGCGCCTGGGAGGCGAGCCACGCGGCTATGAGCTTCTCTACCGGGGCCAGCCCGCCGTCGAGGTAAACGGCGCCCAGCACGGCTTCAATGGCGTTCGCCAGGATGCTCAGGCGGTTCTTTCCCCCGCTGAGGTGCTCCCCGGCTCCCAGGAAAAGATGGTTCCCCAGGCCCAGCGCGGCGGCCCAGCGGGCCAGGTTCGCCCGTGACACAATAGCCGATTTCGCCTTGGAGAGGTAGCCTTCGTCTTCGGAGGGATGCGCCCGGAAAAGATAACAGGATACGACCAAACCAAGAACGCTGTCGCCCAGGAATTCCAGCCGCTCATTGTCGGCCGGCGAACCCCGCTCCGCCGCGTGGGACTTGTGCGTCAGAGCCTCTTCGAGCAGTTTCCCGTTTCTGAATTTGTATCCTATTATTTCTTCGAGAAAAGCCATTACAGCCGGCTCAGTCCTTTTTCGCGGCCTTGTCCTTGATGTAGCTGACGGCTTCGCCTACGGTCTTGATCTTTTCGGCGTCTTCGTCGGGAATTTCAACGTCGAACTCCTCTTCGAGCGCCATCACAAGCTCAACGGTGTCGAGGGAATCGGCGCCGAGGTCCTGTACGAACTGGGCCTGTTCCGTAACTTCCGACGCGTCGACCGCCAGCTGTTCCGTTATTATCTTCTTAACCTTCGCTTCCAAGTTCTCGATAACTGCCATTACGTTGCCCTCCTGAAGTTTTAGTAATCAGCAAAATCACATGTACAGCCCGCCGTTCACCGCCAGCACCTGGCCCGTGATATAGGCGGAATCATCCCCCGCCAGGAACAGCGCGGCCTGCGCTACTTCCGCCGGTTCGCCCATGCGGCTCAGCGGTATCATCTCCGAAATTTTTGCTTTTGCCTCGTCTTTCAGCCCCTCGGTCATGCGGGTGCGTATAAAGCCGGGCGCCACTGCGTTCACCAGCACCTGGCGCGGCGCGAATTCCCGCGCCAGCGACTTGGTGAGGCCTATCAGGCCGGCCTTGGAGGCCGAGTAGTTGGCCTGGCCTGCCTGGCCGCTCTGGCCCACTACCGAGGAAATGTTTATGATGCGCCCGGCGCGGGCTTTCAGCATCGGTTTCGCCGCCGCCTTGGCCATCAGGAAAGAGCCTTTGAGGTTCACGCTCATGACGGCGTCAAAATCCGCGGCCTTCATGCGCAGTACCAGGCTGTCCTTCGTTATGCCGGCATTGTTCACCAGTATGTCGAGTTTGCCGAACGCTTGAACGGTTTCTTCTACCGCTCTTTCGGCTTCTTCCTCGCGGGAAACATCCATCCCTACGCCTATGGTCCTGGCGCCGGTCTTCGCCGCTATGCCGGCGGCGGCGGCTTGCGCGTCGGCGGCGGCGAGGTCGGCTACCGCGACGCAGGCGCCTTCGGCCGCGAAGAGGGATGCTATTTCAAAGCCTATGCCGCGGGCCGCGCCGGTGATGAGGGCGGTTTTTCCCTCCAGGCGCTTCATGCTCCGCCCTCGCCGTCGGCGGGCGCGGACGCGCCGGAGCGGGC
>DAOPZW010000267.1:0-2688 GCA_035353595.1 Elusimicrobiales bacterium | reverse complement strand
GCCTAAGGAGTACGAGCCGGGGAAATGCACCCTGGCCGCGCCCAGGCCCTTAAGCAGTTGCGCCCAGTAGTTCTCGAGGGAAGTAAGCCCGTCGCCGGAATTGGTCACTTGGAACAGTTCCCCGGAAGCGGTGGAGCCTGTAAAGCCGTTGAAGAAATTTATGCGCTCGGCCGGGTACAGGGATTCGGCGTTGGCGTATTTCTTCAGTTCCTTGAAGCTGCCAGCCGCACGGACCACCTTGAAGCGGGCCTGCAGGATGGCGGCCGCGGCGTCCGCCACGCGCTGCTCGTAAGCCGTATGGGGGAATTCCGGCTTCGAATCGGGATAGCGTTTCCAGCCTTCCTTGTAGAACTTGATCATGGCTTTCAGGCGCTTCTGCTCGCCGGCGGGAGCCTTGGGCAGGAGAGCCTGCATTACCGCAAGCTCGCGGGAGGGGTCTGTTACCAGCAGTGTCCCGCCCCGCAGCGGGGTTATGACAAGGTCCAGGTGGCCGTCCGACGGCACGACGAAGAGATCTTTCACCGCTACACCGAGGTCGGCGGCTACCAGCGCCTTCGCCGCCGCTTCGTCGATGGCGCGGCCGGTGCGGTATTCGTATATCAGGGCCGCGCCTTCAACCGGGGACTGCGTAACAATGGCGTAAGGCTCGCCGCCGGGAAAGTAGCCCGTTATCAGGGCGCCGCCTTCGAGAAAGGTGTGCTGCAGGCGGCGGAAAGGAACGCCGAGAGCTTGAGCGTCCTGCTCCGAAAGGGCGGTCAGCGCCGGAAAGCCGTCCTCGTTGTTGAGCACGCCCATGGTCAGGGACAAATTCTCCAGCAGCTTCGGCGGGGCGTCGGCCAGCAGGACAAGGGAGCCGTCCTGCCTGAAGAAAGCTATGTCCTGCGCCCATTCGTAATCGAAGCGTATGTCGCGGGGTTCTACGCCTTCCGCCGCCAGGGCCGCCTGCACCGGGGCCGGGGGGACGCCCCGGGTATACCAGGCCTTCATGGGCGCGCTGCCGTCCTCCGGGAAGAACGGGCTGGCAGGCGCCTGGGCGGCCGGCACTTCCGGCAGGGGAGCGCCGCCGCTGAGCTGGTCGAGGGCAGAGCCCGCGCGGGCCGGGGAGGGGAAAAGCTGAAGCAGCGAGAGGAAAGCATGTAGCAGGAGCATTAAAGATATTTTAATGTTCCGGAGCGCACCGACCAAGGGTCAAAAGACCCTTAATTTTATAGGCCGGGCACTACCGCCATGGCCCGTTCCTTAACGTCCGCCTCGGCTTCAGCCGGTGGCGGCGATGATTAACATACCGGACACATAGGTAACACCCAATACTCCGGACCTTGTACGCATCGGCCAGAAAAGTGTTAAAAAGCCGTTGTAATTCAAGGAATGAAAAGATACTATATGGCCTAAGGGTCCAGAGTTCAGCTCTGGAGGATTCGAATGGTCGGGCCGCCATTCTGGTATTTAACCGGAAGGCGGCTATTTCTTTTATACGCTTACATTGCGTAGCCGCTTTCCAGCAAGCGGGCTGAAAGCCCTCTTAGTCCATTAAACTTGTAAGAGGTCCTTATGCGCATAACATTCAGACTGATCGCTTCGCTGATCGTAGTGGTCGTGCTGGTGGCCCTGGTATCCGCCTGGTTCAATGTGCGGCACGAAAAGATAAAGCTTTACGACGAGATACACACCAACTCCGCTTTGCTGGCCGAGAGTTTCAAGGAAAGCGTTCTGCCCAGGCTTGAAGCCGGGAACAAGTTGGCGCTCCAAAGGCTGGCGGACAAATTCCAGAATCAGAAAAAGCTCGAGGGCGTTGCCGTCTACGACGCCGCAGGCAATATTATTTCCGGTTCCTCTTCGCTTGCCCCTGATCTGCTCGCCAGGGCTACAGAAATAAATACGCTCCTGAACGCAGGGGAAGGGGCAAACAGGGTATATGGCGTAGGGGACAGAAAGGTCTATCTTTACCCGCTGGAGCTCACCTTTAACGACTCTAAAAAAGCGCGCATCGTTCTTTTCACCGATATCTCCTATATTGACTACAACCTGTTCCAGATCTGGCGGCGCACCCTTATTAGGCTGCTCGCGCAGATGGTGCTTATCTCGGTGGTGACGCTGCTCGTGGTCAGGTGGCACGTTGTAGACCCGATAACCCAGATGGCCGACTGGATGAAGAAACTCAGGGTCGGGGAGGCGGAAGGGCATGTGCCGCCGCTTAAGGGCGATATCTTCGCGCCTATCGCCTTCGAAGTCACAACGCTGACCAAGAACCTGAAGGCCGCGCGCAGCGCAGCTCAGAACGAGGCCAGGCTGCGCCAGAAAGGAGAATCCCTCTGGACCCCGGAGCGGCTGAAAGAGCAGATAAAAATGAAGATGGACGGGCGGCCGCTGTTCGTGGTGTCCAACCGCGAGCCCTATATGCACATAAAAGAGGGCAAGGACATCCGGACGATAGTTCCCGCGGGCGGTTTGGTTACGGCACTGGACCCTATACTCAAGGCCGCGGGCGGCACCTGGGTGGCGCATGGCAGCGGCGAGGCCGACTTCGAGGTTACCGACGAACACAACCGCATAAAGGTACCGCCGGAGGAGCCGGCTTACACCCTGCGCCGCGTGACGCTTACCAAGGAAGAGGAAGACGGTTATTACTACGGCTTTTCCAACGAGGGGATCTGGCCGCTCTGCCACATAGCCCACGTCCGCCCGGTC
>DAOPZW010000266.1:0-2701 GCA_035353595.1 Elusimicrobiales bacterium | reverse complement strand
GACCGGCCGGCCCGTCTGGCCATGGCAAGGGTCTTCGCGCGCGAGGCCGCGTTCAGCACGGCTACGGAGGGCCTGGCGCTGGTGCTGGGCGCTTCGGAGAACTCCGGCGCGCTGGCGGACGCCATGAACATGGAGGCCGTCAACGCCGGGCAGAAAGGGATGATGGCCGACATGGACCTGGTCGCGTCCAAGCTGAAACAGACGTTCAAGGCGAAATAAACGGATCCGGGAACGGCCTGTTCCCGCTGCCCGGTAGTTTTTAAGGAGAAGACATGAATATCGTCGTATGCGTAAAGCAGGTGCCGGATACCACCGAGGTAAAGATAAACCCGGAAACCAATTCCCTGATAAGGACCGGCGTTCCCAGCATCATCAATCCTTATGATCATTTCGCCCTGCAGTCGGCGCTGGAGCTGAAGGAGAAGCACGATTTCAAAGTGACGCTGGTCTCGATGGGCCCCCCGCAGGCTAAAAGCGTGGTGCAGATGGGCCTGGCGCTGGGCGCCGACGAGGGCGTGCTGCTTTCCGATATGGCCTTCGCCGGTTCCGATACCTGGGCCACTTCCTACGCCCTGTCCAGGGCCATAAAGAAAATAGGCAAGACCGACCTGATCTTCTGCGGCATGCAGGCCATAGACGGCGACACCGCCCAGGTGGGCCCCGGCATAGCGCAGCAGCTGGGCATGGCCCAGGTCACCTTCTGCGAGACCGTGGACGTGGACGGGCGCAGGATCATAGCCCGCAAGCAGATCGACGGCGGCTACGAGACCGTGGAATGCCGCGCGCCGCTGCTGCTCACCATGATCATGCACAAGGATTATGTGCCGCGCTATCCTTCTTTTACGGCCGTGCACGCCTCGCTGAAAAAGCCTTTCCACGTCTGGAACGCGGCCGATATCGGCGCGGAGGCGCAGTACCTGGGGCTCAAGGGCTCCCCCACGCAGGTGGACCGGATCTACCCGCCGCCGCTGAGGGAAAAAGCTTCCATGTCCGCCGGCTCCAGCCACGAGGCGGCGGAAAAGATACTGGAGATAATGCGCAAGGAGCATTTCCTGGGGGAATAAAGCCGCCGGCGGGGTTCCCGCCCTATTTTCAAGGAGACGAACTGCTATGATCGAAGTTTCAAAAAAATGCATCGGCTGCGGAAAATGCGTCCCGGTCTGCCCTTTCGCCGCGGTGCAGGTAATGAATAAGATGGCCGTCATGAACGAAGCCTGCACGCTGTGCGGCGCCTGCGTGCAGGTCTGCCCCGTGGAAGCCATCGTGATAAACAGGGAAAAAGCCTCTGCCAGGGACCATTCCGGCTACAAGGGCGTATGGGTTTTCGTGGAGATGACCGACGCCGCGGACAAGGCTTCGGCCAAAAAGATCAGGCAGGTGACTTTCGAGCTGCTCAGCGCCGGCCGGCGCCTGGCCGACGAGCTTAAAGAGGACCTGTGCGCCGTGCTGCTGACCGATAAGAACCACGGTTATGAAAAAGAGCTGGGCGCCTACGGGGCCGACAAGGTCTACCTGGTGGAGCACGACGAGCTTTTTGAATACAACACGGATATTTTTTCCACGGTGATCGTTTCCCTGGTAAACCGCCACAAGCCTTCTATGATGCTCTACGGCGCCACCATCCGCGGCCGGGACCTGGCGCCGCGCGTGGCCGCCACGCTGTACGTGGGCCTCACCGCGGACTGTACGGCGCTGGCCGTCAAGGACGGGCTGCTGCTGCAGTCACGGCCCGCCTTCGGCGGCAATATCATGGCCGACATCCTGAGCCCCAATTCCCGGCCCCAGATGGCCACGGTGCGCCCCAACGTTATGAAGCCCGGCGCCCCGGTGCACGGGCGCCTGGCGCTGGTGGTGCGCGAAAGCGCCAAGATCGACAAGAGCCTGCGGCGCGTCAAGGTGCTGGAGCGCAAGATAGTGAACGAATGCGGGGCCGTAAAGATCGAGGACGCCAAGGTGATAGTGTCCGGCGGCCGCGGCATGAAGACCAAAGAAAAGTTCGCCCTGCTGGAAGAGCTCTCCTGCCTGCTGCCGGGCGGGGTGGTGGGTGCTTCGCGCGCGGCGGTGGACCTGGGCTTCAAAGAGAAGGCCCGCCAGGTGGGCCAGAGCGGCACCACCGTTTCCCCCAGGCTTTACCTCGCTTTCGGCATCTCGGGCGCGGTGCAGCATATTGTAGGCATGAAAGCTTCCGACGTGATAATCGCGGTGAATAAAGACCCGAACGCGCCGATCTTCAACGTGGCCAAGTACGGGATAGTGGGGGACGTTCACGAGATACTGCCGAAACTTATAGAAGCGCTGAAGAAATAGGGAAAGAGGTCTGAGGGTTATGGCTGGCGGACCGGCTTGTTTTCAGCCGCCCGCCGCAACCCGGCCTTCGTTAAAAAAGTGACTCTGCTCAACCGTTTGCTGCTGGTGATCTTCGGCTCAGGGCTTATCCCAATAGTCCCGGCCGGCTTCTTCCTGTATTATTACCAGGCCCAGGCCAAACACAACATTACCGCCTCCGAACAGAGCGTTTCGGAGATGGCCGCCCTGATGACGGAGCGCGAAACGCAGGACCTTTCGCGCCGCCTGGAGCGGATGTGGGCGCCGGGCACGAAGTACGTGGACCAGGCGAACCTCACCCGGGCGCTCAAGGCCAACCCCGAGTTCCTCTACCTGGCTTTTACCGGCCGCGACGGCAGGGAAGTCCTGAGCGGGG
>DAOPZW010000265.1:0-2706 GCA_035353595.1 Elusimicrobiales bacterium | reverse complement strand
TGATGAAGCTGCACAAAGCCGGGGTGGAGGTAAGGGTGATCCCGGTGATGAGCAGCGAGAACATCCGGCACGCTTATTCTTTTTACCGGCACTTTAAATCAAAAAAGATCCCCGTCAGCTTTTCCGTGATAAAGGACGCGGGCTCGGGCGGAGTGACGAAACCGGGCTTCGAACAGGTAGCCGGCCTGATGAAAAAAATTTTTAACGCTGAAAAAGACCCGCTCAAGGTCTTCGATATCGTAGACATTTCCGACAACCTGTTCTTTTTCCGGCCCGGGTTCCCCGCCGCCGTCTGCGGCGGCGGAGTGCGCTGCGTAACGGTTTCCGCGCGCGGGACGGTCTATCCCTGCGTCAAACTTTGCGAGGACGGCTACAAGGTGGGCGGCCTCCTGGAACAGGGGCGGCGGGAACCGCTGGCCGCAAAAAGATTCCCCGGGGCCTCCCCGGATTTCCTGAACACGGTCAGCGGCTGCGGGAACTGCGGGATAAGGTATTTCTGCGGCAGCGGCTACAAGGCCGAGCATTTCCGCACGCAGAAATGCTTTCACCGGGCGGGCTGCCCCTACCGCAAGAGCCTGCGCGAATACTTCTTCAAAGAGATACTAAGCGCGGCGGGCGGAGTGTAAGCGGAGGGAAAAGCAGGGCAAGCCGCCCCCGAACCGCCCTGTCCGGCGCGGTTAAACGGCCCGGGAACAGCGCCGTTAAAAGAACAGGTATTTCGAGGGGTCTATATCGTAAGGGAAAAGCCGGCCCGGGTGCCCCTTCTCCAGAAGCGCCTTGGCCAGCCGCAGCCGCTCTTTTTCCTCGGCCAAGGCGACTTTCGGCCTGAGCCGGCTGGCGGGCGTACCCTCGTTGTCGGAATAGTTTATGAACATGCGTTCGCTGAAACACAGCGAAGCCCTTAAAGACCTGACAAAATCCGCCCTCGTCTCCGTCGGAAAGTTTATTATGACGTGCGTGTAGATCCAGGTGGAGGCGGAAAGCTTCCTGATCTCGAGCACCGTCTTCAGCACCCGGCCGATATCGTAGCGGCGGCCCATCAGCTTCAGCACGCGGGGGGAACCGGACTGGATGGGGACACTGAGATAGCTTATGCGCCCGGCGGCCAGCAGCGGTTTAAGCCGGGGATAAAGCCGCAGCAGCGCGCCGGGATAAAGCGAGGAGATCTTGAACCTGACGCGGGGGTCGGCCGCGGCCATCGCCTCCAGCAGGGCCGCGAGGTCCGTGCCGATGTCCAGGCCGTAGCTGCCGCAGTCGTCCGACAGCAGGGTGACTTCCCGGCCCTTGAAAGCGGCGGTCTTCAGCTCGCCGACTATTTCGCCGACGGGGCGGCTGCTCAGCGCGCCCTTGGCTTTTTTAATGGAGCAGAAAGTGCAGCTGTTGACGCAGCCCTGCGAGATAAGGAGGTATTTGTCGGAGCCCAGCAGCCCGCCCTGGTAAGGCGTGAAAGCTTCCGGCCCCAGGTCCCCCGCGGGCACGGCCTCCACCGGGACAGCGCAGTCGAAATAAGCGTTCAGCTTTCCTATTTCCTTGGGCCCGACGTGGAGCACTTCCGGCAGGTCCCGGTACTTGTTGGGGATCCCGGCCAGGCAGCCGAAAAGGATGATCCTGGTCTTCCCGGCCTTCAGGACCTCGTCCATTACTTCCTCGGCGTCCTCTTTTTTTGAATCCACTCCGACGCAGCTGTTGACCAGGACGGTATCGCAGCCCCGCGGCCCCTTCTTTATTTTATAGCCGTTGAGCTTGAGGAAATTAATGGCTTTCTGCAGCTGGAAGCCGCTTATTTCGCAGGTCTGGCTGCCGTTGAGGATGCAGACGTTCCGGTTCACGCTTCCGCCTCCGGGTCCGCGCGCAGCCACAGCAGGGAAACTTTTCCGAGTTGCCTGCCGAAACACAGCGCGGAATCGGGCAATGCGCCCTCCGTCGCCGCGGCGTAGGAACTGACGCTCACCGCCCCGAGCGCCGCCAACTTTTTCCAGTTGGCGCCGGCTTCCGCCTCGGGAATGAAAACGCTGACGGGGAACCCGGCCCGGCTGAGGTTCCTGATGCCGGCCAGCGCCTGGGCGAAAGAGCCTTTGATCCTCGTGAAAGCCTCGTATTTTTCCCGCTCCAGCGAAAAAACGGGGACCTTGAAGCAGTGGATATTGTACTTCTCCAGCCGCTTCACCGTCTCCGGGTCGGAAAAGACGCGCGCGTTGGTGTGCAGGTTCAGGCCGAAGCCGGCGGGAACAGCTCCGAGTATCTTGAAAATATCCTTGCGGGCAAAGGGCTCCCCGCCGAAAATATCCAGCGTCGAATAGTTCTTGTCTACGCGCGCCACGGCGCGGGCTATCTCCGCCGCGGTCCTTTTCTTTTTGTCGCGCCCGCATTTGCGGCAGCCGTTATTGCACCCGCCTTCCGCGCAGACCAGGTTCTGCGCGGCAACGGGAACGCAGGGTTTTTCCGGACCCACGCCGCAGAGGTGCTTCTTTATGAACGCCGGGTCGCGGGTGGGGCAGTATACGCCCTGCTCCTTCAAGTGCGGGTGCCCCTGTATCCGGCTGAAAATGGTCAGCAGCGGCTCTTTCTTTATGTCCCCGAAGGCCATGGGCAGGTAGGGGCAGGGCAGCACCAGCCCGCCGGTGGTGATGTGGCAGAAAATGCTTTTGGCCGGGCAAGCCGTCTGCTCGCCCAGCACCATGTTGTCCATATCCTCCACGTAGATAT
>DAOPZW010000264.1:0-2742 GCA_035353595.1 Elusimicrobiales bacterium | reverse complement strand
CGGACCACGCGCCGGGGGAGCACGTGGCGGACGCCGGCTGGCCGGAGGAGCAGGCCCCCAAGCCGGGCAAGCGCGGCCGCAAAAAACAGGAGTAAGAAAGCCGGAAGCTCAGCCGCTTAAACACAGCGGTGTATTGCCCGGCGGCCGGCGCCGGGCAATACCGCTTTTGGAATAGCTTTAAAATAAGGCCCTGACCGCGCCGCGGTAATGTTGTAAAATTGCTTTAGGTATAACAATGGCCTTTAAAGACCCCATGCAGCCAGACCTTTTCAGCCATGCGCCGGCTGAGCCCGAATATCTATTCTTTGATACCGAAACCACCGGGCTGCCGCGCAGCTGGAACGCGCCGGTAACGGACCTGGATAACTGGCCCCGCCTGGTGCAACTGGCGTATATGGCCTACGGCGCCGACGGCAACCGGCTTTCCTCGGTTAACGTGATAATAAAGCCCCGGGGCTTCACTATACCCGCCGAAACGGCGAATATACACGGCATAACCACGGAGCGCGCCCTTAAAGAGGGCAAAGACCTGAGGGAAGTGCTGCAGGCTTTCAAAGCTGCGCTGGACAGGGCCCGGTACCTGATAGGCCACAACATAAGCTTTGACGAAAAGATAGTGGGCGCCGAGTTCCTGCGAAACAATATGCCCGGCATACCGTCCTCAAAAATAAAGGTATGCACCATGCAGACCACCACCGACTTCTGCGCCATTCCGGGCCCGCGCGGCAATAAATGGCCTAAACTTACCGAACTTCACGCCAAGCTGTTCAGAACCGGCTTCGAAGACGCCCACAATGCCGCCTCGGACGTGGCCGCCACAGCAAAATGCTTCTGGGAACTGAAGCGCCTTAAGATCATAAAGGTCTAAAGACCACAGAACAGTTGCCGGGAAAACGGCGATCTGTAATAACTTCGCCCAGCAGCAAGCATTATTTCACATTGCAATACACAATATGAAATATTAGGCAGGTAAACGAAAATGCCCACATCTCAGGATACGCTTGATTTTCTCAGCGACGCGCTGGCCCTGGTGCCTGAAATCACGTTCAGGCCCATGATGGGGGAATATTGCGTTTACAGCGCCGGCCGTATATTCGGCCTGGTCTGCGATGACACCCTGTTTTTCAAGACCACGCCGGCAACGCTGTCTTTGTTCCATGACCAGAAAACCCGCGCCTACCCCGGCAGCAAGCATACCTGTCAGGCTAATGCCGAATGGCTGGAGGACAAAGAGGCAATGGCGGAAATGGTGCGACTGACCCTTGCCCAACTGCCCATGCCGAAACCCAAGCGGCCCGCAAAAGATGCGCCGCCAAAGCCGCCGGCCAGAAAACGAATCTAGGCGGCTGAACGATGGATCGCAAAACCATAGCTTATTACGATTTGCATGCCGACCAGCTGGCGGCGCAGTATACGATGGCGGAGGCCGGCCCTTTCCACCTGCTGCTGCGGCGCTGGCTGCCGCCCGGAGGGCGGGTGCTGGAGATAGGCTGCGGCATAGGGCGCGAGTCCGTGTTCATGGCGGCGCTGGGGTGCAAGGTTGTGGCCACCGACGCCTGCGAAAAAATGCTGACACACGCCGGGCAGGCCGTAAGGTCCTCTTCCTTTTTGTCCGCCATAACCCTGCAGGCCGCGGCATTTCCCGCCGCGCCGGACAACCCTCTGCTGAAAGAAAATTTCGACGCGATAGTCGCCTCCGCGGTAATAATGCATATCCCGGATGCCGGGCTTCACGCCTTTATTTCCCAGGCGCGCGGCCTGCTCCGGGATAAAGGTGTTTTTATTTGCTCTTTCTGCACCAGCCGGGAAGTGCCGGAGGGGGATACCCGCCTGTTCGTTATCCGGCCGGCCGCCGAGGTGCAGTTATTCTTCGAGTATGCCGGTTTCCGCCTGCTGCACAGCGAAGCTTCCCCGGACTCACTGGCCCGCAACATCTCATGGACGACGCTGGTCTTCTCCCGCCCCGGGCATTTACGTGTCGGTATTTTGTAAGACTTATTTTTTCAGGTCAGGCCGGGCTCAGATCAGGAACAGCCGGCTTTGCTCTTGCCCGGGATAACAGGACAAAAATATTTCAAAGCCTTCTATTGTTCACCTATAAGTGAACAAGGCCCACATGAACATTGCGGCAGGCGGATAGCTCCTATTGCGTTCTGCCGGCAGCCTCCGCTTTAAAGTTTGCCTTTTTGTCCTGCTTGGGTTGGCATATTCTTCAGCCTGGCGGCCATAAAAGTGCTGCCGGACCGGCCGCCAAGGGCGGCTTTGCGGCGGTTTTTATATGGATATCTTTGAATTCTCTTTTAAATTACTATATAATTGTAAGCGTTGCCGAGGTAGCTCAATTGGTAGAGCATTCGCTTCGTAAGCGAAGGGTTGTGGGTTCAAGTCCCATCCTCGGCTGAAAATTTCCTGCGGGTACGGTTAGGGCGCGGTTCGCGAGCAATGGCTAAGAAGAACAATTATCAGGCCTCTGAACTTGAAGATGTCAGGTTCGCCCCGGGCGTAAGTTTTGCCCGCAAGGCCATCTGCTGGTGGCTGCCGCTGCTGTACCTCCTTATTTCCGACAGTTTTTACCTGCGCACCTACGATTCGGCCCAGATCAAGATAACCCTGGTGCAGATGGGCGGGGTCAGCCTGATGGGCATGTGGGCGTCGCTCCTTATACTAGAAGGCCGCAAGGCTTTCCGCCGCGAGGACTTCGTGCTGCTGGCGCCGTTCTTCGCGTACATGCTATATATTATC
>DAOPZW010000263.1:0-2743 GCA_035353595.1 Elusimicrobiales bacterium | reverse complement strand
GCGGCTGGGACATCTTCGACGAGAACCTGCACGAAGCGGCGCTGAAGGCCGCCGTGCTGGACCAGCCGCAGATAGAGAGCCTGCGCGGGAAACTTAAACTTTTGCGCCCCATGAAGGCCGCCTTCGACCGCAAATACGTCAAGAACCTGCAAGGCCCCAATGTAAAAAAGGGGAAAAACAAGTACGACCTCGCCCTGCAGCTCATCGCGGATATAGAGGCCTTCAAGAAAAAGAACCGGTTGGACCGCGCGGTCATGATCTGGTGCGCCTCCACCGAAACCTATATAAAAGAACAGAGCGTGCATTCCACGCTGGCGAAGTTCGAGGCCGGCATGAAAGCAAACCACCCGGCGATAGCGCCCTCGATGCTCTATGTCTACGCCGCCCTGAAATGCGGCGTCCCGTTCATAAACGGCGCGCCTAACCTGGGCGTGAGCATCCCCGCGATGGTGGAACTAGCGCGCAAGAACGGCGTGCCGCTGGCCGGCTCTGACTACAAGACCGGACAGACGCTGATGAAGACCATCCTCGCCCCCGGGCTCAAGAGCCGCATGCTGGGTATACGCGGCTGGTTCTCCACCAATATCCTGGGCAACCGCGACGGAGAAGTGCTGGACGACCCCGCTTCTTTCAAGACCAAGGAGGTGAGCAAGTTGTCGGTGCTGCAAAGCATCCTTCAGCCGGACCTTAACCCGGAACTGTACAAGGACCTCTATCACAAGGTGACAATTAACTATTACCCGCCCCGCGGAGACAGCAAAGAGGGTTGGGACAATATAGATATTTTCGGCTGGCTGGATTACCCGATGCAGGTTAAAGTGGATTTCCTGTGCAGGGATTCCATACTGGCCGCCCCGCTGGCGCTGGACCTGGTACTGTTCATGGACCTCGCCAAACGCGCGGGCTTGAGCGGCATACAGGAATGGCTGTCCTTCTACTTCAAAAGCCCCCTACACGCGCCGGAAGTTTACGCCGAGAACGACCTGTTCGTGCAGTTGGAGAAGTTCGAGAACAACCTGCGCAACCTTATGGGGAAAGAGCTGATAACACATCTCGGAACGGAGTATTACAAATAAGGGAGGCTAACCGGGAATTATCAGGTATACCGCGCGCAGAACCAGGTTGGCGGCCGCGCCTGCCAGCACGTCGTCGAACACCACGCCGAAACCGCCGCCCACCTTCTTGTCGGCGACGTTTATGGGCCAGGGCTTAAGCCCGTCGAAAGCGCGGAAAAGCCCGAAGGCGAGGGCCAGCGTGAGGATGTCGCGGGGCAGCCAGGCGACTGCGACCCAGTACCCTACTGTCTCGTCGATTATGACGCGCTGGTCATCATGCGTCCCGGTATCCGCGCAGAATTTATGAGCGGCAAGCGAAGACACAGCGATGGCCGCCAGCAGGAAAGCCGCATACCTGCCAGGTCCGGAAGGCAGCGCAGGCAGCAGGGCAAGCCCGACCAGCGTGCCTATGGTGCCGCCGCCTGCGCCGCGCTCCCGGCCTGTAAGGCGGACGGGGAGATAGCCAAGCCCCGCGCACGTGGCGACAAAAGCGGATACGCTCGACGTAACAGTCCGGCCCATTCAGTAATTTTAACAGAATTAGCGGCGGCCGCATAGCATGAAAAAGACGCTATCCTTAACCCTCGGTGCGGCCGTCAGCGCCGCGTTGCTTTGGCTGGCATTCCGAAAGGCGGATGTGGCGGCCGTCTGCGCGCTCATGGGCGGGCTGCAGGCGAAGTATTTATTGCCGGTAGGCGTGACCGTTCTGGGAGAACTGGCGATACGAGGCTTGAAGTGGGCGCTGCTGCTGGGACGGATGGATCCTGCCTGCGTATGGACCGCCACGCGGCTGACGGCCTCCGGCCTGGCGTTAAACAATATCCTGCCGTTCAGGTTCGGCGAAATTGCGCGGATAAGCCTGTCGGCCGCCCACTTTCACATCAATATCGTCAGCTTGGTAGCCGCAGTCTGCGCAGAAAAAATACTGGACGCAGCGGCGCTGGCGGCGCTTTGTCTTTGCGCGGTCTGCGCGACTGGAGCGCTGCCCGCCGGCTTTGCGGCACGGTTCACCCCGGAAAATATCCGGATAACGGTCTTGATCGCAGCGGCAATTGTAACCGCCCTGATATTCGGCAGACGCTTCTCCGTATTACGACATTTCAGGGCAAGTTTCATTTCCGGGCTGCAGGCATTCCGGTCTCCGGCCACCGGGGCAGCACTCTTCGCGATGGCCGTCTTTCAGTGGTTTTTTAACGCGCTCAATTACTATTGGCTTTCGCCCGCTTTTGGCGCCGCTTCGGCCGTAGATATTCCGAGAAGCATCCTATTATCCGCAACCGGCGCGGCGGCGTCATCCGTGCCCGGCGTGCCGGGATATTTCGGCAGTTTCGAACTGGCGGTGAGCAGCGTGCTCCGGAACTGGAGGATAGCCGCGGACCCGGCACTTTCCTACGCGGCGGCGGCACACCTGCTGCCGTACCTGATGATCACTATAGCCGGGCTCCTTTTGTTGTGGAGAACGGATTACCCGTTAAAACAATTATGGCACTCGGTTTTACGAGAAGAACGCGTATGAACGGATCTTCCCATAGTAACCGCGGAGAGTTATTTAATTGGGAGGCAGACCGACCATGACAAACCCTGAAAACGAAGACTCACAGAAAGCTGTAGTGCTGATAGCCACAGCGGATCCCGACATGCAGAACATCCTGTATTACATGGTTCACAAACAGGGATTTGCGGTTGAG
>DAOPZW010000262.1:0-2762 GCA_035353595.1 Elusimicrobiales bacterium | reverse complement strand
CTGCTGAAGGCAGCCGGGGCGGTGCCGGCGGTGTCGTTCTTCCTGCAGCGGCATATGAACCAGTTGCTCGGGCCGCTGCTGCTGCTCGCCGGGTTGTTCCTGCTGAACTTTGTGAAACTGAATTTTCTCAGTTTCGGGCCCGCCCTGAACACCGAAGCGCTGGCGCGGAAGAAAGGGTTCGGCGCCTCGTTCGTGATGGGTGTTCTTTTTGCGCTGGCCTTCTGCCCGGTTTCAGCCGCGCTGTATTTCGGCAGTATGCTGCCGCTGGCTTTCAAACACAGTTCTTTTCTGGTTTACCCGGCGCTGTACGGCATAGGCAGCGGTCTGCCGGTGGCGGCGGCGGGAGTGTTCCTGGCCTTCGGGCTTAAAAAGGCGTCGGCCATAGCGGGGGGTGCGGCCGCTTTTGAGCGCCGGACCAAATTTATCACCGGGCTTATCTTCATTGCGAGCGGTTCTTATATCACGCTGAAGTATGTCTTCGGCGTGGATTTGCCATAGGAGAGAACCGGCTGGATCTTCGTAGCCGCCAGCGCCGGCCCGGGCCTCAAATACTTCTTCGGTTTTATCTGACATCGCTGCGCCGCTTGACTGTCTCCGCAACATATGCGTATAATTGCATATATGAAATTTGATTGCGGCGATATTAACTGTTCCGTGAAGACCCTCAAGGCGCTGGCCGACGCCAAGCGCCTGCGCGCGGCGGCGCTGCTGGCCGCTGCCGGGCGGGCACTGTGCGTCTGCGAGCTGGTGGACGCCATGCGCGAGAGCCAGTACAATGTTTCGCGCTGCCTGGCCGCCCTGCATGCGGCTGGACTTATAAAGAAAGAGAAAAAAGGCCGCTGGGCTATGTATTCGCTGGGCGCCGGGCTGGGCGCGGCAGGCGCTTTCATATACCGCCTGGTGGCCCCGCGGCCCTGCTGCCCTGTTGTTGCGCAGGACCTGGCCCGCCTGAAACAACGCCTGACCCTGCGCAAGAACGGGGCTTGCGTGGTTGGCGGCTGCTGCTGAGTTTTAAGGAGAACAATAATGAAAATATCCAACAATAAACATCATTCCACACGGGCGCTGGTGCGCAAGGCTTACGGCAAGGTGGCCAGTACGGCCACATCGTGCTGCTCAGGCTCCGCCTGCGGCTGCGGTAATTCTGCGCCGGCGGCTTCCGAGGGGGAATTGGGGCTGTCCTGCGGCAACCCGGTGGCTTTTTCAAAGATTAAGAAAGGCATGACAGTGCTGGACCTGGGCAGCGGGGCAGGCAAGGACGTATTCATAGCCGCGCCGCTGTGCGGGCCGAAGGGGAAGGTTATCGGCGTGGATATGACGCCGGAGATGCTGAAACTGGCGGCGAAGAACCTTGTCAAGTTTACGGCGCGCACCGGCCTGTCTAATGTGCAGTTCCGCAAGGGACTGATAGAAAAGCTTCCGGTAAAAGACGGCGAGGCGGACCTTATCATCTCCAATTGCGTAGTCAACCTGTCGCCGGATAAGCAGGCTGTGTTCCGCGAGGCTTTTCGCGCGCTCAAGCCGGGCGGATTTATGGTGGTCAGCGATATCGTGCTCAATCGAGAACTGCCGCCGGCGCTGAAGAAGCACGCCGGGCTTTACGCCGCCTGCGTAGCCGGGGCTCTGCTCCGGCATGATTACCTCGGGGCCATTAAGGACGCAGGATTTACCGGAACAAAGCTGCTCGCAGACAATGCCTACCGCGCAGGCGGCACCTGCTTGGACCCGATAACTGACAAAGCCGGCAAGGCGCTGGACGGCGCGGCGTCGAGCATTACCGTGTACGCGAAAAAGGGAAAGCAGAAGTGAAAAAGATACTTTTCCTGTGCACGGGCAATTCCTGCCGCAGCCAGATGGCGGAGGGCTGGGCCAGGGCTTTGTTCCCCGGTAAAATAGAAGCGTACTCGGCGGGCACCAGGCCTGGCAGTGAGGTAGAGCCCCGCGCAATTAAAGTAATGGCCGAGGTCGGCGTGGATATTTCCGCGCAGCGGCCCAAGCACGCGGACGCTTTCCGCGACGGTGTGTTCGACCTGGTGGTGACTCTTTGCGATCATGCCAATGAAAACTGTCCCGTCTACCGTGGCGGCCGCAAAATTCACCGCGGCTTCGACGACCCGGCCACGGCGGCCGGCAAGGACAGTTCAGAGGAGGCCGCGCTGCCGGTATACCGGCGCGTGCGCGACGAGATAAAAGCCTTCGTGGCAGGGCTGCCGGAGATGCTTCGGGAGACGGCCGGTTGACCGGGAAAAACAGCTCGCTTCCCGCCTAAGCAGCGCCGGAAAATTATTTCAGTGAGGGGCTCATTATGGAAAATATCGTAAAAAAACTTTCATTCCTGGACCGCTACCTGACGCTGTGGATCTTCCTGGCTATGGGCGCCGGCGTGGCGGGCGGCTGGCTGTGGCCGGCCGCCGTGGCGGACTTCAACGCGGTTTCGAGCGTGGGCACCACCTCCATCCCGATCGCCATAGGCCTGATACTGATGATGTATCCGCCGCTGGCCAAGGTGAAATACGAGGAGATGCACCGGGTTTTCTCCAATAAGAAAGTCCTGCTGCTGTCGCTGGTCCAGAACTGGCTGGTGGGGCCGGTGCTGATGACGGCGCTTGCAATACTCTTTCTCCGGGATAAGCCGGAATATATGATCGGCCTGATAATGATAGGCCTGGCGCGCTGCATAGCCATGGTGATAGTCTGGAACGACCTGGCGAAGGGCGACCGGGAATATTGCGCCGGACTGGTGGCTTTCAATTCCGTGTTCC
>DAOPZW010000261.1:0-2769 GCA_035353595.1 Elusimicrobiales bacterium | reverse complement strand
AGCGCCGAGCCTGAGTGGGGAGGGGCGCGCACGGTGTGCGCGACCCCGTGTTTTGATAGCCCCGTCCCCCCGAGCCGGCCACGGGGACTATTTGCCTGCGGCGCATTAAAAGAGGACAGGTTATTATATGCTTTCACTTACAGGTTTAATGACGGAAAAAGACGGTTTCAGCGCCCTGGTGATGGGCAACCATGCGCTGGCGCGGGCCATGGCCGAGGCCGGTACCCGCGTGATCACCAGTTACCCCGGTTCGCCGACGCCGGAAATAGCCGAGGCCCTGGGAGCCGTGCCCGAAAAACAGCGCGGCTATTATTTCGAGTTCGCCGTTAACGAGAAGGTCGCTCTGGAGATCGCTGCCGGTGCGGCGCTCAACGGCCACCCGGCGGCCGTCTTCTTCAAATCCGTCGGGCTCAATGTGGCGGCCGATTCGCTGATACAGCTTTCCATGATGGAACTGCCGGGAGGCATGGTGGTGATACTGGGCGACGATCCCGGCGCCAACTCTTCCCAGAACGAGCAGGATAACCGGCACTTCGCCCGCATGGCCTATATGCCGGTCTTCGAGCCGGCCACGCCCGCCGAGATCTACGTGATGTACAAAGAGGCGGCCGCCCTGGCGCTGGCGCGGCGCGCGCCGGTTTTTTTGCGGCTTACCACGCATGTGTGCCACGCCCGCGGGGCCGTTAATTTCGGCGCCCTGCAGGCGGCGGCCCCGGACTGGAGCCCGCGTTTCGACGTTAAGAACGGGCCTTATGTGCCCATAACCGCGGCCGTCTTCCCGCTTAAACAGCGCGCGCTGGAAAAGCTGGACGCGTGGGCGCAATACGGCGAGCGCAGCGCGCTGAATTCTTTTTACGAGGCCGCGCCCGCGGGCGCCCGCCGCGGGGCCATAGCTTCCGGCCTGCCCGCCCTGTGCCTGCTGGAGGCCGTGCGAGCGGCCGGCGCGCCGGTGGATGTGCTGAAACTCGGCCTCACTTACCCGCTGCCGGCGAAACTGGTGGCCGATTTCCTGGCCTCTCATGAGAAGGTTTATATCCTGGAGGAACTTGACCGGGTAATGGAGACGGAGATAAAGGCCCTGGCTTTTGACCGCGGCCTCGGCTGCCGGCTGCATGTGCGGCAAGGCCACGCTGAGCTGATGGGCGAAATGACCGTGGCGCGCGCCCACGCGGCGCTGGGCGCCGTGTGGCCCGAACTTTTTCCCGCGCAGGAAATTAAGGCGCGCCCGGCTCCCGCCGCCCGTTTGCCGCAGATGTGCCCGGGCTGCGGGCACCGCAGCGCTTTCCACGCGATCAAAAAAGCGCTGCCGCCCGGCGCTATCACAGTGGGGGATATCGGCTGCCATTCGCTGGGTTTCCTGCCGCCTTATAATATGGGCACGGTGCTGTTTTCGATGGGCCATTCCGTCTCCACCGCAGCCGGGCTGGCGCTCAATAACGGCAGCCGCAAGGTGGCGGCTTTCGTGGGCGACTCCACTTTCTTCCACGCCGGTTTGCCCGGGTTGATCAACGCCGCGGCGCGCGACAGCGACATAACGCTGGTGCTGCTGGATAACGGCACCACGGCCATGACCGGCCACCAGCCCAGGCCGGGCAACGGGGAGCTGGGAGAGCGCATAAACATCCCTGAACTGTTAAAGAACCTGGGCGTGAAGTTCCTGCGCGAATGCGACGCCTACGAACAGGAGAAACTTTCGGCGCACCTTAAAGAGGCCATGGACCATAAAGGCTTCGCGGTGGTGATAGCGCGCCATCCCTGCATGCTCAAGTTCATGCGCGACCGGCGCCGGGCGAACCCGGGGCTTAAGCCGCAGCAGGTGGCCGTCGACCAGGCCAAATGCGCCCGCCATTATGCCTGCGCGGCGGAGTTCGCCTGCCCATCATTCAGCAGGCACGCTGACGGCTCCGTTACGGTCAACGCCGAACTGTGCATCGGCGACGGTTCCTGTATGCAGACCTGCCCGGCGCAGGCTATTGAGAGGAAAAAAGATGGCGTATAATATTTACCTGTGCGGGGTGGGCGGGCAGGGCATAGGCCTGCTGGCGACGGTGCTGGCGCAGGCGGCCTACCGCAGCGGCCTGGACGTGGCGGCCTGCGATACGCACGGCCTGGCGCAGCGCGGCGGCGTGGTGGCGTCCCATATCAGGCTGGGCGCGGACGCGCTGACGCCGCTGGTGCCGGAGGGCGGCGCGGACCTGGTGCTGGCGCTGGAGCGGCTGGAGGCTTTGCGCGGCGCGGCATTGTATCTGAAACCGGGCGGCAGGGTTATTTATTACGATACTGCTTACCAGCCGGTGAGCGTGCGCAGGGGCCAGGCTTCTTATCCCGGAGCTGATGAGATTGAAAAAGAACTTGCCTACCTGCGCGGGATAGTTGTGCGCGTGGCGGTTGAGGGCATCGCCGATCCGCGCATGCAGAACGCCGCCCTGCTGGGCCGGCTGGCCGCGCTGAACGTGGTGCCGGGTCTGGGCGCCGGAATGATAGAGGAAGTGCTGAAAGAAATGGTGGCCCCCGTCGCGCTGGAAGAGAACCTTAAGATCTTCCGTTCCGCCAGGTAGTCCCGACTGGCCGCGGGAGCTGTGGATTTGGGTTAAGATCGAACATCATCTGCCGAATTCTTTGACAACCTTCAATAACCTGCGGCTGGTCACGGGGGGCGGGTTAGCAAAACCTTCGTGAGGGTGAGGCTTGCGTAAGCGCCGAACCCGAACGATGAGCGAGGCCACGGTGAGGCCCGGCTTTAGAGCGAGGCATAATTATGCCTCGCGT
>DAOPZW010000260.1:0-2781 GCA_035353595.1 Elusimicrobiales bacterium | reverse complement strand
CCCTGGTCTTCGCCGCCTTCGACGGCGAAGAGCGCGGCCGCGCGGGCTCAAAAAGTTTCGTAGCGCGCTTCGCCCCCGCCAAACTCTCCGCAGTCAACGCCGCCCTTAATTTCGACACCGTCGGGCGGCTGGGCTCCGGCAAGATACTGATACTCGGCGCCTCGTCCTCCGACAAGTGGACCTATATCATGCGCGGCGCGGGCTTCGTGACCGGCGCCGACTACGCGCTGGTAAAAGAAGACCTCGACGCCAGCGACCAAATGAGCTTCATAGAAAAGGGCGTCCCCGCCGTGCAGTTCTTCAGCGGCCCCAACGCGGACTATCACAAGTTCACCGACACCCCGGACAAGATAGACACCGCCGGCCTGGTGAAGCAGGCCGAGTTCGCCAAAGAAATAATAGAGTACCTGGCCGGCGACTCGGACTTCATAACCCGCCCCGCCGGCGCCCCCGCCGGCGCCCCGGCCGCCAGCCACGGCGGCGCCGCGCCCGGCCCACGCCGCGTCTCCACCGGCCTGGTGCCCGACTTCACCTTCGAAGGCAAAGGCGTCAGGGCCCAGGACATCACCCCCGGCTCCCCGCTGGCCCTGGCCGGCGTAAAACCCGGCAGCATAATAATAGAATTCAACGGCCGTTCCATAGCCACCCTGAAGGATTACTCCGAAGCCCTGAAAACCCAGGACCCCGGCACAAAAGTACCGGTAACAATAATGACCCTGGACCCGCTGGGCATCGTGGCCCATACCACCAAAGTAGAAATAGAATTAAAGTAAGACCGAAATAGGACCTGCCTGACAACTTTTAGGACAAAAGTTGTCAGGCAGCTTTATTTATTTTTCCAGCACTTTAAGGGTGTGCATGAAGTCGGGAGGCGGATCGGCTTCGAAGGAAGAGGTTTTGCCCTGCATATTGGTAAAGCGCAGGCGCCAGGAATGCAGCATCAGGCGCGGGAACTTAGCCTGCGCGGCGGCGTCGCCGTACAAGCTGTCGCCCAGCACGGGGTGGCCGATGGAATACAGATGGGCGCGGATCTGGTGGCGGCGGCCGGTCACTATGGAAACCTCCAGCAGCGTGGCGCCGCGCAATTTTTCTATCACGGAATACTTTGTGAGCGAAGCTTTGCCGTCGAAGGTTACGGACATGCGGCCGGAGCCGCGCTGCTTCAGCGGCTTGTCTATTTCCCCGCGCTCGTCTTTAACGGCGCCGTGCACGGCCACCAGGTATTTCTTCTCGACGGCGCGCGTTTCGAACAAACCGGAATAATAGCGGTGCGCCTCGGCGCTGCGCGCGAAAATTATCAGGCCGCTGGCGTCCTTGTCCAGGCGGTGCGTCACAAAAACCTCGCCGTATTTCTTGGTGAGCAGCCCGTGCAGATGTTCAGCGCAGGCCAGCTCCCCCCGGGCCGCCATGGTAAGCAGGCCCGAATGCTTGTTCACCACCAGCAGTTCCGGCGTTTCCCGCACAATTTCGTATCTCATAGTTCCTTAAAACTTTTCCCCGCGCTTTACATAAGCCTCGCCGGCCAGGATGGAAGTAAAACCGCCCAGCAGCAAATAGAGCATGGCCAGGAAAATGGCCACGTTAAGGCCGGCCGCGTCGGACACCAGCCCCACCAGGAAAGGCGACACCGCGTCGCCGAAAGCGTGCAGGATGAAGATGGCCAGCGCGAAAGCCATCGAGCGCATGGGCACCGGCACCGTCTCCACGATGGCCGCGTGGTACGGGCCCGAATGCATGAAGATGAAGAACTCCGCCATGAAGATCATGGCCAGGCAGGTGTTCAGGTCGCTGCCCAGCACGGCCAGCACGCCGAAAGGGATGCTCAGGAAAAAGCTCATGTACCCGACGATAAAGTAACCGCGTTTATTGCGCCGGTGCAGCCAGTCGGCCGCCCAGCCGCCGGCCAGGTTGCCGGCTATGCCCGCCACCACCGTAACCGCCCCGAACAGGAAACCCGCCCGGGCCACCGTCATGCCGAAATTGCGCACGAAATAAGAAGGCATCCACGCCGCCAGCCCGCCCACGGAGAAAGTGCCCACCGCCATGGAGAAAGCGATGAGCATATAAGTGCGGTTCTTAAACAGCGCCGCGTACTGGCGCAGCGGCACCCGGTCGGGGCGCTGCATCTTCTCCGGAGTTTCCCGGAAGAACAGCGAGGCTACGCCCAGCAGCACGCCCGGCACCGCCACAATAAAGAAAGCGTCGCGCCAGCCGTAATGCTGCCCCAGGTAGCCCCCGGCCAGGTAGCCTACGGCGCTGCCCACGGGTATGGCCAGCGCGTACAAGGCCATAATGCGGCCGCGCCGCTCCACCGGGAACCATTCCGCCAGGTAGGAAGGCGAAACCGTGCCGTAGCCCGCCTCGCCTATGCCCACCGCCGAGCGCGTGAAGATAAGCTGCCCGTAACTGCGTATGAACCCGCTCAGCAGCGTGGCGATGCTCCAGAAAATGGCGCTCACGCCTATTATCAGCGGGCGGCGCACCCGGTCGCCGAAATAGCCCACAAAAGGCGCGAAGCACATGTAAACTATCATGAACGAAGAAGCCAGGAACCCCAGCTCCGCGTCGCTGAGGCGCAGGTCGGCCTTGAGCAGCGGGAAAACCGCGTACAGCACCTGCCGGTCTATATAATTGAAAAGGCTTACGCAGAAGATCAGCGCCAGCACCTTGCGGGAATAGCCTTCGGTTTTCATGTTCAGAACATAATGATAGCAAAAACAAAAAATTGCTAATATATTCCAGAAGCGGTCCAAAGCTATCCTGCGCGCCAACAAGGACAAA
>DAOPZW010000259.1:0-2883 GCA_035353595.1 Elusimicrobiales bacterium | reverse complement strand
TGGCCGAGCCGGGCAATCTCCATTCGGCCTCCCCCCTCCTTATCCAGATGCTCTATGCCGCCGCGCTGCTGATCTCCGACGATACTCTGGCCAAGCTTATGCATTTCGCCACGGGCGTTTTCCTGTGCGGGACGCTGTTCGCCATGGGCAGGCGGTATGTTTCGGCGACCGCGGGGCTGCTGGCCTGCGTCGTTTTCGCCAGCATCCCCATGGCGGGCATGAACCTGAGCGCCACGGGCGTGGAGATAGGGTCCGCCTGGTTCACCGTGCTGGCCGCGTACGCGCTGCTGCTGTTCTCCGCCCGGGAAGGCGGCGAGCCGGTGGTATTCGACAGGACCCTGTTGCTGGCCGGAATTTTCGGGGGCTTCGCGGCCGGGACCAAGTATCCGGCGCTCTTTACCGTGGTAGCCGGGATGGCGGTGCTGCTGTTCAGCCGCCGGCCGGGCCCCGGGAGTATCTGGCCGGCCGCCCGTCGGGCCCTCTTTTTCGGTACGGCGGCGGGCCTGGTGTTTTCGCCCTGGATGCTTAAGAACCTGTTCTTCCATGGCAACCCGCTGTATCCTTATTTCGGGAAGCTTTTCGGCGGGCAGCAGATCGAGGCCTTTAAATGGGGGCTGCTAAATTCGGATTGCTACTCCCGGGACATGGGCGCCGTCTTCAGTAGCTTTGACGCTTTCCGGCATTTTATCTTCCATCCCTGGTACCTTACCATGTCCGGCGCCGGCAACGCGGATTTCCTGGGCCCCTTCATCCTTTTATGTCTCCCGCTGCCTTTCCTGTTCCGGCCGAAGACCCCGGCGCTGCGCCAGCTGACCTTGTTCGTCGCCATAATGTGGGGCTTATGGAGCGTTTCAACTTCCATGCCCCGCTACCTCCTGCCCGCCCTGGCCCTGGCCAGCGTCCTGTTCGCCGCGCTGATCTCCGGCCTGAGCAGCAGGGTCCTGAAATGGACGCTGCAGTGCATCCTGGCGGCGGTCGCCCTTTACAGCGCGCAGTGGCTCAACAAGGTGACGGAGTCCCAGGACGGCTGGCGGCCGGTCTTCGGCCTCCAGGACAAAGGCGCGTACCTCAGTGTCCAGCACGCCACTTATCCCAGCCCCTATTATTCCGCCATGGAGTATATTAATTCAACGCTGCCGTCAGACAGCCGCGTTCTTTTTGTCGGAGAATCCAGGGGCTTTTACTGCCGGAGGAAGTTCGTGGCGACGTCTGTCTACGACGAGAACCCGCTGATGATCTATGCCCGCGAGTCCGCTACCCCGCAAGAGCTGCAGGCGAAAATAAAAGCGGCCGGGATCACGCATGTTTTCCTGAACCTGGCCGAGGCGATACGCCTGGCAGGGACTTACCGCCTGTTCAGGTGGGACGAGCGCAGCCTCAGGGTTTTTAACGCCTGGTGGGCGGCCTATGCGGAGCCGGTCTGGCAGGACGTACACAGCGACAGCCAGGCCGAGTACCGGCTGCTGTTCGTCTATAAGATCGCCGCGGCGGCGCATACCGGCCCCGGGGCGCATAATTATCTCAACGACCTTTATCTCAGGGACCGGGGACAGTGAGCGGCAGGCCAATTTGTTATAATTCCTTTGTCGCAGCGGTCTGAACCAAGGGGTGGAACAATGAACGATCCGAAACCGAAAGTTATAGTCTTTATGCCCGCTTACAACACGGGGCATGTGCTGGAGACCACTTATAACGATATCCCGAAGGCCGGGATCAGCGAATTTATCCTTGTCGACGACGGCAGCGCGGACGATACCGTGGCCGTGGCGAAAAAACTGGGCATCACCGTGGTCAGCCACGCCAAGAACAGCGGCTACGGCGCCGCGCAGAAAACCGGCTACCGGGAAGCTTTGAAACGGGGCGCGGATATCGTCGTGATGGTTCACTCCGACCACCAGTACGACCCTACGCTGACGCCGAAATTCATAGAGCCGATAGCCTCGGGCGCCGCCGACGCCGTAACCGGCTCGCGGATGCTCGCCGGGGGCGCGCTGGAGGGCGGCATGCCCCTCTGGAAATATATCCCCAACCGGTTCCTGACGGAACTTGAGAACCTGGCGTTCGAGACGAACCTGACCGATTACCATAACGGGTTCCGGTCTTACTCCAGGAAAGTGCTGGAGTCCGTCCCTTTTGAAATGTTCTCCGACCGGTTCGATTTTGATACGGACATAATAGTGCAGGCCGCCATGCGTAAATTCCGCATCGCCGAGGTGGCGCACCAGACGCGGTACCGCGACGAGAATTCCCAGATGCCGTTCGGCAAAGCGGTGCAGTACGGCCTGAAGATCGTTGCCACGGTGGTGAAGTTCAAACTGCATCAGTGGGGAATTTCGGAGTCCGAATTGTTCAGGGAAAAGAGCGTAAAATAGTCCCCGTATTTCTCCGCTCCGTTATTGCTTGCCTGTAAATTAAATAAAGTGTATATTATTCAAAGTTATGATAAAGAACAAATTAATTCTGCTTATAATTTCCACAGTTTTCACGGCAGGCAACGCATACGCGAAGCCTGCCGCGGCCATTAAGAAACCCGCGCCCGCCGCCGTGCTGGCCGGCCTGACCGCCGGGGATATGCCCTACGACGCCGGCGAGGCCGTGCTGCTGCGGTGGCCCGCCGCCCCCGACGCCGCCCCGGGAACTACGTACGCCGTGCAGGTTTCTTCCGCCGAAGCCGCCGGCTGGCGGCAGGTCGCCGAATTCGGGGCCGCGGAAAAAACCGGCAAGGACATTGAGCTGCCTTTCTGGGCCTGGAACGGCGCAAAGAACGAGCACGCCGTTAAAGTGGAACTCAATAATCTATTCGGGGATTTCCCCCCAGGCTCCGTTTTCAACGTTAAGGTCTCCGTTATGGAAAAGGGCGCGCTCAAGGCCGAGTCGCTCCCC
>DAOPZW010000258.1:0-2934 GCA_035353595.1 Elusimicrobiales bacterium | reverse complement strand
GAAATTAACGCGCAGGGCCATTACCAGCACCAGCAGCAGCTGCACGGTGAGCGTGGCTTTGGGCAGCAGGCCGATCAGGAAGCCCAGAGCGACCCCGGCCGCTATCTGCGGCGGCTCCGTTTCAGTAGTGAGACCTTTGATAAATTGCCGGATGAGACCTAATGGATTCATGCGTTTAATATACCTAATTGTACGGGGCTGTTCAAATTTAAACAAAGATCCCCGGCTTGCGGCCGGGGATCTCAGTTCATGTCCGGACCGTTCAGCGGGGCTGAGGGTGCTGCTGCATGCCCAGGGCTATGGCGGTTATTACTGCCACCAGTTTCTTGGGGTAAACGGCATAGTCTATCTGCCCGTTCACGCCGTTGCGGTCTATGTTCAGCCGCAGGCCGTTCTCGGAAATAGAGAACTGGCCCGGACCGAAAGAGGTGCGCACGTCCAGCTTTATCTTCATCATTTCCGGCTTGCGGCCTTTCACGTACAGGTCGCCTTCCAGCGTATTGAAGCCGCCGAAGGTGTCAAGTTTCAGGCTGCTGCGGTTGCCGCGGTATTCCCAAGTGTTGGTGAAGAAATTGTCGACCGTGCCGTTCTCCCGGTCATTGTCGACGGTTATTTCCGCGTCCCAGTTCCTGTTGAAGCCCTTGCGCAGCCCCACTTCGATATCGGCGAAAGGGTCGTTGGCTTCCACATTGTTCCAGCCGCCGAAGGTGTCGTTGCGGATGGTGAGCCAGACCCTGTCCAGGCCCTTCTCGTCCATGCTCTTCTGCGCCGGCATCTTGTCCACCTGGGCCGCCAGCACCAGGGAGACCACGGCCGCCACGGCGTTCTTGGAATACTGCGAGTCGTCGTACTGGCCGTTCAGGCTGTTCTGCGTCGCGCTCATGTTTATGCCCATGCCGCTGATGCTGTAGGAGTAAGCGTTGAAGCTCCTGAAGACCGTCAGGTTGACGAACGTAGTCTGGTTGTCGTCTCCCGTGACGTTTCCGGAGATATTGTAATTCCCCCCCATCTCGTTCATGCTCAGGCTGATGCCCGGTCCGGACAGGCTGAAGTTCCTGACGAACTTGCTGAGGTTGAGGTTCAGGTATTTCCCGTCGACCGTGGCGCTGGCGTCGAAGAAAGTGCCGGCGGACTTGCGCACCCGCACGTCGATGTCCGCCGAGAAGTCATTGGCTTCCGATTCGTTCCAGGAAGGATCGCAGTGAACGCTCATCCAGAGGCTCTGGTATTGTTTCTGAACCGCCGCGGCCGGCGAGGCGGCGGGAGCCGGGGCGGTTATTCCCGCGGCTTCAATATCTGCGGACTTTATGGTCTGGAGTTCAAAGGCGTAGGACGAGGATGCAAGGGTTATGAACAGCGCGGCAAGTGCGGTTATCTTCATTAGCTGAAACCTCCCCCGATTATTTTCTTTATTAATTATATCCATAATAACCTCGCTTAAGCAGAGGCTTAGGACCTTGGGAGTTCTGGGACTTAAGTCCTACCAGGCAGGACAGCCGCCTTGCAGGTTTAATATAATATCCCCGTGAACACCTTCGAAGTGCTTTTTCTCGCCCTGGGACTTTCCATGGACGCTTTCGCCGTATCCGTGGCCAGCGGCGCCACCATGAAGCGGCTGCACCTGTCCAATGCGCTGAAGATGGGCTTGTTCTTCGGCGCTTTCCAGGCCATTATGCCGGTGATAGGCTGGCTGGCCGGGCTGGGGATGAAAAATTTTATCGCTGGAGTGGACCACTGGATCGCTTTCTTCCTGCTGGCCGCCGTAGGCGGCAAGATGCTTTACGAGGCTCTACAACTGAAGGAGGAAGAGGATTGCGGGGACAAAAAGTCCTGTCCCTTCGATACCGGCACGCTCACCGTGCTCGCCATCGCCACCAGCATAGACGCGCTGGCCGTCGGGATCACTTTTTCTCTGCTGAGCGTTTCTATAGTGGCGCCCGTGCTGCTGATCGGGCTGGTCACTTTCCTTATGTCGGTGGGCGGCGTCAAACTCGGTACCGCCGGCGGGCATTTCTTCGAACATAAAATGGAAGCGGCCGGCGGCGTCGTTCTTATCCTGATCGGCCTCAAGATCCTGCTGGAACACCTCGGCTGTTTTTAAAGCGCCGGCGGTTTACGCGGCACTATGAAAATTGCGGCCGCGTAGGCTATAACTCCGGGTATCAGCGCGGTGGCCAGCAGCAGGAACACGAACCCCAGGCGCAGCACTACGGGGTCGATGTCGAAATATTCCCCCAGCCCGCCTATCACTCCCGTAAATACCTTGTTCGTTTCGCTTTTGTAGAGTTGTTTCATGGCATCCTGATTCTATATAAGATGCGCCGCGTTGGCAATACGGGCCAGGTGTCGCCCGCCCCAATCCCCGGCGCATTTTTTGTAGAATAACCTTAATGGTATATGACGTCATTATCGCGGGCGCCGGCATTACCGGCGCCGCTATAGCCAGGGAGCTTTCCCGCTATAAACTCAAGGTGCTGCTCCTGGAAAAAGAAGCGGAGCCCGCCTTCGGGGTTTCCAAATCCAACAGCGGCATCATCCACGCCGGCACGCAGAACCCCCCCGCCTCGGTCAAAGCCTGGCTGTGCGTAGAAGGCAACCGCCTCATCCGCGAGGAGATCGCCCCAGACCTGGGCCTGAATTTCGTGCAGTGCGGGCAGCTGATCGTGGTGTTCGACTTAAAAGACCTGCCCGAGCTGGAAAAAATAAAGAAAGAGGGCGAGGAGCTCGGCATCAAAGGGCTGGAGCTCGTGGACCGCGCCTGGCTGGACGAGCGTGAGCCCAACCTGGGCCCGGAAGTGAGGGCCGCCCTTTATGTGCCGACGGCCGGCATCATCAGCCCTTACCGTTTTGTTTACGCGCTGGTCGAGAACGCCGTAAAGAACGGCGTGGAGCTTAAAACCTCTCACAGGATCTCCGCGGTGCGCCGCCTGGAGC
>DAOPZW010000257.1:0-2941 GCA_035353595.1 Elusimicrobiales bacterium | reverse complement strand
CCTGCCGTACAGCTCTATCGCCCGGGAGTACCTGCTGAAAGAAGGCTTTCCCTCCGACAGGGTGATAAAGACCGGCAGCCCGATGTTCGAGGTGCTGCAGCACTATGCCCCTAAAATAAACGCCTCGCGGGTCCTCAACAGGCTTAAACTCCAGCCCCGGTCCTTCTTCGTGGTCAGCGCCCACCGCGAGGAGAACGTGGATTCGGAGCGGAACCTCGCCAATTTAGGGGAGATCCTCAACATGCTGGCCGCCGATTACGGCCGGCGCGTTATCGTTTCCACCCATCCCCGGACGCGCAAAAGGTTCGAGGCCCGGAAGATGCGCTTCCATAAGAACGTCGAGTTGCTCAAGCCGCTGGGCTTTTCGGATTATGTCTGCCTGCAGAAGAACGCGGCCGCGGTTCTTTCCGACAGCGGCACCATCACCGAGGAGGCTTCCATCCTGGGCTTTACCGGCATAAACCTGCGCGAGGCGCACGAGCGGCCGGAGGGCATGGAAGAGGCCGCGGTGATCATGACCGGCCTTGAGCCGCTGCGCGTCAAGCAGGCTATCGCCCTGGGGGAGCAAAGCCTGGCCTCCGGCGCGCTGCCGCTGCGAAAGGTGGCCGACTATACCTGCCCGAACGTCTCTGAAAAGGTCGCGCGGATAATACTCAGCTATACGGATTACATCAACCGCACGGTCTGGCGCCGGGCCGCCTGACAGCCCGCCTATGCCGGAGAAACTTAAGGTTCTGATAGTAACCGAAAGGTTCTACCCGGAGGAATTCCTGATAAACGAACTGGCCGCCGGGTGGGCGGCCGGCGGCGTTAAAGTGGACGTGCTTACCCAGGCGCCCAGCTATCCTTTCGGCAGGCTGTTCGCCGGCTACTCCAATAAAATATATGCCGAGGAAAACTGGAAGGGGATAAATATTTTCCGGTTCTTCACCGTTACCGGCTACAGGGATTCGCTGTTCTTTAAACTGCTGAATTATTTCAGCTTCATCATAGCTGGCAGCGCGGCGGCGCTGTGCAAGGCGCGCGGCTATGACAGGATCTTCGTGTACCACACCGGGCCGCTTACGCTGGCCCTGCCGGCGGTGCTCGCCCGCATGGTTTACGGCATCCCGGTAACCATCTGGACGCAGGACCTCTGGCCGGACATGGTTTATGCCTACGGCTTCAAAAAAACAAAACTGCTGGCCTGGTGCCTGGACGCTTTTATCGGCTTCGTCTACCGCCGCTGCGACAATATCCTGGTGACCTGCGCCGGGTTCGCGGCGCGCCTGGCTGAGTATGTCCCCGGCAGGGAAATAAAGCATTTCCCCAACTGGCCGGCCGTAACACCGTCGGGCGGAGAGGGGAAGATCGGCCTGGCCGGGGGCTTTAATTTTACTTTTGCCGGGAACGTCGGGAAGCTGCAGAACCTCGGGAACGTCCTGCGCGGCTTCGGGCTGGCCGCCGCCGCGCAGCCGGGGTTGACTCTCAATATCGTGGGCGACGGGTCGCACCTGGAAGAATTGAAGGACCTCGCGCGGCGGGAGAATATCTCCGGCGTGGTTTTCTGGGGGCGCCGCCCGGGCGGCGAGATGCCGGCTTTTTTCCGGGCCAGCGACGTGATGGTGGTTTCCCTGAACAATTCCCCCGGCCTCAACCTTACGGTGCCGGCCAAGTTCCAGGCCTACCTGGCTTTCCATAAACCTGTTTTCTGCGTGATGAACGGCGAGGTGCGGGACCTGGTGCAAAAACACAAGGTCGGCCTCTGCGCCGACCCGGACAGCCCGCAGGCCATCCGCGACGGCTTCCTGCGGTTCTATGCCCTGAGGGGCGACGGTCTTGCCGCCTTCGCCGGCAGCGCCCGGCGCCTGCTTGAAACCGGGTATGACCGCGAAAAGATCTCGGCGGGAATGCTTTTGATCGTCTCCCGCGGCGGGGCCTCCTCCTAGGCGGCTTTCCGCGGCCGGGGCCACCATGCGGCCAAAATAATTTATAATTACGGGTATGGCAGGCACTCAATGCTGATCTTCAGGTGGCGCAGGCTCTTCCTTTTCCTGGGGGACGCGGCGCTGTTCTACGCGGCGCTGGCGCTGGCGCTGATGGCGCGCCGCTTCAGCCTGGTCCCGTTCGATTTCTTTCTGCAGCATGTTAAGGTGTTCTCGGTCTTCCTGCCGGTCTGGACCGGGGTGTTCTATATTATCGGTTTCTATGACCTGCGCCGCATTAACAAACTGGTAAACCTCATCAACGCGAGCCTGGTTTCCTTCATTGTGAACCTGGCCGCGGCGAGCACGCTTTTTTATATTTTTTATCTGCAGCTGGGTCTGACGCCCAAAACACATCTGTTCCTTACCATAGTTTTTCTGCATATCCTGGCCACGCTGTGGCGGCGGGTCTGGACGCGCGTGGTGCTGCTCAGGCTGCTGGTCCAGAAGGTCGCCTTTGTGGGCGCCAACCCGCTGGTGAAGGAAATAAAGCGGGACCTGCGCGCCAGCCCGCATCTCGGTTTTTCCGTCGTGGAACTGCCGGAACTGGACGCCGCCGATCCGCGCGGCGAGGGCTATTGGCGGCCCAACGGCAAGTGCGGCGGGGACCTGGCGGCTAAGATCGACCTGCTTGTGGTGGACGCGGAAGAGGCCGAGAAGAACCCGGCCATGGAAGGCCTGCTGCTGTCCACGGCGGTGATGGAAGAGATCCCCATAATAACCCACCTGGATTTTTACGAAGACCTTTACAACAAGATCCCTCCCGAGCACGCCGCCAAGCCCAGCTGGCTGCTGAGCAATGTCCTGCACCAGGGCAACCGGTTCTACGCCGTAGTAAAGCGTTCGCTGGATATCGTGATCGCGGCGGCGGGGCTGCTCTTTGCGCTGCCGTTCGCCCTGGCGGTCTTTCTCGCCATTAAATTCACCAATGGTCCTGGCGCGCCGGTCTTTTTCGTGCAGAAAAGGGTGGGGCACCT
>DAOPZW010000256.1:0-2942 GCA_035353595.1 Elusimicrobiales bacterium | reverse complement strand
CGATAAAAGCTCCGTGATCAGGATACAGAACACCGCGTTATCGTCAGCCACAAGAATTTTCATTCGCTGCCCCCTGCTCCGCCCTTAGGTGTACGGTATGCTTATGCGGGTAGGTTCCGCCTTCGGCTTCCACCTGAATTCCGTTTCCTGCAGTTCCACGGCTATGTGCAGGATCTCCTTGATTATGCAGGTCACGGGTATCGAGAAGATCACGCCCCAGATCCCGCCCAGTTCCCAGCCGGCCATCAGGGCCAGCAGGATTATAGCCGGGTTCAGTTTGACGGCTCTTTTCATGATATACGGCTGCAGGAACCAGTCGTCAAAAAAGCGGATGCCGGTGAAGAAAACGAGGAGCCTGAAGATGACGATAAAACTGCCGAACTGGAGGTAGGCCACGATGGAGGAAACGACCGCGCCCACCATGGCGCCGAGGTAGGGCACCAGGCTCGAGATGCCGATGAGGATGGCTATCACCGCCGAGTAGTTGAGGCCCATCATTAAAAGACCCGTAAGCGCTATCAGGAAAATAACGAAAGCTTCCAGCAGGATCCCGCGCAGGTAGCTGCCCAGCGAGGCGTCGATGCGCGACGCTATGTGCATCACTATTTCCACGTTGCGCGCCGGCAGGTGGTCCAGCAGGTAGTCCATTATTCCCGAGCCGCCGGCCAGCATGAAGAAGGTGATAAAGGGCACTACGAAGAGCAGCGTCAGCGCCGGCAGCAGGGTCAGGATCACCTGGGGAACGGTCTCCAGCAGGTGCGAGAATTTCTGGTCCAGTTTTAACGAGGCCAGCAGCGGGTAATTCTTTACCATCTTGGCGTTCAGGTTCTGGACGAACTGGACGATGCGGTCGGCGTAAACGGGCCAGGTATCCTTAAGGGCCTCCAGCTCGATGGTGACGAAGTATACCAGCAGGTAGACCACGGTGAACAGCAGCAGGCCCGCTACCACGTAGAGGCCTATTACGGCGTAGCTCCTTTTGATCCCGCGCACTTCGAAATAGTTTATCACCGGGTTCAGGATATAGGCCAGCGCGGCGCTCAGGATGAAGGGGAACAGGGCGCCCTTGGCCAGGTAGATGAAGTAGATCAGCGCCAGCCCCAGGAAAGCCGGCAACACGAACTGGAGGTAGTTCTTTTTAGGTTCGGCTGTTATATCGGTCATCTTGTAAGTGTCCGCCGCGGGCCGCGGTAATTCCAGCGGCTTATTGCTCCGGTTTCTCAAGAATCGCGCGCAGGCGCGCCGACATGATCTTCGCCAGCTGGGAGGCGATGTTCACGCCCAGCTCCGGGCGGGAGAAGAGCAGCGTTTCCAGCTTTATCTTGAAAAGCATGAAAACCCTGGTCTCTTCCGTGGCTATGGCGGTGGCGGTGCGCGGCATTTCCTCAAGCAGGGCCATTTCCCCGAAAATTTCCCCGGGGTTCACCTCGGCTATCACTTCGCTCTTGTGCGTGGCGGGGGACAGCCGGGAGAGCTCTATTTTTCCGGAAAAAACTATGAACAGCGCGCGGCCTATGTCCCCCTGCGCGAAGATGGTCTCGCCCTTGAGGTAGGTGCGCTCCTGCAGGCTTTCCAGCACATGTATCAGCTGGCGCCGGCGTATGCCTTCGAAGAGGCGGATATTCTTGAGGAACCCCAGCTTCGCAAGGATCTCTTCGTCGTAGATCTGGTTGAGCAGGTTCGAAAAGCGCATTTATTTCCTCGCAAAAAAGCCGTACACGGTCTGGGCTATTTTAAACCAGCCGGAGGACAGGGCCCCCGAGACCGATTTTACGGTTTCGACGACCGGGTCCAGCGCCGTAAGCTTGCCGTCGGCGTTGAGGGCCAGAAATTCCACAGCGCGCGCCGTGTGGCGCACCTGCTGCAGCGTAAGCACGGCCTGGATGGCCAGCGCCACAAAGGCCAGCGTAGCGGTAACTATGCAGACGATGATTATCGGGTTCATAAGGTCTCCTGTCTTAAACTTTTTTCTGCCAGCGTGAGGTACACAAGATCGTATTTCCTGAAGGCCCGGCGGCCGGGCCCGCGTCAGTTGCCCAGGATGCGCCGCTCCAGCACGTTCATCCTGGCCACCAGCACTTCGTTGGCGAAGGGCTTGGTCAGGTAGTCGTCGGCGCCGTCGTTGTAGCTCTCCACCTGGTCGTCCACCATCGAGCGGATGGTGAGCATCAGCACCGGCATCGCCTTGAAGCGGTCGTCGGCGCGGATGTGCCGCAGTAATTCTATGCCGTCCATTTCCGGCATGTTCACGTCGAGGACGGCCATGTCGGCCCCCTCGGCCTGCAGCGACTCCCAGGCCAGCGCCCCGTTCTCGTGCGCGGACACCTCGTACCCGGCGTCGGTCAAGACTTCCGACACCAGCGTCCTGAAAAGAAGATCGTCGTCTGCGATAAGTATTTTCATAAAAACCCTCGACTAATCTGAAAGATATAAAACGCGCGGCTCTCCGGCGGGCGGCAGGCCGCCGGCGCCGCTAGCCCGCCTTGTACGTGTACCCTGTCCCGTATACCGTCCGGATGTTCCTGCCGTAAGTCCCGAGCTTGTGCCTTAAAGTCTCGACGTGCTTGTCGATGGTCTCGCTGTTCACTTTGCCCGATTTCTCCTGCCAGATCTCTTCCATCAATGACTCCCTCGAAACCACCGCTTCTTCGCTGCCCAGCAGCCGGTAAAAGATCTCGAATTCTTTCGGCGTCAGGTTCTCCAGGGTCTTGGCGCCGGCGGCATTCCCATGCCCCCTATCATGGCCGATATTCCGTTCTCCGACCTTCAGCAGACGCTGGCGCGAGTTCGAGTGGACTATACGGCAGAACAAACCGGCCAAGCCGCGCTAGCACGGGCTTCTCCACGCGCTGCCCTTTCCTGTCCGCTTTCATCGCTCGCGTCTGGTGATCTCGGCGATCCCGGTGCTGGCGCTCGGCCTCGGCATCGGCTTTCTCGGCACG
>DAOPZW010000255.1:0-2960 GCA_035353595.1 Elusimicrobiales bacterium | reverse complement strand
GAGGAGATACTGTCCGCTGGTCTTCGGGGTGGTGCTGCCGACCGAGGGCTGTTCGCTGATCCGTATCCGGTAGCGGCTGTTGGCGGAAGTCAGGGTCGCCGGGGCATGAGCGTACAAGCCCCATGCCGCTAAAAAAGCTACAGCCGCGAATACCGCGGTCTTACAGGCGCTCCTCATAATTATATAGATATACTAAATCTAAGGCACTGTCAATGACTTTTATGTTAAGCCTTTGTTTCGGCGGCCGCCAGCGGGGCGGTCAGCCAGCGCCTGGCCAGGATAAGGATCAGCGGCGTTACGCAGGCGATCAGGGCGTAGATCAGCCACATAGTGGAGCTGTCCTGGGGGCCGGCAGCGGGCACGAAAGCGGCCAGGACTTTGCCCGAATATAGCCCCGTGGTGAACTTAGCCAGGAACCAGGGGATGCCGGCCAGGCCCATGTAGGCGCCCACCCTGCCCGCCGGGGCGATATCCGCGACGTATTCCAGGAACCGGGAGGACCAGACCGCCTCGCCGAAAGAGAAGAGGATCACATAGGCCAGCAGGGCGGTAAGGTTGGGGCCCGGCACCAGCAGGAAGGTGGTCACGGCGGAAATGGCGGTGCCGATTATCATCATGGTCACCACGTTCACCTTGCGCGTGAACGCCGCTATCAGCGGCACGAAGATCACGATGATGATGGGGTTGAGCGCCGTGATCCATTCGTACTTCGCGCCGACCGCGGCCGGGTAGCAGCGCATGATGTAGTCGGGCATGGTCAGCCACTGGTGGGCGAAAAGCGTGCGCACCGGCAGCAGCGCGAAGATAAAGAACATGAATCGCGCGTCGAGGAAAGGCAGCTCTTTGAGTTTCTCGGAGAAAGTTTTTGGCTTCGCGTCCGGCTCGACCGGCGCGTCCGTCACCATGCGGTCCTTGGCTTCCACTTTGGCGGTAAAAAAGCCAAGGTGGACCAGAAGCATCGCCAGCGTAGCGGCGATGCACAGCCAGAAAACCCCGGAGATCCCGAGCCCGAGCCCCATCACTTCCCGTCCGCCGACTTTGATGAAGGCCGCGTCGGTCCTGATATAGGGCGAAACAAAACTTTCCATTATTATGCCGAGGTTCATGATGGCGTAAAGGATGCTGTAGCTCATGGTCGCGGTGCGCGCGTCCGTGTATTCCTTCACCCCGGCGTACAGCGCGGGCTGTATCACGCCCTCGCCGAAGGCCATGATCAGCAGGCCTGCCCAGCACAGCAGGAAAGACGGCGAGAGGAGGATGTTGGTGCCGAACAGCGTGAAGGCCGCCAGCGGGGCGGGCGAGAGGTCCGCGGCGAACACCAGCATGAGGCGCCCCCCCAGCAGCATTACCAGGCAGAGGGTCAGCGCGCGCCTGACGCCGATGCGGTCCGAAATGAAACCGCCGCCGAACATGAATAGCGTCACCAGGCCGGTAAAGAGCGACACGCTCCAGCTGACCAGGTCGTCGGGCATGCCCAGGCCTTTGAGCCCGAGGAAAAGCGTCATCAGGTTGAGGATGCCGAAGTAGGCTATGCCGTCGCCGAAATTTACGACATTGACCAGCCAGAAGCCCTTGGAGGCTTTAAAGAGCATCCTGAGAATTTCCTTGAGCGGGAGTTTTTCTTCCTGTTCGGCCATTGTAGTGTTCCTTTGCGGCGGCGTTAATTTTATAAATGATATAATTTTTTATCAATGGATGATACACTGAAAACCGCTCCCAGGATACTGGTCATCCGCATGTCCTCGCTCGGGGACATCATCCTGACCGCCCCCGTCTTTCGCAACCTCCGGGCGAAATGGCCCGGCACGCGGCTGGATATCATCGTAAAGCCGCAGTTCCTCGGCGCCGTTTCCAAGAGCGCTTTTATAAGCCGGGCCATCCCTTTCACCGGCCTGGCGCAGGCCGCGCGCGATATCAGCGCCGGCCGCTACGACATTATCATCGACTTGCACGCGAACCTGCGCAGCCGGCTGCTGTGCCTGCTCGCCCGCGCCCCGGTGAAGCTGCGCTACCGCAAAGATTCGCTGGCCAGGAAACTGTTCGTGAATTTCCGCATCCCCAGCCCCGCGCTGGAAAAGCATACGCTGGACCGCTACCTGGAAGTGCTCGGCCCGCTGGGCGTGCCCGCCCTCCACCGCGGCCCCGAGCTGGGAGACTGGTCCCCCGGGACCGGCGGCCCCGCGTTCAAGCCCGGCCCCCTAAAGGTCTGCCTGCTCCAGACCGCCTTTCTCGGCGACTGCGTGCTGACCCTGCCGCTGCTGAAAAAGCTGCGCGAGACGCTGCCAGAGGCCGCCGTGACCGTGGTTACCCGCCCGGAAACGGCGGAGATCTTCGCGGCGTCGGGGCTGGCGGCCGAGATAATAGAGGACAGGAAAAAGACGGCGTCGTCCCGGTTCGCCGAATTCAACAGGCTGTCCGCCGAACTTTCAAAGCGCGCCTTCGACGCGGTAATAATACCGCACCGCTCGCTCAGGAGCGCGCTGCTGGCCTGGCGCGCCGGCATCCCGGTGCGCATCGGCTTCTCTTCCAGCGCGGGCAGCTTCCTGCTTACCCACCGGGTGCCGTTCTCCTGGCTGCTGCACGACGTGGAGCGCAACCTCGCGCTGCTTTCGCCGCTGGCCGGGAACCTGCAGACGTCTTTCCCGGGCATAAAGGATAACGCGCAGGCGGCTGCGCGCTTAACCCCGCCGCCGGGCGTAATAGCCGGCGTGAATACAGGTTCGGCCTGGCCGACGAAGCGCTGGCCCAAAGAAAAATGGGCGCGCCTGATCCGCAGGCTGTCGGCGCATTGCGGCGCCCCGGTGCTGATGGTGGGCGGTCCGGGTGAAAAGGACTGGAACGCCGAGATAGAAAGCCTGGCCGGTACGGAGTGCTGCTACAACCTGACCGGAAAAACTTCCATGGCCGAGCTGATGGAAGCCATCCGGCCGCTGAAAGTTTTCGTTTCCAACGATTCGGGG
>DAOPZW010000254.1:0-2962 GCA_035353595.1 Elusimicrobiales bacterium | reverse complement strand
GTGGAAAAACATCTGCGGTCGTCCTACGAGTATTCCCTTTTCTCGGAGGGGGAAGAAACAAGCCTGGCGGATTTCCTGTTCAAAACGCGTGAAGGTAACTGCGAATACTTCGCCACCGCCGCGGCCGTTCTGCTGCGCTATGCCGGCGTCCCGACGCGGCTGGTGACCGGATTCCTCGCCGGCGAGTTTAACGAGTACGGCGGTTTCTATGACGTGAGGCAGAGCCAGGCCCACGCCTGGGTGGAGGCGCATATCCCCGGCCTGGGCTGGGTGCGCCTGGACCCCACCCCTCCCGCCGCCTCGGAGTCCCTCTGGGCGCGGAGCCTGGCCGGGCGGGCGGCGCGCTGGTTCGAAGCCGGGCATATCCGCTGGTACCGCCATGTGATCGGCTACGATACTTATGTGCAGCGCAACACTTTTCGGCGCCTGGGGCTGGCCGTTTCGGGGCTGGACCTGGCGCGCACGCTGGGTTGGGTGGGGTCGGCCGCCGCGGCGGCGCTGCTGCTGCGCGCCGCGGTGCTGGCCTGGCCGCGCCGCCGCGCGCGTCCGGCCGCCGGGGATATCTTTTCCCGGGCCCAGGCCGCCCTGGAGGCGGCCGGCCTGCGGCGCGAGCCGCACTGGACCCCGCGCGAGTACGCCCTCTGGGTGGCCGCCCGGCGCCCCGACCTGTCCGGCATTACCCGGCTGGCCGAAGAACATTACCTCGAGCGCTATGCCGGGCGGCCGCGTACCGCTGCCGAGCTGGCGGCCGCGCAGCAGATACTTGAAGAACTGCTTCGCAGTAAGACGGGCGCGGCGGGCCCCGGTTAAGGGGGCCCGGCAGCGCGCTGCGCAGGCGCATTGATAGCCGTAATATCATAAAGACTTAGCCCGCTTAATGCGAAATAACGCCTGCGGCGCAGTGTTGCGGTTGCGCGACCTGAGCCGTCGGCACATAGCCACATACTGATAGTTTAAAGATAGACGTGTGCCAGCAGTGCCCCGGCCGGCCCCTGCCTTACCGGGCCCTTGACAACTAATTGGTAATTTGGTAAAATAGCAAATATGAAAGAAAAAATCCTTGTCTCCTATGCCGCAGAAGCCGCGGCTTTCAAAGCTCTCGGGCATCCTTCGCGCCTTTTTATGGTGCACCAACTGGGAAAGCGCGACACCTGCGTCTGCGAGCTGACCGCGCTGGTTGGGGACGACATCTCCACCATCTCCAAACATCTTTCGGTGCTGCGCGCCGCGGGGATAGTAGACTCTGTAAGAAAGGGCAACCAGATAATTTATCACCTTAAACTGCGCTGCGTGCTGAACTTGTCGGCCTGCGCTAATTTCTCCGGTAAGAGGGGCTGAAATGAGCTGGAAAGACGAATGGAAAACTTTGGCTGCCTTGGCGGGCGCGTTCCTTGTTATCTATTTTCTGCCGGTAGGCTGGCCCCGCTTCGACGGGGCGGTGTTGGAAGGCTTCCACCTGATAAAGTGGTACGCGCGGGAACATTTCCTGCTGTGCCTGGTGCCGGCTATGTTCATTGCCGGGGCCATAGCCGTCTTCGTCAGCCAGGCCGCGGTGATGAAGTATTTCGGCGCGGGGGCGAATAAGTTCCTTTCATATACGGTGGCCTCCGTTTCGGGCACCATCCTCGCTGTCTGCTCCTGTACGGTGCTGCCGCTGTTCGCCGGCATTTACAAGCGCGGCGCGGGGCTGGGCCCGGCTATTGCTTTTCTATATTCCGGCCCGGCCATAAACGTGCTGGCCATAACGCTGACGGCCCGCGTGCTTGGTTTTGAAATGGGCATGGCGCGCGCCGTGGCCGCGGTGGTGTTCAGCGTGGTGATAGGCCTGGCCATGCATTTGCTGTTCAGGGACGAGGAGCACGCCAAGCGCGCGGCGCAGGCGGCGGCGCCGGCCCCGGCCGCGGGCGTCAGGCCGCTGTGGCAGACCTCGCTGTATTTCATCTCGCTGGTGGGTATTCTTGTTTTCGCCAACTGGGGCAAATCGGACACTGAAGGGCTGTGGTTGGCTGTCTTCAGGCTTAAATGGATAATTACCTCCATATTTGCGGCGGGCTTGGGCTTAAGCCTCTGGCTCTGGTTCGGCTTTAAAATAACGGACGTAGTTGTTCCCGCCGCCGCCGTGGTTGTTTTCTGGGCTCTTTTTCCAGGCAAGCAGGAGGCTCCTTTCGTGGCCGGCGTGCTGGCCTTGTCCCTGGTGCTCACCCGCAAGCCGGGCGAAGAGGCCGGGGACTGGCTGGAGCAGACCTGGGGCCTGGCCAAGATGATAGTGCCGCTGTTGTTCTACGGCGTGTTCGCGGCAGGCTTCTTCCTGGGCCGGCCCGGGGTGGAGGGCATGATCCATTCCGCCTGGATCAGCATGGCCGTGGGCGGCAATTCCATACTGGCCAATTTCTTCGCCTCGGTAGTAGCCGCTTTCATGTACTTCGCCACGCTCACCGAGATCCCTATACTTCAGGGCCTCATGGGCAGCGGCATGGGCAAGGGCCCGGCGCTGGCGCTGCTGCTGGCGGGGCCGGCGCTGTCCCTGCAGAGCATGCTCATCCTTAAACAGATCATGGGTTTTAAAAAGACGGCCGCTTACGTCGGGCTTGTGGTCTTCATGTCCACTATCACCGGCTGGTTCTACGGCAGGTTCTTCTGAATAATACAGGAGGGAATATGAAAAAAAAGATACAGATACTCGGTATGGGCTGCCCCAAGTGCGCCACGCTGTACGCGCACGCGGAGGAAGCCGCCAAGCAGCTCGGTATAGAATACGAGATGGAAAAGATAGCCGATATAGACAAGATCACCGACATGGGCGTAATGATGACGCCCGCGCTGGCGATAGACGGGGAAGTGAAAATATCCGGTCGCGTGCCGACGGTAGAGGCGTTGAAGGAAATCCTGAAAAAATAGGGGCGAATATGGCTGAAAAATGCGCTTGCGGCGGTAAAGCCATGATAGTGCTGCCCTGCTCCGG
>DAOPZW010000253.1:0-3016 GCA_035353595.1 Elusimicrobiales bacterium | reverse complement strand
GTGTCCACGATGATCTTGCGGCCGGTCACGCCGGCGTCGCTCTGCGGGCCGCCGACGACGAACTTGCCGGTGGGGTTGATGTAGATCTTGGTGTTCTTGTCCATCAGCTTCTTGTCGATGACGGGCATGATGACCGCGTCTATTATTTCCTTGCGGGCTTTCTCGGTTATCTGGTGGCCGCTCTTATCGAGGATCTCCTCGGTATGCTGCGAAGAGACCACGATGGTCTCGATGCGCACCGGCTTGCCGTCGAGGTATTCCACGGTCACCTGGCTCTTGCCGTCGGGGCCGAGGTAGGGCAGGATATTTTTCTTGCGCACTTCCGCGAGCCGCATGGACAGCTTCTGGGCGAGCATCAGGGGCAGGGGCATGAGCTCCGGGGTCTCGTCGGAAGCGTAGCCCACCATCAGGCCCTGGTCGCCGGCGCCGCCGGTGTCCACGCCCTGGGAGATGTCCGGGCTCTGGCGGCCTATCACGTTGAGCACCGCGCAGGTCTCGTAGTTAAAACCGTACTTGGAATGGGTGTAGCCGATCTCCTTCACGACCTTGCGGACCAGCGAATCCACGTCCACGTAGGTCTTGGTGGTTATTTCGCCGCCCACTACCACCATGCCGCGGGTGATGAAGGTCTCGCAGGCCACGCGGCCGGCAGGATCCTTCCTCATTATCTCGTCGAGTACCGCGTCCGAGATCTGGTCGCAAACCTTGTCGGGGTGCCCCTCCGTCACCGACTCTGAGCTGACGTATCTTTTACCTTTGAAGTTCATTAACTCCTCCTTGTATGCGTTTCGAACTACCCGCCGCGAGGCGGGAAAAAACGGCGGCCGCTTACGGCTTAAGGTCCACCAATTTGAACGCCAGGTCCAGCAGCTTCCTGGTGTTCTCCTGGCTGTCGGTCTCCGCGTAGGTGCGCAGCAGCGGTTCCGTGCCCGACGGGCGCATCAGCACCCACCAGTCGTTATCCAAAATTATCTTCAGCCCGTCTATGGTATTGGTTTCCGCGATCTTGCGGCCCACCAGCACCTTGGGCAGCTTCTTTTTTATCTTCACCGCGAAAGAATGCTTGTTGGGGATGGCCTTGGGCAGGACGAAATCGCGCCGCACGAAGACGGACTTGCCGTACTTTTTCTCCAGCTCGGCCCACAGCGCGGAAATGGATTTCCCGGTCTTTATGACCATCTCCATCACCAGCAGCGCGGTAAGGGAACCGTCCCGCTCGGGGAGGTTGCCCTTCCAGGTGTAGCCGCCGGACTCCTCCACGCCGAAAGAAACGCTCTCATGCAGCATCTTTTCCGCTATATACTTGAAGCCCACGGGAGTTTCCTCGAAGGGCAGGCCGGCCGCCTTGGCGATGCGCTTGGTAAGATAGCCCATCGAGACCGCCTGGGCCACCTTGCCGCTGAGGCCGCCTTTTGAAATAAGGTATTCCAGCAGCAGGGGCGCCGTCTGGCACGGCGTCATATACTGCCCTTTATCCGACACCAGCGCGAAACGGTCCGCGTCGCCGTCCAGGGCCGCCCCGAACAGGGCTTTGTTCTTCTTTACGGCCGCGACCAGTTCCTGCAGGTTCTTCTCCACGGGCTCCGGGGACATGCCGCCGAACAGCGGGTCATGCTTTTCGCGCAGCTTTACGATGTTTTTGGAATTGAACAGCGCGCCGGCGGATTCCGCCCCTACGCCGTGCATGAAATCCATCACCACGGTACCGGGCAGCTTATTGAGCAGTTTGGCCGCGGGGGCCTTGGAAAGTATGAAGTCCTGGTAGACCGGCCCGAAATTTTTTACCGGCACGGGCGTGCCGGTGGGTTTCATCGGCACGGCCTTGGCCACATAATTCTCTATTTCGGCGGTAACGGCGGGAGGGGCGCTGCGGCCGCCCTGCTTTATCTTGATGCCGTTGTAATAATGGTTGTTATGGCTGGCGGTAATGACCACGCCCAGCCCGTAACCCTTGGTGGTAAGCAGGCTTATCGCGGGCGTCGCCAGCGGGCCGGCAGACAGCGTAACGTCGAGGCCGTTGGCGGCCAGCACCTCGGCCATGGTCAGCGCGAAGCGCTCCGACATGAAGCGGCGGTCATAGCCGACCACGACGGACGGTTTTTCCATGCGCATGTATTTGTAGGAAATATAATCCGCCATGCCCTGGGCGGTCTTGCGCACCACGTCGTAGGTAAAATCGCGCGCGATTATGCCCCTGATCCCGTCCGTGCCGAATGAAATATGATTTACCTGGGAACTCATGGAAAAATCCTCTTCTTGCTCAGCTATTCCGCCCTTGCGGTTCAAAAGAACCGGACGGCCGCGCTCTCGCGACCGTCCTATATAATATTAAATAAACGGCGTTCGATTCAAATGATTCGCTGACGCTTTCCGCGTAAAAAAGCCGCCCGCGGCCGGCAAATGCCGGGCCGCGGGCGGCCGCGCTCCTGCCTGGTTCAATAGCGGTAATGGTCGGGCTTGTAGGGGCCCTCGGCCTTTACGCCTATATAATCGGCCTGCTCCCTGGTGAGGCGGGTAAGCTTTACGCCTATTTTTTCAAGGTGCAGCCGCGCCACCTCTTCGTCCAGGTGCTTGGGCAGGCGGTACACGCCCACCGCCATCTTCTTGGTCCACAGCTCCAGCTGGGCCAGCGTCTGGTTGGAGAAGGAATTGCTCATAACGAACGAAGGGTGGCCCTTGGCGCAGCCCAGGTTCACCAGCCGGCCCTGCGCCAGCACGTAGATGGAGCGGCCGCCGGGCAGGTCGTAGCGGTCCACCTGGGGCTTGATGTTGACCTGCTTCACGCCCTTGGCTTTGTTCAGCGCGGCCATCTGGATCTCGTCGTCGAAATGGCCGATGTTGCAGACGATGGCCTGGTCCTTCATCTTGAGCATGTGCTCGAGGCGGATGATGTCCTTGTTGCCGGTGGTGGTGATGAAGATGTCGGCGGTCTTCACGACGTCTTCGAGCGTGACGACTTCATAGCCGTCCATGCAGGCCTGCAGTGCGCAGATCGGGTCGACTTCCGTGACCTTCA
>DAOPZW010000252.1:0-3019 GCA_035353595.1 Elusimicrobiales bacterium | reverse complement strand
CGGCCTGGTGGCTTTCGGCTTCCTGGGCATGGGCCCGGTGACCATCGCCGTGGACTCCTACGGCCCGGTGACGGACAATGCGCAAAGCGTGTTCGAGCTGTCCGCCATCGAGTCCATTCCCAATATTAAGGAAGAGCTGAAGAAAGACTTTGGCTTCGACGTAAACTTCACGGAAGGCAAAAAGCACCTGGAAGAGAACGACGGCGCCGGCAACACCTTCAAGGCCACCGCCAAGCCCGTGCTGATCGGTACGGCGGTAGTGGGCGCGACCACGCTGATCTTCTCTATCATCCAGATGCTCAAGGCCAAGTACGGCATCGTCGGGCCCGAGGGCATTTACGAGGGACTCTCCATCATGAACCCGAAGTTCCTGTTGGGGCTGATCACCGGCGGCTCGATCATCTTCTGGTTCGCCGGCGCCTCGATGCAGGCGGTGACCACCGGCGCTTTCCGCGCCGTGGAGTTCATCAAGAAGAACATAAAGCTGGAGGGCGCCGAAGCCGGCCGCGCTTCGGTGGAGGACTCCAAGAAGGTGGTGGAGATCTGCACGCAGTACGCGCAGAAGGGCATGTTCAACATCTTCATGGTGGTGTTCTTCTCGACGCTGGCCTTCGCGTGCCTGAACCACTACTTCTTCATCGGCTACCTCATCAGCATAGCCATCTTCGGCCTGTACCAGGCCATCTTCATGGCCGACGCGGGCGGCGCGTGGGACAATGCCAAGAAGCTGGTCGAGACCGAGCTCAACGCCAAGGGCACGCCGCTGCACGACGCCAGCGTGGTGGGCGACACGGTGGGCGATCCTTTCAAGGACACCTCGTCTGTGGCCATGAACCCGATCATCAAGTTCACGACGCTGTTCGGCCTGCTGGCGGTAGAACTGGCGGTGACGCTGGACCCGAAGGTGAGCCATATGCTGGCGGCGCTATTCTTCGCCGTGAGCGTGGTCTTCGTGTGGCGCTCCTTCTACGGCATGCGCATCCCCCAGGACCTGAAATAAGGAAGCCTGAACTAACTAAAACTCCCCGCCCGGCGGGGAGTTTTATTTTGGGGGATCGCCGCTGGATGGCAACCGGTCCCCCGGCCGCACCCGACGGGACAACTCGAGGTCTTAGCCGTTAACTGAAAATTATGTTCCTTATTAAGAAGATCATTACTTGTTTCGTGCTGCCGCCGGGGATCTTTATCGTGGCGGCGGCGGGGCTGGCGGTTTACCTGCGGCGCGGGCACAAGAAGGGGGCTATGCTGTGCGCCGCGCTGGCGGCCTGCATGTGGGTTGCTTCCACTAAGGTTTTTTCGGACGCGCTGCTGCGGCCGCTGGAATACGCTTATGCCGCGCCCGTCGCGCCGGCCGGGGAAGTCATTATCGCGCTGGGCGGCGGCGCCTATGCCGCGCCGGAATTTTTTTCAGCCGGCGAAAGGTTGCAGCCCGGCAGCCTGGAGCGGATGAGCGCCGCCGCGCTGCTGCATAAGGCAACGGGGCTGCCGGTAATGGTTTCCGCGGGGGCTGTTTTTTCAAGCATTGCGGAGGCCGACGCGGCAGCGGCTTACCTGCAAGAGCGCGGGGTGCCGGCCGGGGCTATAATAAAAGAAAGGGAGTCGCGGGACACTTACGAGAACGCGGTCAATACCCGTAAGCTCTGCCTTGAGCGCGGCTATAAGAAGATAATACTGCTCACTTCGGCCTCTCATATGCCCCGCGCGGTATACAGTTTTAAAAAAGCGGGTTTTACCGATATCCTGCCCTTTCCCGTAACCCGCACGGCGGTGAAAGAAGAAAAGCTGTATTTCCGCGATTTCCTGCCTGGCGGTTTTAACGCCAGCGCGCGCGCCCTGAACGAGTATATAGGCCTGTTGTTCTACCGCCTGGCTTATTAGCGCGGATTTTAGTTTGTTCCATTGCGGGGGGAAAAAAGGTAAAATAAGGGACTAGGGCGTATTCCCGGCATTTTCCGCCGGCTACAGCCGAGGTCCACAGGAGGCAGGTTTTGTATCACGATAAGAGGATAAAAGTAAACAGGAACGTCACGTCCCCGCAGGTGCGTCTCATCGACATGCACGGGACCATGCTGGGCATAAAGCCGCTGATCGACGCGCAGACCATGGCCAAGGGCGCAGGGCTCGACCTGGTTGAGATTTCACCCGACGCCAATCCGCCCGTTTGCAAGGTAATGGATTTTTCCAAGTACCTCTACGAGAAGGAAAAGCAGGACAGGGAAAACCGGAAAAAACAGAAAGCCGGCGTACTCAAGGAAATACGCCTTAACCCGCGTATCGCCAGCCACGATTTGCAGACCAAAGTAAAGCACATCGAACAGTTCCTTAAGGAACATAATAAAGTGCGCGTTACCGTGGTGTTCCGCGGCCGCGAGAACCAGCACCGGAACCTTGGCGAGGAGATCCTCAACGCCGTGCGAGACCACCTTTCCACCGTGGGAGCCCCGGAAGGGCGCCCCCAGATGATGGGCAACCGCATGAGCATCATGCTGGCCCCGGTGATCGGCAAGCCAGCGCCGGCCGCCAAGCCGGCTGCCGGGGCGGCGCCGGCCAAACCGGCCGGCCCGGCGGTAAAGACGGAGAATAAGCCGGCCTAGCGCCCGGCGCAGGACGCGGCGGCGGCCGGGACTTCCCAGGCCGGCGCCAAAAATCGTATAATATTCGGACCGAGAGAATAATAATTATGCCTAAAATGAAATCACACAGCGGTGCAAAGAAGCGGTTCAAGAAAACCTCCGCGGGCAAGTGGCTGCACAGGAAGTCCGGTCTCCGTCACCTTTTGACCGGGATGTCGGCCAAGCGCGGCAGGAACCTGCGCACCGCCAAGGTTGAGGAAAAGAACTCAGCCGAGGGCCGGTTGCTCGCGGATTATCTCCCGTACAAATAACAGCGCAAAGAAAGAACAGGAAGATTTATGAAAATAAGATACAGCGTAGCCCGCAACAAACGGAAAAAAAGAGTTTTAAAGCTGGCCAAAGGTTATTACAGCGATAAAGGCACCCGCCTGCGCCAGGCTAAACAG
>DAOPZW010000251.1:0-3031 GCA_035353595.1 Elusimicrobiales bacterium | reverse complement strand
CATGCGCAGGGTGTTGACCACGCCCAGCAGTATGATGAAGAACAGCACCAGCACGGCAGAGATGGTTATCAGTTTCAGCACATACTCAAGCTTGAGGATGTCGCTGGCGGTTTCGTACATCGTCGAGACGTCTATCGTAGTGGCTTTCCACTTGTTCCTGGAAATATCCTGGTATTTCTTCTTGTAGTCGTCGGTATTGTAGGTGCGCGGCAGCAGCACCCATTCCGGCGCCGCCAAGGGGGCCCACTGCCCCAGTTTATCCGCCGGGTAACCGTCCCGCCCCGCGTCGGCGGGCATATCCTCGTAATACAGATCGTAGAAACCGGAATTATTAAGCAGCACAATGTCCGCCCCGGGGTAACTGGCCGCCCCGCAGACCGCGCTGACCGTATAGGAGGCTTCTTTCGGGGTTTTTTCGAACTTCCTGTCGTAGCGCACGGTAAGCGTGTCGCCGGCCGCCGCGCCCAATTCTCGCGCCAGGGCCGCCGGCAGCAGCACCCCGTCCTTCTTGAAGGCCTTTTCAAAACTGCCGGACACAGGCTTTAGCAGGCCGGTTATTATCTTTTTCGACTCGTCGTCGCTCTTGTAGCCAAGCAGCGTGACAGCCCTGCGCCCGGCCCGGCCGGACGCTGTCGCATGGATGGCCGCCGTAGCGGGCTTGAGCCTTTCGTGGATCCTGTCGGCCAGCGCGGCCGCGTTCTTCTGCGGGGCCGTTATCGTCAGGCTAAGGCTGCCGGTTTCCCAGGGCCGGTAGCCCAGCAGCGCCTTCGCCGTGGAGAGCTCGAGAAATACAGCCGGCTGCATAAAGATATTGTCGTTCTTCATCAGCCCCACTATGGTCAGCCTGGCGGCCTGGTCCTGCCCGAACATATTGCGGAAGCGCACGCGAAGGACGTCGTGCATCTTTACGTTCAGGGTGCGGGCTTTCTCCACCGAAACTATGACCGGGTTCTCGACAGCGGCGCTTTCGATGTCTTTCCAGCTCCCTTCCACCAGCTTGAAGGACTGTTCCACTTCGCGCAGGCCTTCGGCGCTGAGGCCTTTTTTAGTGTCGATGCCGATAAGGATTATATTTTCCGAGCGGCCATTGCCTATGGCGCGGGTGAACATGCCTATGGCTTCATCCGCTTCTTCTATGCCCGGCTCGTCCTTTATAGCGGCCCGGACCCGCTGCGTATCCCGGAAGATCTCGCGCATCACGCCGCCGCGCTCATTGAAGCGCACAGCCACGTGGCCGGTGACATAGCGCATGATCCGGTTGAACATTATGTCTGAAATGCCGTGGGAGAAAGAATTCGCCACCACCAGGATGGCCACGCCGATGGCCATGGCGGACCCCAGCAGGATGTTCCTGCGTTTCTGGCGCAGCAGGTTGCGCAGGCTTAAGCGTATTAGCAGCATCTTAATCTCTCGTGACAGCGTCCAAAGGGGTTATTTCCCCCGCCACCCGCATGGGATACAGCGCCGCAACTATAGTGACCGCCAGCAGCTGCGCAGCGGTCAGCGCTATGCCGGACAGGCTCAGCAGCGGGTTGAAGAAGTTCCCGCCGTAGAGTATCTGCAGGATGTCGTTATCCGTAGTTATTCTCAGTACGGGGATCACGCGCACGGCTATTATACCGGCTATTATTCCCGCGCCGCCGAAAACGGCGGAGAGCATGGCCGTTTCTCCCAGGAACATGCCGGCGATAAAAGCCTTGCGCGCCCCGATGGCCCGCATCATGCCGATCTCGGCGGTGCGCTCCAGGGCCGCCATGGTAAGGGTGTTCACTATTATTATTACCGCCACGCAGAAGAGCAGCGTTACAAAAAGGAACAGGGCCGCCTTGATTATCAGCGCCATGCTGCCTATGGGGCCTGACGCTTTGTTCCAGGCTACGGCATGCACGCCGGTCTTCGCGTCCGACAGTGCGCGGTTAAGGTCCTTGAGAGCGTCTTTATAGGTTACGCCGGGATTGAGTTTTACGAAGACGGCGTTGTAAACGCCCTCTTCGGCCGTCTGGGCCTTTTTTTTAGCCGCTACGGCGCGGGGCTTTTTTTGCGCCGCGCCGGTCGTCATCATGTCCTCGCCGCCGAACAGCGAGTCCAGGTCGGAGCCCTCGAGGGCCAGCAGTTTCTTCTCTTCCCCGGGCACCTGCGCGGCCATGTCGGCGGCGGTGAAATAGCCCAGGCATTCGCGGTAGGATTCGATGTCCACCAGGCAGAAATGGCCGAAGATCTTATTGAGGGCTTTGTACTGTACTATCCCCTTTATCGGGAAGCGGATGTCGTTGGTTGAATTCAGGCCGCTGGTCAGGCCCAGCATTACCACGGTGGTGCTCACCGGCAGCGTGTCCGCCTGCGCCAGCGCCTCTTTGCTGAGGTGCTCTTTAACTACGGCCCCGCCCTCGGGCAGGAACCAGATATTGTAAAAGTTGTAGAACTCGCCGCGCGCAAAATCGGGGAACAACATGGCCCGCTGTCCCGTCACCGGGTAGCTCCCCTCGATAACCCTGAAATTGTCCGGGAACATTTTCCGGTATTCCGCGAAATCCACGCCGATCAGGTAGGCGAAGCCAGGCGTAGTGGTGTTCTCGTCGAGCATCATGGCCAGGTTCTTGCCTACCGGCAGGGAATGCCTCACGTACGGCTGCGCGGCCAGGATCTCTTTGATCTTCGGGTAAGTGGAAATGGTTTCGATGGTGGCGCCCATGATGGGCAGCAGGATATTGTCGGATTTCTGGGCGTCGCTGACCAGCACGATGTCGCCCATGAACCCGTTGACGATATTCGTCTCAACGCCGGCTGCCATGCCGGTGATTACGCCGTTGCCCAGCGTCATCAGGAAAGCCCCGGTAAAAAGGATGGCGCCTATCACCAGGCTCTTGCCCTTATGCCGCAGGATGTTGCGCCAGGCTATGGTAAGGATCAGCTTCACGCGGGCACCGGCTCCCCTTCGATAAGGCCGTCCTTGATCTTAACAATGCGCCGCGCGTACTTCAGCACATTGGCGTCGTGCGTGGAAAAAATGAACGTGGTCTTTTCAAGCTCG
>DAOPZW010000250.1:0-3051 GCA_035353595.1 Elusimicrobiales bacterium | reverse complement strand
AGCAATTTTACCATTACGGAGGGTTCCCTCCTATTTTTTAACCGGACAGCTGTGCCGAAGGCAGGCTTATGAACCCGACACCCCTTTGTCGGGTTCATCTGCTATGATATTGCGCAGCGGGGAAAATTTGTATCATATCCATCTATGAAAAGGATAAAAAAAGTAGTCCTTTTTTACAATTCCCACAGCCGCCGGGCGGTGGCGTACTGTGCCTCCATCGAGCGCAGGCTGAAAACCCTGGGCGCCGAAGTGTACAAGCTCTGCGTCAACGACGCGGTCTGCGAGGTTAAGTCCGCGGACGCGGCCGTGGCCGTGGGCGGCGACGGCACGGTGCTTTACGCCGCCCGCCACGTGATAGCCAGGGGCCTGCCGGTGCTGGGCATCAACGCGGGCGGGCTGGGCTTCCTGAGCGGTATAGAGCATAAAGAATTCCTCAAAAGCGCGGACATCTTCCTGCGCGGCGGCTTTCATAAAATAAAGCGCAGCCTGCTGTCCGTCAGCGTGCTGCGCGGCGGGAAAAATGTTTTCGGGCCCCTGCCGGCGCTCAACGATTGCGTTATTCGCAGCCCGGAAGCCAGGGCTTTCATTCTGCGCGCTTCTTTCGGCCGGCAGTTCCTCAGCGAATATTTCGGCGACGGGCTGATAGTGGCCACCCCCAGCGGCTCCACGGCTTACAGCCTGGCCGCCTCCGGGCCCATAGTGATGCCGGACCTGGAAGTTTTCCTGCTTTCCCCTATCTGCCCGCACACGCTTACCCACCGGCCCATAGTGCTGTCGGCCGCGGAAGAATTGCGCGTGGAGGTGCAGAGCGGGCGCTCGGGACCGCAGGTGCTGCGCCTTTCCCTGGATGGGCAGGAGACCGTTAACCTGGAGCCGGCAGATAGCGTGGTGGTGGGCAGGCATCACCGCAGCCTGGAGCTGCTGGCCCCCGCCGGTTTTTCATATTTCGAAGTGCTGCGGCAAAAGTTGAGCTGGGGAGAGAGATAGGGGCGCGGGACGGCCGAGGCGGCACCCTGCGAACCCGTTGCAGGAAGGGGGCCCCGCCATAATTTCCCAAGGCGGGGGGAACCCACGTAAGGGGTTCCTATCCGGGTTCGCAGGGTGCCGCCTCGGCTGTCCCGGAAAGTGTGACACGGCAAGATCGTTCACAGAGAAGATCGCAGATGCTTAAGAAGCTGGTTATCAAGAATTTCGCCGTTATCGAGAGCTTGGACCTGGAGCCGGCTCCGGGGCTTAACGTCTTTACCGGCGAAACGGGGGCCGGCAAATCCATAATAATTTCGGCGCTGGGCTTCCTGCTGGGCGAGCGCTCCGGCTCGGATATCCTGCGCCCCGGTTCCGACAGCGCGGAGGTGGAGGGGGAATTCCTGGCCGATAACCTGCCCCCGAAGCTGGCCGTGCGCTGGGGTGTAAAGAATATTTTTAAGATCCGCCGCCAGGCCGACCCGAAAGGCCGCACCAAGGCCGCCATCAACGGCGCGCCGGCCACGCTGGCCCAGCTTTCGGAGCTGGGCGGCTACCTGGTGGATTTTCACGGCCAGAACGAGCACCAGAGCCTGCTGAAACCCGAAATGCAGCGGGAGCTGCTGGACCGCTACGGGAAACTTGAGAAAGAGGCTATGGCCGTGGCTGAAGCCTGGGGCGCCGCCCGGCAGCTGGAGGACAGCCTCAATGCCGTCTCGATGTCCGAGGACGAGCGCGGCCGCCTGCTGGACCTGTACAAGTTCCAGCTGGGCGAAATAGAGTCCGCAAATTTAAAAGAAGGCGAAGAAGAGGAGCTGGAAGCCCTGTGGCCGCGCCTTAAGAATTCCGAGAAGCTGTTCTCCCTTTCCGGCGACGCGCACGCGCTGGCGGACGACGCCGCCGGCAATACCGAGAAAGCCCTGGAAAAACTCAAAGCCCTCAGCGCCATCGACCCGACGGCGGATCCTCTTACCGCACGGTTCGCGGCCGCGGCCATAGAGATGCGCGACCTGGCCGGAGAACTGCGCGCCTACGGGCGCGGCGTGCATTCCGATCCCGGCGAAATTGACCGCTGCCTGTCGCGGCTGGAAAAATTCAAGACCCTGAAGAAAAAATACGGGGCCGACGTACCGGCCGTGCTGGCCAGGGCGGAGGAGCTGCGCTCCAAAGTGAACGGCCTCGAAGACCTGACTCTGGACCGCTCCGAGCTGGATAAGAAGCTGGCCGCGGCGCGCGCCAGGCTGGAAAAGCTGGCTTTCGCCCTGCACGAGCGCAGGCAGGCGGCCGCGAAGAAACTTTCCGCGGAAATACTTAAGGAGGCCGAGGGCCTGGGTTTCAAGGATGTGCGCTTCACGGTGGACGCCGCTTACGACGAGGCGGCCATCGGTTCGGCGGGCGGGGATTCCATCGAATACCTTTTTACGGCCAACCCCGGCTACCCGCTGCGGCCGCTGCGCTACACGGCCTCGGGCGGCGAGATGGCCCGCATCATGCTGGCTTTAAAGACCGCGCTGTCCCGCGCCGACCGCATAGGCGCGCAGGTGTTCGACGAGGTGGACGCCGGCGTGGGCTCCGTGACGGGCCGCCTGGTGGGCGTGAAACTGGCGAAACTGGCCGCGCAGAAACAGATCTTCTGCATCACCCACCTGCCGCAGGTGGCCGCCTTCGGCGCGGCGCATTTCTTCGTGGAGAAAGCGGTGAAGAACAGCGTGGCAGCCGCCGCGGTGCGGCGCCTGGACGCCGCCGGGCGCGAACTGGAAATAGCCCGGATGCTGGGCGGAAAAAAACAATCTTCGGAACTGGGCCTCAGGCACGCCCGCGAACTTATCGCCGAATCCGCGGCCTGAGCGGCCTGCCCTGAATTTTAAAATCAAGTCACCCCAAAGGATCCCCACAATGGAAGTCAGAACACGTTTCGCCCCCAGCCCCACCGGCTATATGCATATCGGCAACCTGCGCACCGCCCTGTACGCTTACCTGCACGCCAGGAAGAACAAGGGCAAGTTCATCCTCAGGATAGAGGACACCGACCAGGCGCGGCTGGTGGAGGACAGCGTAAAGGTCATTTACGAGAGCCTCAAGGTGACC
>DAOPZW010000249.1:0-3104 GCA_035353595.1 Elusimicrobiales bacterium | reverse complement strand
AGAACGTAGCCAAATCCGTGGCCGACGGGCAAGTGCTGCAGGTGGTGGTTTTCAGCATACTCTTCGGCATAGCGCTGGCCATGCTGCCGGAGGAAAAACGCCGCCCGATGCTGGTGTTCTGCGGCAGCCTTTCGGAGGTGATGTTCAAGTTCACCAACATCGTGATGCTATTTGCACCGGTGGGCGTGGGGGCGGCTATAGCCTATACCGTGGGGCATATGGGGCTGGGGATACTGCTGAACCTCTTCATGCTGCTGGCCACCCTTTACGCCGCCCTCACGGCTTTCCTGCTGCTGGTGCTGCTGCCCGTCGCCCTGCTCGCGAAAGTGCCGCTGATGAAATTCATCAAGGCCATACTCGAGCCGGTCTCGATAGCTTTCGCCACCACCAGTTCCGAGGCGGCCCTGCCCAGGGCCATGGAGGCCATGGAAGCCATAGGTGTGCCGCGGCAGATAGTGGCTTTCGTGATGCCTACGGGCTACAGCTTCAACCTCGACGGCAGCACGCTTTATCTTTCGCTGGCGTCCGTTTTTGTGGCCCAGGCGGCCGGCATCCACATGAGCTGGGGTGCCCAGCTGGCGATGGTGTTCACGCTGATGCTCACCAGCAAGGGCGTTGCCGGGGTGCCCCGGGCCACGCTGGTTATCCTGCTCGGCACGGCGGCTTCGTTCAACCTGCCGGTGGAACCCATCTTTATAATCCTCGGCATCGACGAGCTGATGGACATGGCGCGGACCTCGGTCAACGTGATAGGCAACTGCCTGGCCACGGTGGTGATAGCCAAGTGGGAAGGGGAATTCGGCAGGGAGAAACCGGCGTCGGTAGTGCTGGACGCGGTGACCGGCTGAGCCGGGCGCCGCCGTCCGGGTTTACAGCAGTTTCGAGAGTTTCGCGGAGAGGTCGGCCAGGTGTTCGCGCAGGCGCGGCTGTTTGGTTTCCAGCAGCGGCAGCAGGGTCTTCCTTATCCAGTTGCGGCGGTAGTGCTCGTCGTCGTTGGTATGGTCCTTGCGCGAGGGCAGGGCGTTGGCTTTCAGGTAGGCTTCAATCTCCTTGCGCGACACCGCCAGCATCGGCCGGATAAGCTTCACCTTGAATTTCCCGCGCCGGCACAGTTCCCGTTCCGCGGGGATGCCCAGCAGCCCTTTCGGTTCGGTTCCCCGCAATAAATTCAAAAGCATGGTCTCGGCGTGGTCGTCGGAGTGGTGCGCCGTGGCCACGAAACCGCATTTTTTCTTCAGGGCCGCGGCCGACAGCAGCCGGTAGCGCGCGGTCCTGGCCGCCTGCTCTATGCCCATGCCGGCCCGCGCGGCCAGCTTTTTAACATCCGCCGAAAGGATGACGGTTTCAAGACCGTATTCGGCGCCCAGCTTTTTTACGAAAGCCGCGTCGGCGTCGGCCGCGGCGCCGCGCAGCTTGTGGTTGATGTGGCAAACGCACAGCCGCAGGCGGCGCGCCCTGGCCTGACCCGCGAAAAAATCCAGCATGACCACCGAGTCGGGCCCGCCGGAAACGGCCAGCAGCACGGCGGCGCCGTCGGGGAACAGCTGCCTGCGCCGGGCGCTGGCCATTACCTTGTTCCAGAGCTTTAGAGTTACCGCCTTGCGTGAGAGCATGCTTCATTATAATAAAAGCGCGTCTATTTTTGATAAACTAACTCCACTATTATGGGGGGATTCGTGAAGCTCGAAGATATCGTGCCCGGCGCCGTGCTTAATTACAATGGCGGCGTGTGGCGCGTCATGGAAAAAAGCGTCTGCAGGGAGTCGGCCGCCTATGTCGAGGTGCAGTGGACGCTGGAAAGCAATAGCGGCGGAGAAGCGTACCTGCTCAGGTCCGAAGAAAAAAAAGAGGACGGCACAGAGGTGCTCTGGGTGTTCACCCGCCAGACCCAGCTGCATAAAGTTTCTTTTGAAGCGGCTCCCGGCAGCCTGAAACCTTTCGCGGAGCTGGATATGCCCTCAGCTCCGCCCGCGCATGTTAATTTCGCCAACGACAAGTTCTCTTTCCAGGACGAGACTTCCGGCGAGGCCGAGGACGACGAGGGCGACACCGTCACGAAGATCACCTGGAATTATTATTCCTCCGACCATAAAAGGAACCTGGCCATCGAGATCTGGAAAGAGCCGGACAGGGATTACCCTGAAGCCTACGACGGCTTAGTTGTGCCGCCGTCGGCTTTTGAAATCCGGGCCGAAACGTTCACCGTCAGCAGGGGCGGCGCGCGCGGCGGCGGCATGTCCGGGGACGCCTCGAACACCGCCTTCATGGTAGGTATAATTGGCTTTTTTGCCCTGCTGGCCGGGCTGGCCGTGGACAGCCTTTTCTTCCTGGGCCTGCCTTTTGCCGTAGTGATGCTTATGGTCGTGCAGCGGCCGCCGCTGTGGCTCTGGCTTTCTTCCGCCGGCGTCTGGGCCGGCGTTGCCGTGCTGGCCGCAGGCAAAGGAATGGGGCTTTCCTTCTGGTATCTCACCGGGGTGTGCGCGGCGCTGTCCGTGGTGCTGCCCAGGCTGATCGCCGCCTCCTTCAGCGGCGTTACCGCGGCCAGGTATTACAGGGTGGCGCTCTACGGGGTGCTGCCGGCGCTGTGGGTGTACAGCTTCCTGGAATATTTCCTCTACGCCCCCGGCCCCAGGGCTTTCTACCAGTTTTTTGCCGCTTGCCTGCTGCCGCTGACGGCCGCCGGCCTTTGCTGGCTGCTGGGCAAAATTTCCGAGCGGCCCGGGGAGCCCGATGCCTGAACTTAAAGTCACCGGGCATAAAGGCGCGCTGGCCTTCTATATAGACGGCAGCCTGCAGTTCGACACCCGCGACGAGGCCGTCTACCACGAAACGCTGGCGCTGCCGGCCGCCGCGCTGGCCGCGGCCAGGTTCAGGCGGCCTCTGCGGGCGCTGGTGCTGGGCGGCGGGGACGGGCTGGCCCTGCGTGAACTGTTGCAGTTCCCCCAGGTAGCCTCCGCGGACCTGGTTGATTACGACCCGGGCGTGCTGGAACTGGGGCGAGGCGCTTTCGCCGCGTACAACCGCGGCTCCCTGTCCGACGCCAGGGTCAAGGTGCACTGCGGCGACGATATAGTGCTGGCGGATTTCACTTTCCCCGCCGACCT
>DAOPZW010000248.1:0-3106 GCA_035353595.1 Elusimicrobiales bacterium | reverse complement strand
CAGCGGCTGGGCTCCACCGGCGGGCTGCTGCTGGCGGACGGGGAAGGCAGTTCGCTGACGTTCACCAGCTCCCTCGGGAAATTCGACCGCCAGACGGTAAGGAGCATGCTCGCCCTGGGCCGCACTTTCGAGATCGAGGGCCCGCTGGGCGTCTATATCGGGGCCGCGGCGCGGGTGCGCGGCTTCGACCTTTACGCCGTCGCGCTGGAGGAGCGCGCGGAGGCTTTCTCCGGCATAAACCGCATCACGTGGCTGATGGCCTTCCTCCTGCTGACGGTCGCCACGGTTTTCTACTTTTCCGCCCTGATCTTCACCCGCAGCCTGGCCGCGCCGGTGGGCGCCCTGCTGGCCGGGGCCGCCAGGGTATCCGGCGGGGATTACAGGAACGAGGTCCCGGCCGAGCGCTCCGGGTTTTCCGAGCTCGGGGAACTGATCGCGGCTTTCAATTCCATGATGCGCGAAGTCGAGCGCTATCACGGCATCCAGGTAGAAAAGGTCTTCGAGGAAAAGCAGAAGCTTGAACTGCTGGTGAGCCTCATCCACGACGCGATCATACTCTGCGATTTCCGCGGCGAACTGCTTTACGCCAACGCCGCCGCGGAAACGCTGCTGGGCATGGACGGGCCTTCCGGGAACAGGGGCGAGGCGCTGCGCAAGAAGGTGGCCGACCTCGTTTACTTGAAGTCCGGTTCCGCCGACGGCGTTATCGAGCTGGCTACCCCTTCGGGCAAAAAACATTTTTTGACCAATATCCAGACGCTCGCCCCCAAGACCCAGCGGCCGGCGGTGTTCATGGTGCTGCGCGACGTCACGCTGGAGCGGGAAGTGCAGCAGGTCAAAGAGGAATTCTTCCATTCCGTAGCGCACGACCTGCGCGCCCCGCTGCTTACCATGCAGGGCTATATCAAGCTGCTCGACCGGGAATTTCCCCCGGGGGGAAAGCAGGCCGGCTATGTCAGCAGCGTCCGGGAGGCCAGCGACCGGCTGTTCAAGATGCTGGAAAATATCCTGGATATTTCCAGGATGGAGGCCGGCCATTTGAAGCCGGACCTGCAGAAGATCAACGCCGCCGAATTCCTGTCCGCGGCCGCCGAAAGTTTCAGGGCGCTGTTCAGCGAGAAGGGCGTGGAGCTCGCCGTGGACACCGCCGGGGCGGGCAAGTTGGAGTTTTCCGCCGACTCCGGGCTGCTGCGCCGGGTCATAGAGAACCTGCTGTCCAACGCCTGGAAGTTCACGCCGCAGGGGGGGAAGGTCACGGTTTCTGCCGGCGCCGAGAATGGCAGGCCCGTTTTTACCGTGGCGGACAGCGGCCCCGGGCTCCCCGCCGGCCAGCTGGAGGCGGTTTTCGAGAAGTATAAGCAGCTCAAGGCCGGTTCCGGCGAGAACGGCTTCGGGCTGGGCCTGGCCATCGCCCGCAGGATAGTGCAGCTGCACGGCGGCCGCATCTGGGCCGAAGCGGGACCGGGCGGGGTGTTTAAATTTATGGTCTGAGTTTTAAACGGGGAAACTGTGCGCAAGTAAAACAGAAAAGGGGTTGTGACTTGCTATGGAAAATAAAACTAAAGCTAAAACTAAAACTGGCGGCAACAAGAAGCTTTATATAGGCACGGCGGTTTTTACGCTGCTGTGGGTTTTTGTCGTTTTGATCCTGGACGGGACCCAGCGGCTGGACTATAACTGGGAGCATTTGATAGTGAACCTGCCCAGCAGACTCTCCGTGCTCGACCTCGGCGCGAAGGAGCGTTCCAACCAGTACGCTTTCGGCAAATATGTAAATAAGCCGGCCAGCCCGAAGATAACCATCACCGCTATAGACGAGCTTACCCTGGACCGCTACGGCTGGCCGATCAAAAGGAAGTATTACGGCGAACTGGTGGAAAAACTGAAGAAGCTGGGCGCTAAGAGCATAGTATTCGATGTGATCATGTCCAGGTCCGAGCGCGACGTGCCGGAGGATAATAACCAGTATGTCGAAGCCGTGGCCCGGGTGGGGAATGTCGGCAACCTGGTGCATATCGACCTGGATACGCTCAAGGTGAAGCCGCCTATCAAAGGACTCTCCAAAGCCAGCGCCATAATGGCCCAGCCTCACGTGGACCTTACCCTGGACGGCGACGGGCAGGTCAGGCGCTACATGCCTTTTTATATCAAGGACACTGATCTCGACGGCTTCCCGGATACGCCGGTCACTTATACGGACGCCGGCCTGCTGGACCTTAAATGCGGCCAGGAATGCTTGAAGCTCCCGATACCCTCCATAGGGCTGGCCGCCTACGCCCTGTATTCCGGGGAACCGCTTTCCGTCCTTTACATGAAGTACGAGACTGAAAGGATCCTGAACTACCGCGACTATGTCAGCCGCAAGCTGCATCCCGCCTGGGATAAGGACCCGAACAGTTTAAAGGCCTCCAGTTTCAGGCATATTTCTTTTTCCGATATCCTGAGCGGCCAGCTCAGCCAGGAGGAAAAGGACGCGCTGAAGGGCGGTATAACTTTAGTGGGTTCCACGGCTATAGGCGCGTTCGACCATATGCCGAGCCCTTTGTCTTCGCAGCTGCCCGGCGTGGAGGTGCACGCCACTTTCACGGACAACCTGATGGCCGGTGATTTTCGCACGGCGCTTTCCCTGGAATACACCACGCTGCTGCTGCTCTTCCTGCCCTGGCTGCCTGTGCTCCTGCGCAAGTATTCCCTGGCCCTGCTGATCTCCGTCTGCTCCGCGGTCATCGCGGTTATGTTCGTGGCCAGCATCGCGCTGCTTTCGAATAATATAATCATGCCCTTTGGCTCGATCTTCCTGAGCTTGTTCATACCTTTCGCCTATATAACGGTGGACAAGGGACTGGCCGAAGGCCGCGAGAAGAAGTGGATAAAGAACACCTTCGGGCAGTACCTGTCCCCGAAGGTGGTCGACCTTATCACCAAGGACCCGTCCAAGCTTTCCCTGGGCGGCGAGAAGCGCGACATGACGGCTTTCTTCCTGGACTTGGCCGGGTTCACCACCATGTCGGAAAAGCTGACGCCCGAAGAGCTGACCTCGATGCTCAATGAGTATCTTTCCGCCTTCACCGAGATAATCCTGAAGCACGACGGCACGGTGGACAAG
>DAOPZW010000247.1:0-3137 GCA_035353595.1 Elusimicrobiales bacterium | reverse complement strand
CACAGGATCTCCGCGGTGCGCCGCCTGGAGCGGGGCGGTTTCGCGGTGGACGCCGGCGGCGAAACTTACCGCGGCCGCTTCCTGGTCAACGCCGCCGGGCTTTATGCCGACGAACTTTCCGCCATGGCCGGCGCGCCCACCTTCAGGATAACTCCGCGCAAAGGCGAGGAATACCTGCTCGATAAAAAGCGCGAGCATTTGACGAACCATATAATTTTCCCGCTGCCTTCAAAAACTTCGAAAGGCATCCTTATAATAAAAACGTCGGACGGCAACCCGATGCTGGGCCCCACGGCACACGACATAGAAGATAAGACCGATCTCTCCACCACCGCCGCCGGCCTGGCTGAAGTGCTGGCCGGCGCCCGGAGAATGATCCCTTCCGTAGCAAAGGGCGACATCATCGCCTACTTCGCGGGCCTGCGCCCGGTGTCCGGAAAAGATTTCATCATCCGCCACGAGGACGCCGCGCCCGGCCTGGTCAACGCGGCCGGCATCCAGTCCCCCGGGCTCACCTCCGCTCCGGCCATAGCCGTCATGGTGGCGGACCTGCTTAAAAAGCACGGGTTGGTTCTCGAGGCAAAAACCGAATTCCACCGCACCCGGCCCCGCCCGGTCCACCTTTTTCAGATACCTATGGAGGAAACCCGCCGCCTCGTCGAGAAGAACCCGGCTTACGGCGACATAGTCTGCCGCTGCGAGCTGGTTTCGGCGCAGGAGGTCCGCGAGGCCGTAAAGCGCGGCGCGTGCACGCTGGACGGGATCAAATTCCGGACGCGCGCGCAGGCCGGCCGCTGCCACGGCGGCTTCTGCACCACGCGCATAATGAAGATCATGCAGGAAGAACTCGGCGTTCCGGTCACCGGCCTGACCAAACGCGGTCCCGGTTCGGAACTTATAAAGGATGAACGAAAATGAACCTTATCTATATACGCCCCGCCGCTCCCAAAGCCCGCAAATTCATCAAGGCGAAGCTGCGCGGCGCCGACGCCTCCTCGATCTACTCCATAGAAGCCGGCGACTGCTGCCTGGCCCCGGTGCCTTTGAAGCGGGGCGGGTATATGCTCACTTTCCTCAACGACATCTCCCAGGAAATGCTGGGCTTTATCTACCGCAGCGCCGCGGGCGCCCGGCTCAACCAGAATTAAGTCTCAGGCGGCCAGTGAAACCATGCGCGAACGCGAACTTGTGATAGTGGGCGGCGGCCCCGCCGGAATGGCGGCGGCCCTGGCCGCCCGCGCCGCCGGAGTGGAGGATGTCCTGCTGCTCGAGCGCGACCAGCACCTGGGCGGCATCCTCAACCAGTGCATCCATCCCGGCTTCGGCCTGCACCATTTCAAGACGGAGCTGACGGGCCCGGAATACGCCGACCGTTTCGCCAGCCAGGTCAAAGAGGAGCAGGGCATCGAAGTAAGCCTGCGCTCTTTCGTGGTAAAGCTGACGAACGACAGGCGGCTCACTTATCTCCGCCCCGGCGCCGTTGAAGAAATAAAGGCCGGGGCCGTTATTCTCGCCACCGGCTGCCGCGAACGCACCCGCGAAATGATACAGATCCCGGGCTCCCGCCCGGCCGGCGTCTACCCCGCCGGGCTCGCGCAGAAAATGGTGAATATGGAAGGCTGGATCCCGGGCCGCGAAGCCGTGATCGTAGGCTCCGGTGACATCGGGCTGATCATGGCGCGGCGCATGGCGCTGGAAGGCGTCAAGGTCCGCGGCGTGATCGAGATCCAGAAGACCAGCCGCGGGCTGGTGCGCAATGTCGTGCAATGCCTCGAGGATTACGGCATCCCGCTGTATTTTCAGCACCGGATCTCGCGCATACACGGCGCCGACCGCGTGGAGAAAGTGGACGTGGTGCGCGTCGACGATGAATTTAAGGATATTCCCGGCACTGGCTTTGAACTCGCCTGCGACACAGTGCTGGTGTCGGTAGGCCTTATCCCGGAGAACGAACTGCTGGAAATGGCCGGCGCCGAGATCGACCGCGCCTCCAATACCCCGGTGGCCGCCGGGGTGAACCTTACCTCCGTACCGGGCGTTTTCGCCTGCGGCAACGCCTGCAAGGTTTACGACCTGGTGGACTGGGTCACCCGAGACAGCGAACTGGCCGGCAAAATGGCGGCCGGGTACCTGGGGAAAAAATGACGCGCGCGATGACCTGTATCGGATGTCCCCGGGGCTGCCGGCTCGAGATCGAAGCCGACGGGACCCGCGTAATAAGCGTGGCCGGACATCAATGTCCGCGCGGCGAAAAATACGCCCGCCAGGAAATTGAGGCGCCCATGCGCACGCTGACCACTTCCGTCCTGACGCGCGGGCTGGAGCTTAAAATGCTGCCGGTGCGCACTTCCAAACCCATCCCTAAAGAAAAGCTTTTCGAAACCATGGCCGCGGTAAAGCGGATCGTCGTTTCTTCGCCGGTAAAAGCCGGCGCCGTAGTGGCCACCGACTTCCTGGGGCTGGGCGTGGACCTGGTGGCCTGCCGCCCGCTGGAAAAGGTTTAAATAAGGAATATTTATGGATTGGTATATCGAACTTGTAAAATCCGCCCCTATCCTGACGGCCATGGTCCAGTTCGCCGTGCTGGGCACGCTGGGTGACTGCGCCGCGCGCTGGGTCGTCGAACGCCGGATCTTCGTTCCTTTTGACGGCCGCACCCTCGTCCTGAAAATGCTGGAATGGGCCGCGCTGGCCGTCTGCATTAAGTACGCCTTTGTCGGCTTCAACGGCTTTGTCGACGCGCTGGCCGCGCACGGGTTTTTACCTGAACTGGGGCGCTTCGGCCGGGCTTTCGCCATCTCCGCCGCCATGAACCTGCAGTTCGGGCCTTTCCTGGTGCTCGCGCACCGCCTGCTGGATAACGCCATCGCCGGGCGCCCCAACTGGGCGAACCTCGACAAGGGCCTGTTCACCCTGCTCTGGTTCTGGATCCCGGCGCATACCTTAACCTTCATGCTGCCCAGGGAGCTGCAGATCGGCCTGGCCGCGCTGTGGTCCGTGGCGCTGGGGGCGCTGCTGGGTTTTTACAACCGGCCGCGCCCGGCCTGAACATGCCCCGGGTTGCCGCTGCTTTAGCCGTTCTGCTCGCGCTGGCCGCCTGCAAAGCCGCCCATGAAGTACCTGCCGCCCCCCGGGGG
>DAOPZW010000246.1:0-3155 GCA_035353595.1 Elusimicrobiales bacterium | reverse complement strand
CGCGCGAAGCCTGGGAGAAAGCCATAGCGGCGGCCGCCCTCAACGCGACGGAAAGCCGCAGCATCTGGCGCATCAACCTGCGCAACCTGTCCCTGCAGGCGGTCAACACCTCTGTCAGCGCCCCGGCCGGCTACACCGGCGTCAACGAATCGCGCCTCAACACCGTGGACCAGACCCGCATCCAGGGTTCGGGCAAACTGTTCTCCGAATTCCACGACGGCAAATTCAGGTTCGATTCCGGCGTCTCGGCCGATTACGGCAAGCTGGCGCTGCGCCCGCACGGCCAGCCGCGGGTAACGGTCGAAAGCGTCGACCAGCTCATCTTCGAGAACGAAGTACGCTACCGCCTTAAAACCTACAACGGCGCCCTGGGGCCGCTGGTCATAGGCCCTTTCGCCACCGCCGCCTATGACACCGAATTTTCCAGGACAGAGCCTTCGCCTTTAAGAAAGATCCTGCGCGGAAAAACCGGTTTTAAAATGTTCGAAGGCGCCTACCTGCAGGAATTTTACGCCGGCCTGACCACGGAACAGATCTATACCTATGCCCCGGCCCGCACCCAGTACGCGGCCGAAACGGGCTTCCGCCTGGCCTGGCCGGTGCCCGGCACGGCCCTCACCCTCAACGCCGACGGCACCTACCGCAATTTCGCGCGCAGCCGTTTCGACACGGTCTACGACCTCAAGGAAAGGCTGGAACTGAACCTGAAGGTGAGCACGCGCCTGTACGGCGACATAACCATAAACCCTTTCGCCAGCTTCTTCCTGGCTTCGGGCAAAAAGCTCCCGGGCTCGGCCACCAACCTGACTACGGGCTTCACCCTTGAGTATTCAAAACTGTTCAAATTAAAACGCTGATTGTGGCGGGCCTCCCAAAAAATCTATAATTAAACATTAAGGCTCAAAGCGCATGGCTGATAATAAATTAAATTTACAAAAGGACCCCGCCATAATTTCCGGCGGCATGGGCATCTGGATCTCGTGCTGGGTGCTGGCCCGCATCGTGGCGCTGCTGGGCGGCATGGGCATTGTTTCCGGCACCGCGCTGGACATAGTTTACGCCCGCATCCTGCAGCAGGGCGACCCGGGCGGCCACGTCCGCCGCGCCTTCGCGGAGCTGGGCCGCCTGGTCCCGGCGCTTAAATCCCGGTTGGACGCGCTGCTGCAAACCTACTATGTCGAGAACGGCAAGCCGGCAGGCGCGCCTTATAAAGCCACCCCCCAGTGCAAGCTCACCCGGCTGCCCGGCGGCGCGGGCTCAACTTCATTCTGGGAACCAAGCTCCGAATTCCAGCTGCTCACGCTGGCCGCTAATTTCGCGGAAGTCTGGCTGGCAAAAGAGGGACACAGCGGCAAAGTAGGCATCAACTATCTGCGCAAAGTGGAGCGCCCCCTGCCGTGGTGCCTCTACGGGGCCATTCTGGCCGGCGTGGACTATATAGCCATGGGCGCCGGCAGCCCGGCCGAAGTTCCCGGCATGATAGAGAAGCTCTGCCGGCATGAGGACGCCGCCCTGCCGCTGCGGGTTTACGGCACCGATTCAAGATCCGGGGAATTCGCGGTCTGCGTGCGTCCGTCCCTCCTGGGCGCCGGCGCCGCTTCGCCAGTACTGCCTAAACCAAAATTCCTGGCCATAGTCTCTTCTTTCGCGCTGGCCAGCGCGCTGGCGTCCGATCCCAAGTCGCGGCCCTACGGTTTTATTATCGAGGGAGCCGTGGCTGGCGGCCACAACGCCCCCCCGGGCCGCAAAGCTTTCGACCAGCAGGGAGAGCCGGTAGTCCTTTATACCGAGGCCGACAAGATCGACGTCCCGGCCATTGCGGGCATTGGCCTGCCGTTCTGGATGGCGGGCGCCTACGGCAGCCCGGAGAAGTTAAAAGAAGCCCTGGCGCTGGGCGCCACGGGCATACAGTTCGGCACCGCCGCCGCCCTGAGCGGCCAATCCGGGCTGGCCCCGGAGCTGCGCGTCAAGGCGCTGGAAATGATCGCGCAAGGCACGCTGAAAATAAAGACCGACGGCCGGACTTCCCCCAGCGGTTTCCCTTTTAAAGTAGCGCAGATCCCCGGCACCCTGTCGGACCCCGCGGTTTATTCCGTCCGCAAACGGGTCTGCGATATAGGCTTCCTGCAGAGCGCCTACCTCACCCCGGAGGGCGAGCTGAGGTTCCGCTGCCCGGCGGAAAACGTGGACGAGTACGTGCGCAAAGGCGGGAAAGTGCCGCACACCAAAGGCAGGGTCTGCCTGTGCAACGGGCTGCTGGCCACAGCCGGTTTCCCGCAGACCTGGCCCAACGGCTACACCGAACCGCCCATCGTCACCCTGGGCGACGAACTGAGCGCGGTGCGCGAACTTATCAGGAACCTCCCCCCCGGCCATAAAGCCTACAGCATCGGCAAAGCGTTCAAATACATCGCCTCGGCGCTGGACCCGAAAAAATAAACCGGCCCCGGTCACAACCCCGGAGCCGGCCGCGCCTTACCTTAAACTATTTCATTCAAAGCTTTGCGGAACTCCGCTACGCTGCGGAAGCGTTTTTCCGGCTCGGGGGCCAGGCATTTGTCCAGCAGAGTGTCCACGGCCGCCGGAAGGCCCGGCACCATCGAGCTGAGGGCCTGGCAGGACTTATGGGTTTTCTGGTGATGGAAATCCGGGCCCTGGAAAGGCAGCACGCCGCTGAGGGATTCGTACAGGCAGACCCCCAGGGAATAGATGTCGGATTCCACCGTGGACACGCCCAGCTCCTGCTCCGGCGCCATATAGGCCGGCGAGCCCACCACTTCCTTATTGGAGAGCAGCGCCATGGATTCCTTGGCGCGCCGCGCCAGACCGAAATCCATCACCTTCACGCCGTCCTCGTCGGAAAGCATGATATTGGAAAGCTTGAGGTCGCGGTGCACCACCCCTTTGGCGTGCGCGTAGGCCAGGGCCTTGGCGGTCTCGTCGAAGATGAAGCGGACGCGCTCGAACGGGATGCGGGCGTCGGCGTCCAGGATCCGGTCCAGGGGCCGGCCTTCCACATATTCGAACACCAGGTAAATATCGTCTTCTTCCTCGAAGATGGTGTAGATCTCCACTATGTTGGGGTGGTGCAGCAGCGCCACCGTGCGCGCCTCGTCGAGGAAACGCTGCTTTTCGCGGTCGTTGACCTTGATCTC
>DAOPZW010000245.1:0-3180 GCA_035353595.1 Elusimicrobiales bacterium | reverse complement strand
TACCGTGTCCAGGTTCAGTTCAATAATGGTGGTCTTTGTCCCCCTGGCGGCCAGGATGCCGTGCACCGTACGGCCTACCGGGCCGTAGCCTATAAGTATGCAGCGGCCGGGGTCGGGCGGCGGGAGGTCCTTCGTTAAAGGCAGGACCATCTCTCCCTTTGCCCAGCGCAGGGCGCGGGCCCGGGCGTAGATGTACGGGTTGAGCGCTATGGAAATTATCGCGGCGGCTATGATGGCGTTCCAGCCGGCGTCGCCCAGCACGCCGAGGCGCTGCGCTAAGGCGGCCAGGATAAAGGTGAATTCCCCCACCTGCGAGAACGACGCGCCTACGGGAATGGCTATTGCCGCCGGCTTGCCCAGCAGGCGCGCCGTCAGCGCGGCCGCCAGCGGCTTTACCGCAAGTATCACCGTCAGGATGGCTGCCACGGTCAGCGGCTCGCGGTACAGGGCGTTAACGTCGAAGAGCATGCCTACGGAAACGAAGAACAGCACCGCGAAAGCGTCGCGCATGGGTATGGCGTCGCCGCCGGCCCGGGCGGCGAACTCGGAGCGCCCCACGGCCAGCCCCGCCAGGAAAGCGCCCAGTTCCACGGATACGCCGAAGATCCCCGACGCGCCGGTGGCTATGCCGAGGGCCAGCGCCAGCACCGCCAGGGTGAAGAGTTCAGAGGAACGGGTGGCGGCTATTCTGTCCAGCGCCGCCGGGATCGCCCACCTGCCCAGCACAGCCACGGTGAGCGCCAGCGCCGCTATTTTCAGGCCGGCCAGCGCGAAGGCCCAGGCGGGGCTGTCGCCGCCCGCCGGGCCGAACACCAGCGGCAAGGCCAGCAGCAGCAGCACGGTCAGGATGTCCTCCACCACGGTCCAGCCCAGGGCGGTATGGCCTATCTGCGCGTGGAGGTCGCGGTTGGCCAGCAGGACCTTGGCCATCACTACCGTGCTGGCTACGGAGATGGCCAGGCCGGTGACGATGCCGGAGCTCCACTGCCAGCCCAGCAGCCGCAGCAGGGAGGCCGCCGCCAGCGTGGATACGGCGCTTTGTATGAGCGCCCCGGGCACGGCAATGCGCCAGACAGCGGCCAGTTCCTTCAGCTCGAACTTAAGCCCTATGCCGAAGAGCAGCAGGATCACGCCGAGTTCCGAGAGCTGGTGGGCCACCGCCCGGTCGGCCACGAAGCCCGGCGTGAAAGGGCCCACTACGATGCCCGCTACCAGGTAGCCGACTATCGGCGACAGGCGCAGTTTATGCGCCAGGTAGCCCAGGGTCAGCGCGGCGATAAGGCTGCCGGTAAAAGTCGCAAGGAGGTTGAATTCTCCCATAATGTCAGTTCCCGTCCGTAACTTTCAGCCCTGCTCCCGTGTCAGCCTTTTTTTTACGCTTGAAAAAGACGGCAGGTTCCAGTGAAAATGCAGCGATAAGAGCCGCAGGGTAAAACATACCGCCAGGGCGATGAGCGCGGTCCAGTCGCTGGATACGCAGGTTAAATAGCTTCCTGCCACCACGATCAAGGCGCCTATAAGGGCGGCTGACGCGTAAATCTGTTTTTCCAGGATGACAGGCACCCGGCTGAGCAGCATGTCGCGCAGCACTCCGCCGCCTACGGCGGTGATGATGCCTAAAATAACCGCCGCCTCGCCGTTGAAGCCGAAGGAAAGCACTTTCTGCGTGCCGGTGACCGCGAACAGGGACAGGCCGGCGGCGTCGAACAGCAGTACGGGCCGGTTAAGCTTCTGCACTACTGGATATAAACCGATGGCCATGCCTGAAGCGAGCAGCGCCGTGGCCAGGTAATACCAGGTGGTAAGGCCGGCGGGCGGGATGGCTCCTATGCAAACGTCGCGGACGATGCCGCCGCCGCAGGCTACGGTGAACGCGATGGCGAAGATCCCGAACAGGTCGAGCTTGCGCTCTTTGGCCGCCGTGGCGCCGCTGATGGCGAAGGCGAACGTGCCCAGCAGTTCGAGTATGTAGTAAACCGTGTGGAGTTTGTCCATGTGTCAGTTATACTTTGCTCTTCCGGCGCCGGCGCGGCTGTTTCCTTGTGCGGCTCTGTTCGCAGGCCGCGTCCGCCGGCGGGCTAAAAAGCCCCCGGCTTCCGCCGGGGGCTTCCGTGTTCTCCGCCGGTCTTATTTGGCGGCCAGCTTCCCGGCCAGTTCCGCCACATGTTTTCCCTGGAACCTGGCCCCGGCCAGTTCGTTGGCGCTGGGCATTCTCTCGCCCTGCCCGCCGGTGATGGTGGTGGCGCCGTAGGGCGATCCGCCAGTCACTTCGGCAAAGCCCATCTGCCCCTGGAAGGAATAAGGCAGGCCGGCTATGACCATGCCGTGGTGCAGCAGGGTGGTATGGGTGGAGAGTATGGTGGATTCCTGCCCGCCGTGCTGCGTGGCCGAGGAAGCCATCACGCTGCCCACTTTGCCTATCAGCCCGCCTTTCAGCCAGAGTCCGCCGGTAGAGTCCAGGAACTGGCGCAGCTGGCCGCACATATTTCCGAAGCGCGTAGGCACGCCGAAGATTATCGCGTCAGCGGCCGCCAGGTCCTCGGGGGTGCAGACGGGTACGGCGGCCTGGGCTTTCTGCGCGTCCAGCGCGCCCATCTTGCCCAGCACTTCCTGCGGCAGCGTTTCCGGTACGCGCTTGATGAGCACCTCGGCGCCCTTTACGGACTTCGCGCCCTCTGCCGCTGCCTTCACCATTTCGTACATGTGCCCGTACATCGAATAATAAACCAGCAATACTTTCATATTTATCTCCTCACTTTAGTCTGCCCGGGCTTTCGCTGCTTAAGGTCCGCCGTGTCCTAGTAGTTGACTATTATAGCCATGGAATTCATGGTGTCTGTTTTCCTGAACCCGGCGCCCGGGACATTGACGAATTTCCAGACGTGGGAAGCTTTCAGCGAGAAGTGGGTGGAGATGGACGCGACCAGGGCGGTCTCGGCGTTCATCCGGTAGCCTTTGGAATCTTTCAGGTTGCCGAGGTATTCCAGGTCCTGGCTGGCGTTGGCCGTGGCCGACAGGGTCCTGATATACTTGGCGTAGGCGCGCCAGGCCCCGAAGGACTGGTTGCTTGAGCCGGGCAGGCGGTCTTCCCAGATATAACCGCCGCCGGCTTCGGCGAACAGCTTGTCGTCGGCGGAGTCGAGGAGGTGGCGGCCGACGCCCAGCGACGAGTCGTACCGG
>DAOPZW010000244.1:0-3272 GCA_035353595.1 Elusimicrobiales bacterium | reverse complement strand
TCGACCCGCAAAGGATGGACGGCAAAAACAAGGGCGGCAAAACCGGCGGCGAGGGTCAGGTCCTTCCCCGCTTCCGGTTCCGGCCAGGCCAGGCTCAGCAGCCTTAAGCTTAGCAGGCAGAACAGCGCGGCGTTGAGCGCGTGGAGCACCAGGCTTGTCAGGTGATAGCCGAAAGGGTCCATGCCCCACAGCGAATAGTCGGCCGCGTAAGTAAGCCAGGAGAGCGGCTGGTAGACGCCGCCCAGGAATGAAGTGAACATCCACTTAATGTGCGCCCAGTCCAGGCCGCGAAAATACGGGTTGCCGGTCAGCAGCAGGTCGTCGTCCCAGTCTACGAAGCGGTTGGAGAGAGATGAAAAAAATACCGCGGCTGTCAGCAGGCTGACCGCCGCCATAGCCGCGGCGGTATAGCCGCCGCAGACAGCCTTCGGGGTTTCCGGGGCCGGGGCCCCTGCGTCTCGTCGGGTCGCGGGATTCATCGCCCGGCGGCTTTCCGTTTTCTCAGGCCGGAAGCTATCTCCAGATTTGTCCGGGCGTCAGCGTAGCCCGGGGCCAGGCGCAAAGCCTCGCGGAAATGAAAAATGGCGCCGTCCAGGTCCCCGGCGGACGTGAGGACTATTCCCAGGTTATTGTGCGCCAAAGCGTTGCCGGGGCTGACGCGCAGCGCCTCGCGGTAATGCGCGCCCGCCGCAGCGAACAGGTTCCTGGCCGCCAGCAGGGAGCCCAGGTTTATATGTGCTTCGGCAAAATCCGGGTCGCAGCGCAGCGCCTGGCCGTACTGTTCCGCCGCCGCTTCGGGTTTGCCCTGCCCGGCCAGGAATACCCCGTAATGATAACGGGCTAAAGCGTAATCCGGGTTCAGGCGCAGCGCCTCCCGGTAATGGGCGTCCGCTTCCGCCGTTTCCCCCCGAGCCGTCAAAGCTACTGCCAGGTTGTGGTGGGCTTCATGGGAGCTTGGATTTATTTTAAGTTCTTCTCCGGCGTGCAAGGCTGCCGCGTCAAAGTTGCCCCGGGCCAGAAAAACGGCGGCGAGGTTGCTGTTGGCGTTGGGAACCCGCGGGTTCAGGCGCAGCGCCTCCCGGTAATGCAGCGCGGCCTCTTCAAGCCCGCCTTTTTCGGCCAGGGCGGAGCCAAGATTGCTGTGCGCGATGGCGATTTTCGGATCCGCGGCGAGGGCGCGCCGCCATAAGCTCTCGGAATCCCGCCACACCGCCTGCTGGCGCCAGGTAAGTATGGAAAGAACTGTTATGACCGCCAGAGCGGCCGCCATGGCTGCGCTGCGCAGTGACCTGGCGCCGTTCAGCCCGCGCAGCAGGACCGCGCCGGCCAGCATCGCAAAACCCAGGCACGGCAGATAAGTGTAACGGTCAGCCGCTGCCTGGGGGCCTATCTTGACGAGTCCCGATACCGGGCTGAGGGTGGCCAGGTAACAGAACCACGCCGTCGGTAAAGCCGGCCAGCGCCGCCGAAAGAGTACCGCGGCCGCCGTAAGGGCCGCCAGGGCCGCGCCGGACCACAGCGCCGTCCGGCTCAGCAGGCTGAACCCGCCGGGCAGCTCATATAGCGGCGATAAGCCCGCGGGCAGCAAGGTTTTCTCTACGTAAAAATAGCCGGCGAACAAACTTTGCGCGGCCCGCGCCGCCCAGCCGAATTCCGGGCCGGAAGCCATGGCGCCGGCCCGGGCCTGGAAGAAATAAGCGGCGGCGGCGAAAGCCGCGGCGAGGATAAAATACGGTATCTTTTCCAGCCAGACACTCCGGTTTTCCGCCGACCACCATTGCCCCGCGGCGCCGGGCAGCCGCTTAAGGGGATAAATATCCAGCGCGATCAGCACCGCCGGCAGGCTGATAGCCATGCTTTTGGAAAGCAGCGACAACAGGAAAGCGGCGAGCGGCAGGAGGTGGCGGCGCCAGGGCGGCGCGTTGCCTGCGCCGGCGCAGCGCGGGGTTATGTACCACAGCACAGCCGCCAGGTAGAACAGGCCGGACAGCACGTCACGCCGCTCGGTAACCCAGGACACGGATTCCACCCGCAGCGGGTGTACCCCGAAAAAGAGGGCGGCGAAAGCGGCGGCCAGGCAAAGCTGCCCGTCTCCGGCCCGCTCTTTGCCGGCGGCCAGGGCCAGCAGCTTCAGGCTCAGGAAGTAAAAGGCCAGCGTGTTGAGGCTGTGCAGGACGATATTGGTGAGATGGTATCCGAAGGGGCGCATTCCCCAGAGCAGGTAATCAGCGCCGAGGGTCAGCCAGCTCAGCGGCTGGTAGGGCCCGCCGTAGCCCGTAGTGAACATCCACTTGAGTTGCTCCCCGCCCAGGCCCCGGTAATGAGGGTTCTGCAGCAGCGTCGCGGCGTCGTCCCAGTTCAGGAAGCCGCTGTGCAGTGAGGGCAGGAAAAGCGCGAAAGTGAAAGCGGCGGTCAGCGCCGGCGCCAGCCGCGGTAGCCATTTGTCGTAAAATTTCGCAAGGTCCGTCATTATGAATAGCTGTGCCGCCGGAAAACCTGAAAAACATGATACAAAAATATCGGCGGACAGGCTGTTCCGCGTCTTTCCGGCGGGCGCCTGATACGGCCGATACGGTTTGTAGTATAATCATAGATAAGGCAGTGGCTATCCCCGACGTTAGTCAAATAATTCGCGAGGCTCTCTTTTATGAACAACACCGCTATCTCAAAAGAAGTTGATTCAATAGTCGAACGCTACGGCGACAGGAAAGGTTCGCTCATCGCGCTCCTGCAGCTTATCCAGGGGCAGTTCGGTTACCTGCCCAGGCCGGCCATAGAACGCCTGGCCGAAAAACTGAAGGTCGCGCCCGCCGAGATAATCGCGGTCTATTCTTTCTACGCTCAGTTCAGGACCACGCCGGTGGGCAGGCAGCACATAAAAGTCTGCCACGGCACCGCCTGCCATGTGTCCGGCGCCGACAAAGTAAGTTACGCGCTCAAAGAGGAGCTCGGCATAGGGCACGGCCAGACCACGAAGGACGGAGCTTTTTCCGCGGAGGACGTGGCCTGCCTGGGCTGCTGCAGCCTGGCGCCCGTGGTAATGATACAGGATGAAACCTACGGCGGCATGAATTCCGACAAAATAAAAAGGGTGATCAGGGAAAGGAGCGCCGCGCCCGCCGCGCAGGACGGCCTTCAAGGCGCCGCCTCCGGCGCAGCCGGCGCCGCCCTGAAACCGGCGCCCGGCGTAACGCTGCTGCGGCTGGGCATGGGCTCGTGCGGCATAGCCGCCGGCGCCCGGAAAACCCTGGCCGCTATAACCGCCCTGGTCA
>DAOPZW010000243.1:0-3279 GCA_035353595.1 Elusimicrobiales bacterium | reverse complement strand
TATCCGCCTGCTCGGTGCCGCCCGATTGCCCGGTAACGAGGTAAATGACGTTTATATTATTAAAGGTCCACACCGTGCCCAGGGTGACCGCGGGCATCATGACCGGCTTCACCAGCGGCAGCGTGATATAGCGCAGTTTCTGGAAATAGGAAGCGCCGTCGATATCCGCGGCGTCATAATAGGAGGTGGAGATGGACTGCAGCCCGCCGAGGATGACCACCATCATGAAAGGGATGCCCAGCCAGATGTTTATGAGCGTGCAGGTGAGCAGCGGGTAATCGCTCAGCCACTGCACCGGGCCTACGCCCAGGTGGGCCAGGAAGGGGAAAGCGGCCGCGAGTTTTACCAGCGCGATATTGACGAAGCCGTACTGGGAATGGAATTCGCCGCGCATGGCCAGCACCGCCACCACCTGCGGCATGGCCCAGGGGATAACCAGCAGCGTGCGGTACACGCCCTTGAAGCGGATACTGTTGTTGAGCATCAGCGCCAGCACGAACCCGCCGGCCACATGGAAGAAAACATTGGAGAAAGTCCACAGCAGCGTCCGGCCGAACAGCGCCCAGAAAGTAATTTCAGACAGGGGGGAAGTAGTGAAAACTTTAATGTATTGCTGAATGCCGACGAAAGGCAGCGTGCCGGTGTTCTTCCACATCATTATAGTGGTAAGCTTCAGGTCGTGGAAGGAGAGATAGACCTCGAAAACAAAGGGATACACCAGCAGCAGCGCCAGGCCGATAAAAGCCGGGGCCAGCATGAGATAAGGAACGGTGTGGCGGCCTTTCACCACAAAGCGGAAGAACGCGGCGATAGCGGCCTCGGACAGCAGGAAGTAGAGCCAAAGGCGGAAAGTATAACCGCCCAGCAGACCGCCGAAAACAGCCAGCGCCAGGGCGGGAAAAACAGCAAGGACAGCGGGAAAGAACCAGGAACGGGAATAGAACTTAAAATGGGAGTAAAAATACCCTTCCAGCGCCGCCACGCCCGCCGCGATGAGGACGATGAATCCGGCAACCTCGTATATCGATCTTAAAGTTTCCATATCTTTAAAACTCTTGCGGCTTGCGCCTGCTTCGCTGCCCGTATGCCTTCCGGTCCCGCTCCGGATCTCAGGTCTGCGCTTACTGGTTCATTTCGTCTATCTTCTTCGCGGCATTCTCCTGCATCTTGCGGACGGCGGTGTCCACGTCCAGCTTGCGCGTGGAAGCGAGGCCCAGGTAATTGCGGGCGGAATCCCAGACGGCCCGCATTTCGGTAGCCATGGGCATCGGGCGGCCTTTAAGGATCTGGTCCAGGGAAATACGGGAAACCTCATCGGAAGTGATCTCCGGGGCGGAACCAGCGGCCTTCAGGGCTGGCAGCCGGGTAAGGACCTGGTATTGCTTTACCTGGTTTTCCTTGGAGGTGTAGAACTCCAGCAGGCGCTTAAGCATGGCCAGCTTTTCCGGTTTTGCGCCGGAGCTGATCATAAAGTATTTGCCGCTTACCATGGGCGTGGGGTACAGGCCCGTTTTTGAAAGCTTTGGGATGACGCACAGGCCGAAATCTTTTTTTAGCTGCTTCTGGTAGCCGGAAATAGCCCAGTCGCCGTTTATAATGAAAGCGGTCTTGCTCTCTTTGAACAGCGAGTCCATGCAGTTATAATCGCATTCCATGGGCACGTACTTCTTTTCATATTTCAGGTCGAGGTAGAAATTTATGGTGTCGCGCATGGGCTGGGTGTCGAGCGTCGGCTTCTTGGCGTCGATGGGCCAGCCGCGGAAGGCGCCCAGCCAGGGCATCATCCAGAACGGCTCCCCCATGTCGAAGGCCATGCAGCGCTCGAGTTTGAACTGTTTCGCCGGCCCGGCGCAGAAAGCGAAAAGCTCGTCGGTGGTCTTCGGGGGGGACTTTACGAACTTCTTGTTATAGAACATCATCAGGTGGTTGCCGTTGGAAACCGGCACGCCCCAGGAATGCCCGTCCAGGGTTATAGCTTCCACCACCGGGGCATTATAGCGGGAAAAGTCGAAGAGGCCGTCCAGCGGCATTATAAATCCGGAAATGGCGTACAGGCCGGCGGTATCCGACGGGCCGAGCAGCAGGTCCGGCGCCACGCCGGCCAGGGAAGCGGCCTGGAACTGGGAGCGCAGGTCCTCGGTCTGGTAATGGGTGCGGACGATGTTGAGGCCGGCGTTCTCCGGCAATTTCTTAAAGGCGTCAAAAACGGAATCTATATAGGGAGCGACCTGGGCGTCTTCCTGCTCCCAGACCACAATAGTTTTGGAAGTATCGGCCACGGGCCGGGAGCAGGCGGCTAGCGCCCCGGCGACGGCTAAAATTATTAATTCGCGTTTCACCCTGCCCCTTTTCATTTTCCCGCTCAGGCTGCGTCGCTACAATTCTAACAAATTAATGCCGATTAAAACCGTCCGATCCGCTGAATATGCGGCCGCTTAAGCCGCGCGTTCAGCTAAGACCGTCATGTAAAGGCTGTCCAGGAAATTCCGACCCTCGATAAAAGAATACCCGCCCACCCCGGCCGCGCACAGCAGCTGCAGCGCGGCCAGGGGGGAGAACATTCCGGATCCTGCATCCTTCATCCGTCGATCTCCTTAATGAGCGACGCCGTCCAGCGGGCCGGCGGCCACCTTCAACAGGGCCGGTTTCTTGAGGCACTGCTTGGCGAAAGCGTCGTCGCGCAGGGAATTGCGGTACCCCTCGTGCTGGAAGGTATAGTCGAAGCGGGTATGGATGTCGTAGGTGCCGTTCATCAGGCCGGCGACGTCTTCCACGAACACCCGCTCCTCGTCGGTGGGGATCACGAACACCTTCACCCTGGAGGTCTTGCATGAGATCTCGGTCTCGGCGTTGCGGGTCTTGGAAATGTCGTTCTTCTCCCGGTCCACCTTGATGCCCATGAAGTCCAGGCCCTCGAGCCCGCCCCAGCGCGTGAGCGGCCCCATCTCGCCGACGCCGGCGGTGAACACCACGGCGTCGATGCCGCCAACCTCGGCCGCGTAAGCGCCCACGTACTTCCTGATACGGTTGGTTTCCATGTCCAGCGCCAGCTGGGCGCGGCGGTCTCCCTGCTCAGCCGCCATTTCCACGTCGCGTGCGTCGCTGAACTTGCCGGTAATGGCCAGCTTGCCGGACTTCTTATTGAGGATCGCGTCCATCTCTCCGGGGTTCATGCTCTCGCGGGCCATCACGTAGAGCGGGATAGCCGGGTCGTGATCTCCGGCGCGGGTGCCCATGACCAGTCCCTCGATAGCTGTGAAGCCCATGGTTGTGGCTATG
>DAOPZW010000242.1:0-3287 GCA_035353595.1 Elusimicrobiales bacterium | reverse complement strand
CCTTCCTGCTCTGGACGGGGCTGACCGCCCTGTTCCTTTTTATCTTCGCCGGCAGGCTGTCGGGGCAGGCCGCGGCGGTTCTTTCCATCTCCGCGTTCTGCTTCATGCCCGCGCTGATCTCGAACAACGCGCTGGTTACTACCGACGCCCCGGCCGCCGTGTTTTACCTGGGCGCGATAGCCGCGGCTTACCGGTTCGCCCGGCCCGGAGCGGGCGCCGCCGCCGGGGTAAAGAGTCCCCTTTACCTGTGGGCGCTGGCCGCCGGGCTGCTGGCCGGGCTGGCCATGGTGTCCAAATTCAGCATGTTCGTCCTGCCGCCTTTGATTATCGGGCTGTGGGCGCTGGACAGTTTTCTCAACCGGGGGATGAAGCCGGCGCGCCTGGCGCGGTATTCCTGCGTTTTCCTGGCTGCCGCCTTTCTGGTCGTTCTGCTCGTATGCCTGGGCCGGCCCGGAATGTACTATGAGAGCCTGTCGGCTATGCTGGCCTATGCGGGCAAGGCCAGCTCTTCTTTCATCTGGGGACGGTACCCGCTGGGCGGCGTGTGGTGGTATTTCCCGCTGGCCTTCATGGTGAAAACCCCGCCGGCCCTGATCTTCCTTGCGGCCGCCGGGATCTTTGCCGTCTTCAGGCGGCCGGGCAGGGACTGGGTCTGGGTGCTGCTGCCTCCGGTGTTTTATTTCGCGGCCTCGTTCGGGACCAAGATGCAGATAGGGTACCGGCATATCCTGCCCGTAATGCCTTTCGTCGCGCTGGCCGCCGGGCTGGGCGCGGAGTATCTCTTTGAAAAACGCAGCTGGCTGCTGCTCCCGGCCGCCGCGCTCACCCTGGTGTGGGGGGGGCTGCTGTACCGCGTGCACCCGTATTATCTCGCCTATTTCAACGAGCTGGCCGGCGGTCCCGGCAACGGCTACAAGCTGCTGGCGGATTCGAACCTGGACTGGGGCCAGGACGTGAAAACGCTGGCCGCGTACCTGAAAACCCGCGGCAATCCCCCCGTGGTGTTCTCCTATTTTGGCGTGGCGAGGCCGGAGAGCTACGGCATGAATTACCTGCCGCTGGGCGTCTATTTCGGCTCCCAGCTGACCGGTACCGGGATGCAGGTCTGCTCGATGAAGGAAGTGCTGCTGGCTGTTTCCGCCACCAACCTGCAGGGTGTGTATTACCCGGATAAGCGGTCTTTCGCCTGGCTCAAGGACAGGCGGCCTGTTTTTACCGCCGGGTATTCCATTTCCCTCTACGACCTGACCGGCGACAGGGACGGGCTTGAAAAGCTGGCGGCCCTGCTGGACCGCGAAGGGCGCAACAACGAGGCCGACTGCCTTTCTGCGCGGGCGGCCGCGCTGCCCGGCAAATGATAAAGACGGCCCATTTTCCGGCTTCAGGATATTTGGTAAACTAAGGGCAGGCCATACCAGCTTCCGCGCAAATAACCGTTTCAATAACAGGCCGCTATGAATAACTTCCCCGCTTCTTTCCTGCTGGCCGCTTTACTCTCAGCTCCGTGCGCCGCGGAGACCTTTACCCCGAAATCCTACATCAGGGCCGCCCTCGAGGCGTCCCCGACGATGCGCAAGGCCGAGCAGGCGCTGAGGCAGGCGGAGAATAATTATAAAGCCGCCCTCCTGGACGCGGCGCTGCCCTCTTTTACGCTGAGCATCTCCGACAGCCTTTACGACGAGACCAATACCACGCTGCGCCTTAAGCGGGAGGAAGCGCAAGGCAGCCTGGCCGCGGCGCTGAACCTGTATGATTCCGCCGCCGGCCCGCTGTATAAGGTAAAGCTCGCGAAGCTCGATTACGAGTCCGCCCTGCTCACGAACCTGATCGCGAAACAGAACGAGGCCGTAAAGGCGCTCAACCGCTTTTATTCGCTTTATTCCACGCAGCGGCGCATTGTCACGGCCAAGGCCAACCTGGCCTCGCGCGAGCAGCAGTATAAAGACACCAACGAGCAATACCAGTCGGGGACGAGGAGCCGTATAGAAGTTACGCAGAGCGAAGGCGACAAGCTGCAGAGCGAGCTTTCGCTGGCCCAGGCGGAAACGGGCGAGCGCAAGGCGCTGATGGCCTTTAACGAGCTTATTAACGCCGAGCCCGACGCGCAGCAGGCCGTGGAGGTGAGCACCCGGGCGGCGGAGATAAAGCTGCCGCTGCCTAAAGAAGACCTGGCTAAAGCGCTTGAAAACAACTTCAGCCTGCGCCAGCAGAAGATCTCCAGGGACAGGGTCCGGCTTACGAACCGCTCCGGAGTAATGGCCAACTATCCGCGCCTGAAAGTGGACGCGTCCTGGCGGAAAAGAGGCCTGGGGATACTCGGCATCCCGGGCGACTCCGCGCCGCGCAACCCCTCCTACGGCATCGGCGCGTCCTTGAATTACGCTTTCGGCTTTCTGGGCGCGCAGAATTATCTCGAGGCCGGCGTGCTCGACGCCGCGCTCCGGTCCTCCGAGCTGGAGATAGAAAATTCGATGCGGGCGCTCAAGACCAGCGTGCTGACCGCGCAGAAAGATATAGAGCTGCAGGTCAAGGCCCGGCAGCTGCTGGAGTTCCAGGTAAAGGCGAACCAGGATACTATCGACAACCTGCTTACGGAATACTCCCTGGGCGGCGCGTCTTTTCTGCAGCTGGACAGCTCGCAGACCAAGCTGTTGGACGCCAGCAACAGTCAGATCAGCGCGGTTAACGACCTGGACCTGGCGCTGACCAATTACCGGGTGCTGCTGGGCGAGAAGATCTGGGAGTAGGAACTATATGAAAAGAATCGTTAAACCCGCCGTGTGGTTCGTAGTGCTGGCGCTGCTGAGCGCCCTGGGGTTCGCAGGCTATACGCGCTATAAAAAGATGCTCGTGCGCGCGGACCTTTCCGATTTTATCAGGACGGTCAGCAAGGGCGACCTGAAGCTGGATATGCAGGAGTCGGGCGAGCTGGTCTCGCGCGACACGGTGGATATTTTCCCTCCCAGCAGGGGCTTTATCGTAGAGCTGATAAAAAAAGAGGGCCAGTACGTAGAGAAGAACGAAAAGATCATGATGTTCAAGGGCGGCGAGCGCATAGATTCCACGCAGTACGTGCCGGTGCCGATAGTGGCGCCGCGCGCCGGGCTGCTCACCCGCTGCATCAGCATGCGGGGCGGCAGCGACGCCGAGGTGCGCGAGGGCAAGCGCGTGGACAGCGCGGGCTCCTGCGTGTCCCGCGTGGTGGACATGAACACGCTCGCGGTGAACCTGCAGATCAGCGAAATAGACATCTTTAAGCTCAGGCAGGGCATGCCGGTCTCCATCAC
>DAOPZW010000241.1:0-3381 GCA_035353595.1 Elusimicrobiales bacterium | reverse complement strand
GGGTTTGCCATCTGTGAACCCGTTGCGGAAGGGGGCCCCGCCCTAATTTCCCCTGGGCGGGGGGAACCGACGCAAGGGTTCCTTCTTCCGGGTTCACAGATGGCAACCCCACGCCCCTCGAGGTGGGAGTGTCCTTGGTTACTTCATTATCTCTATCTGGCCGATGGAGGGCTGGGGGACCAGGGCTTTGGAGATGGCGCTGACGCCTTCGCCGACGTAAAGGGAGGCTATCAGCACCACAGCCGACAGCACCAGGCCCACGGCCAGGTTGCCCTTTTCAAGCTCTTCGCCGGCGTGCATGTGTTTGCGCACCAGTTTGCCGAACAGGCGCAGGGTGACGGAGATGGTTATTACCGCCAGCAGCATGGCCAGCCCGAGATGGGCTACGGAGAGCAGCGCCAGTTTGCCCAGCCCCAGTGAATTCTCGCCGGGCGCAGAAACATAGAGGCGGAACATGCTCACCACCGAGCCCAGGCCCTTCTGCAGTATCAGCGAGGCCGACAGCAGGATAACGCTCACCAGCGTGCCCACGGCCACGTTGCCTTTCTTGATCTCGGCTTCCATGTCGAAATCCGGGTTGGCCTTGATGAAAACGCGATAAGTCAGGTAGATGATGAAGCCCGACATCACCACCGAAAGAGCGAATTCGAAAAAACTCGTAAGCAGCCTGGTTGTGAACATTGTTCCTCCTGTCGATTAGAAAAACGGCTCCAGTTGATAGCCTTCGCTGCCCCCGAGCAGCGCTATGGTGGCCCTGCCCACCTGCCCGGGCTCCAGCCACGCCGGGCCCGCCGGTTCCACCAGCACGTATTCAAGCCCCTCGTGCCGCACGAACATATCCCCTTTGCCCGGCAGCCGCCTTACGGCCATAAGGTAATGCCCCGGCACCGCCACGCCCACCATCTTGGCCGTGTTCCAGCTGCCCAGTATCGAGGCGGCCAGGCCCGTCTTGGTGTCGCAGTCGCCCCAGCCGCTGAGCAGCGCCCGCGCCGGCGGCAGCAGCCCGCCGGTGTGCAGGCCGTTCTCCAGCATGGGAGGCAGCTTGTACTGCAGGGCGGTCTGTACCAGCGACAGCACCGCGCCTATCATGTCGTCCGAATCGTAATGTTTCTCCGAGGCGATCTTTTGCAGCGCCAGGGCCAGCGGCTGCAGCACTTTTATGTTGCGCTTCACTATCACCGGCATGTCGCATTCTATGGTGTTGGTTTTGCCGCGCAGCGCCAGGCCGCGCGAGCGCAGCAGCGTGCGCAGTTTCGTGTCGTAATCCAGGTCTACGCCGGCGATGGCGCGCTCACCGCCCGCCTTGCCGCCCGCTGCACAGCCCGTGTTCCAGGCCGCCAGGCGGGCCTTTTCGCGCCAGGCGCGCAGCGCGGCCAGTTCGGCGTCGGTGTAGCCGTAGCCGGCCAGATATTTTTTGTATTCGGCGCCGGTCATGCCGAAGGTGATGCTCAGCCGGTCCTTGTTGAAGTTTATGAAGTTATAGGCGGCGGTAAAGTTGCCCCCGGACCTGGAGATCTTCTGCGCGGTGCCCTTTTCGGTGCGGGCCACGGTGGGCGCGTAGGTTTGTTCCTCTTCTTCCTCGTCTTCCTCTTCTTCTTCGGAAGACTGGCTGCGCAGGACGTCCCGGCCGGCGGGGTAGACTATAAGCTTTTGCTCCCACTCAAAGCCCAGTGCGCCAGCCGCGCCCAGGCAGACCGCCAGCAGCAGGAAATTGGAGAGTTTTATCCCGGGGCCTTTCATAAAAGCGGCAGGTCAGCCAACCTGTTTCCTTAAATATTCATGTATGCGGTTTTTAATATCGGCTTTCAGGGCTTCCGGGGCCGTTACCGTTATTTCCGGCATCCAGTGCAGCACCAGCGGCACAACCTCCATCCGGTGGTGGATGACGGCGCTGACCGTTACCGCCCCGTCCGGGCCCGGTTTGGAGACTTTCTGCCGCGGCAGTATTTCCTTATTAAGCATGAAATCGGCGGCGGCGCCGACTGCGCGCAGCGCGATCTTTTCCGTTTTGCCTTCGTTCACGCCCCAGATGGTGGTGGCAGAACCTATGGTGCGCTTGATAAGTTCGGGGCTCGGGGGGGTGAATTCTTCGGGCAGGATCTTGAGGTCTTTTATGCGGTCCACGCGGTATTTAATGAACTTTGCCCCGTTGGCAGGCGCGTCGGGCATAGCCATAAGGTAGAAGAAGCTTTCGCTGGTCAGTATTTTCACCGGGCAGACCAGGCGTTCCCGCGCGCCGCTGGCGGAAGAATACAGCATAGAGATCTTTTTCCGGTTCTCTATAGCGAAGACGATATCTTCGTAGAAGCCGCGGGTGAGGGGGTTGAGCGCTTTCGCCCCGATGGCGTAGAAGAGCGAGTCCGCGGCCGTGGACTTGGTGGCCCGCGCGAACACCTTGTCGAAGGCTTCTTTTATCGCGCCGCCCATGCCGGCCGCCATCTCGCGCATCAGCACCAGCACCGAAAGCTGCTCTCCGGTGAGGTTGAAATTTTTCAGCGACACGCCCGGCGCGAACATGTAAACGCCCTTCGAGGGCGTGTCCAGCTGGAAGCCGGTCAGGTTTATCCGCTCGATGTCCCGCTGTATGGAGCGCTCAGAAATGTTAAACTCTGAGCAGAGGTCCGAGATGCGCACCGGGCCTTCGTTGAGCCGGTTGAGTATGTTCAGCACTCTGTAATATTTTTTGTCCCCGGATTCCGTTTTTGACATGTTTCCCCTTTAGGATATACTGATTATATATCTTTTGCGCCAAAACGGAAATTGACTGGCGGCAGAGAAATAAATATAATTGTCATACCGTGTGCGCTGGCCGGTGCGCAGTATTCGGGCCTTGCGGATACGGTGGGCGATCTCTATAACGGTTGTGCGGGCGTAGTTCAATGGTAGAACGTCAGTTTTCCAAACTGATCACGTGGGTTCGATTCCCATCGCCCGCTTTTCGCAGTATGCTGATTGCGTTATGTTTTCCCGGTGAGCGTGCCGGCTCTGTGAGTTGCGCGAAAAGCGGGCGATGGGAATATGTCCCTGACGAAGAAGCTCGCTGACGCTCGCAGGTCGCCCGCTTTAAGCCGCCAGGCAGATTGAATTATGTTTTCCCGGTGAGCGTGCCGGCTCTGTGAGTTGCGCGAAAAGCGGGCGATGGGAATGTTCCTTAAGAAGCAGCCCTCTTCAGGTCGCCCGTTAAGATTTAGGTTTCGGAGTTCAATGTTTTTGCTGGGGTAGCTCAGTTGGTAGAGCATCTCCATGGTAAGGAGAAGGTCGTGGGTTCAAATCCCATCCCCAGCTAAGTTTTCAGCGTTGAGTGAAATACATTTCAGGAGGCCGTTAAAATGGCAAAAGCAAAGTTCGACAGAAGCAAGCCCCACGTAAACGTAGGTACCA
>DAOPZW010000240.1:0-3381 GCA_035353595.1 Elusimicrobiales bacterium | reverse complement strand
GCCACTCCGGTATTACACTCGGCCGGCATATCCCAGTCCACATAGCGGTTCGGGTCGTTCTCGAACACGGGGCCGCCCTTCAGCCCGGTATCGTGTTTCATGGTTATGCGGGAACCGGCCAGCAGCTGGCTGGCGTTGATGTTTACGCCTATGTTCGCTGTGCTGAAAGCCACGCCGGTGAAAGTAGAGACGAACTGCCCGCCCAGGAAATTGATGGCCGTGGCGCCCGCCGTAAGGCTGCGGAAAGTCAGGCTGGAAATGGACAGCTCGCTGCCGGAGCGCTGCGCGGCTATCTCCAGGCCATACCTGCCGCCGGCGATAGTGTTGGACGAAAGCAGGAGGCTCCCGGCATTGTCCGCGGCGAGATACAGGCCGGTCCCCTGCGCGCCGCCGGCCAGCGTGCTGGTGGCGAGGAAAAGGTTAACGCTGCCGTGCAAAGAAAGTCCGATGCCGTCGGACCGGGGGCTCTCGAAACGGCTGCCTCCTATAACCGTGCCGGTGGAAGCGTCGACTATGACGGCTGTAGCCCCCAGCGCGTAGGAGTTCAGGACCGTATTCGAAGACGCGCCGTTAAAGTATAGGGCTGAATAACTGGCGGCGCTGCCGGTTATGGTGCTCTGGCTGATGGTGTTATCGACGGCGCCGGTATCGAACAACGCGCCGGTGCCAGCCGGGTTGGAGACAAAACTGCCGGCCAGCCTGTTCGAAGCGGCGGTATTGAAGTAGAGGGCGTAGTAGCCGCCGGCATTGCTGGCTATGGTGCTCTGGTTTATGAAGTTATCGTGCGCCCCGGAATCGAATAACGCCCCGGTACCTGACGGATTCGAGATAAAGCTGCCGTCCAGCGTATTTGAAGAAGAGCCCGTAAAGTAGAGCGCGTAAGAGCCGGCCAGATTCGAAGTGACCGTGCTGCGGCGGATAGTGTTGTCGCTGGCGCCGGAATTAAAGAGCAAGCCGATGCCGGTCTGGTTGAAAATGCAGCTATCGGCAAAAGTGTTCGACGAAGAATCGTTAAGGTAGGCCGCGAAGTGCCCGCCGCCGCGGGCGGTCAGCGTGCTCAGGCTGACAGTATTGTTCCAGGCGTTAGAGAGAAGGTGCGCCCCGTTGCCGGTGCCGCCCAGCAGGAAACTCCGGGTTATTATGTTCGACGAAGCCCCGTATATCATAAAGGCGTCCGTGCCGGTGCCGCCTGTGGCCATGGTGCTCTGCGTTATCAGGTTAAAATCCGCGCCGGGCTCAAGGCGCGCGGCGTGGCCGGAGGCGCTGGCTATAACGCTGGCGCTTATAGTATTTGAGGCCGCGCTCACCAGGTAAGCGCCGTAGCCGGCCCCGCCCGACATATAGCTCTGCGTCACGGTATTGGACGACGCGTCCGCTATGAGCAAAGCCGCCGTATCGGCCAGGCTGACCGCCATGGTGCTGCGGGAGATGGTATTGCAGGCGGAGCCGGAATCCAGGCGCGCGCCATGGCCGGACGGGTTGTAAACGTAACCGTCCGTGAAAGTATTCGAGGACGCGCCCTGCATATACAGGCCGGCGAAGGAGGAGGAGGCGCTGGCCGCGGTGCTGAAAGAGATCCGGCTCCACACCGCGCCGGGCGGCAGCAGTATGGCGTGCGCGGCCTGCACCGTAACGCTGGAACAGGAGATAGCCGACCAGCTCGACAATAAAATACCCGCCGTATTTATCTTGTCACCGCCCAGCACGCTTACGCTGGAGATGCTTATATCAGCGGAGGAAGCCAGTATGCCGTAAGGCAGGATGCTGGCGGGAACGATGCGCAAACCCTGCACCGTGACGCTGTCGTTCATTATCCACAACGCCGCAGTTGAAAACAGCGGCGGACTTATTACCGGCCCGGAACTGACGAACCCGGGACCAGCCATTATCTTGAGCCTGTAACCGTTGGAAACTATCCCCTGCACCGCCACCTGCTCCGTGTAGGGTCCCACATCCCTGACGACTACGCAAGTATTGGTGCTCAGGGTTGTCCCGGCGTTATCCACGGCATCCTGTATGCTGGTATAGCTCTGGCTGCCGTCCCTGGCCACGTTGCCGCCGGCAAAGCAGCCGGCAGGCAGGGGGTCCCAGGCGACCTTGTTATTAATGTCTTTTTCGAACAACGCCCCGCTCCTGGGCCCGGCCGCGCGGGACATTGTTATGTTGGTGGAAGTAAGGTTCGCGGCGTTGACGTTCACGGCTATGTTCGGGCTATTGAAAACCACCCGCGAATAAGTTGCGCTATTGCGATCGCCCAGGAACATGATGGCGGTGGCCCCCTGGCTCAGCTCTTGGAAGGTCATGCTGTCTATGGAAACCGCGGTGCTCACGCCCGCCGGGAGGAGCAGGCCGTAAGCGCCGCCGCTTATGGTATTTGAAGACAGGGTGGCCGAGCCGCTGGTATAATTGCCCAGGTGAATGCCGATACCGTTCGTGCCGCCGGCGATGGTATTGCTTGAAACAGTATAACCCCCGTAGCTTCCGATGCTGAGTCCCACGCCGGAGCCGGAGAAACCTTCCAGCCGGTTATGCTTCAGCTGGAAGGGACTGGACTCGAACACATAAGCCGCCGTTGACCCCCGCACATAACAATCGGAAATAACGGAGGACGGCGCTTGGTAAAGGTTCAGCGCGTAATACCCGTCCGCACCGCTGGTAATGGTGCTGTAACTTATGACGTTGCCGCTGCCCCAGTTCTGAATAGAAACGCTCGTGCCGGCAGGGTTTGAGAGGTAGCTGCCGGTTATCGCATTTGAGTTAGAGTTGTATATGTTGACGGCGTTGGCTCCGGACGCAGCGGCGGCTACCGTGCTGAAACTGATCGTGTTGCTGCCCCCGGTGACGGGGAAATACGCGGCTGTGCCGGCGGTGTTGAGCAGGTAGCTGTTGGCTACCCGGCAGTTATACCCGTAAAAATTAACGGCATAATTGTCGGACGCGGCGGTGGTTACCGTGCTGTTACTGATCATCCCGCCCGCCCGCAGATAAGCTCCTCCGCCGAAAGTATTAGACACATAACTATCTTCCACCTTGTTGGCGGTGCCGTTGACATCATAATAAACGGGATAGGAAGCGGGATAATAGCCGGTCATGGTGCTCTGGCTGACCGTATTATAGCCGCCGTTGTTGAAATGCACGCCGTAGGAGGCCGGGTTGTATACGGCAATGCCTGTAAAGGTATTGCTGGAGGAATTTTCCAGGTATACAGCCGACTTATCCACGCCGGAGCTGACGAACACGCTCTGGGAGACCGCGTTAAAATTAGAATTGGCCCGGAAATTAGCCGCGTCGCCGCCGGCGTTCTCCACATAAACATTGGCTACGGTTCCCGACGAAGCCCCGTCGAAATATAGCCCCTGTTTGTCGCTATTGTTCAGCGTT
>DAOPZW010000239.1:0-3405 GCA_035353595.1 Elusimicrobiales bacterium | reverse complement strand
GTCCGAGCCGGACTCGAGCTTAGTGTGCAGGAACTGGCCGTAGCGGAAGAATCTTTCGACAGTGCGCTGTGGTATTTTGCTCATGGGTCTTACTTGGTGCGGCCTTCCACGTTCACCTGCTCCTTCTTCAGGGCCAGCAGTTCTTTTACTTTCGCTATGAACTCCTTGGGCTTTACGGGTTTTTCCATGAAGGCGTCCACCGGCAGGAATTCCCCGTCTTTTTCCCCGAACTTCTGGGGCGAAGTCTCGTTGACGGAGGTGAGCATCATTATGGGGGTGTATTTCATGGCCGCGTCCCGGCGGAATTTCTGGGCGGTGTGAAAGCCCTCGGTGGAGTCGTCCATCATGACGTCCAGGATGATGAGGTCGGGCTTCAGCTTGGAAGCTTTCTCGAAGCCCTCTTTGCCGTTGATCGCGGTCACAACGGTGTGCCCCTGCCCCTGCAGCACCACTTCGCAGGTGTCAAGAATATCCTTGTCGTCGTCTATGCAGATTATTTTCGCCATACTGTCCTCCGGGCTGCGTTAATATTGTAACAACATTGGTTCACCGTTATTTCTCCACGTTACCGAATTAACGGCGGCTGCATAAATAGTATACGTCATCGTTTGCGATTTGTCAAGAGGTGATTTAACAGCCAATATTTACGTCGGAGCGGATAAAAAGAGGCAACGTTACAACTCTTTAAGCCGTGCAAAAACAGGCGATAGAAATTCATCGTTACGGGGGGGCGGCCCGGGCGGCGCCGGCTCTGCCGGCCGCGGCGCGCGGCGGTGCGGGCAAGAGGGTCCGGAGGGAACCCGCTCCCGGGCGGCATATCCCCCCGGGGGCTGCGGGACGGCGTTGTTTTCAGGCTCGGCGGGCGCGGGGCGCGGCGGCGCGCAGCAGGGGGCCTTTTGTTTTCCGCAGCAGCAGTTCGTCCGAGCCCCGGACCAGGAAGTCTTTGAGCAGGCCGGCGCGCCGGTAGCCCAGGCGGCGGTAGAACTTTCTCGCCCCCTTATTAAAGGAAGAGACGCACAGAAAAACGTTCGCGGAATCTTTGAAGATGCGCCGCTCGGCATGGGTCATCAGCCGTTCTCCAAGGCCTTTGCCCCGCGCCTCCGGCGCCACGCACAGCGCCTGGATATAGCCTTTGAAGGTGCCGTACATGGTTATTATGACAAGCCCCTCTACGGCGGAGCCGCGTACCGCGGCGTGCAGTTCGCGATAAGGCGTCCTTATGTTCTTAAGACAGCTTTTGTAGCCGATGCCCAGCCGCAGCCAGGGGTCGGAGGCCGCCATCAGCCGCGCCGCCCGCCGCATAAGACGCGGCGCGCGGATGCGCCTGATCCTTATGTCGGCAGCGGGGGCGGCTGGTAGCGTAAGGCGCATGGCGCGCTAGAATTTTATCTTTGGAAGCTTGATTTTGGACGGGGTAAGGCCTTTGAGCAGGTTTTCCCCCGCCCCCGTAACCTTGCCTTCCGCGTCCTTGAGCTTGCCGCCCAGTTCGGCCTGCTTCGAGGAGGCCAGCTTGTCGAGCTTTTCCCTGTAGGGCTTAAGCGCTTCGTCTATCTTCTTCTGCGCTTCGGCCTGGGCCTTTTTCACTTCGGCGCCCATCGCGCCGCTGAAAGCTTTCGAGAGCTTGTCGGCAAGGTCCGTTCTTACCGCAAGTTTCGGAGATTTTATTACCCCCGTTATGTCCGCTTCGATAAGGGCCGAGGAAAGCCCGGCGAAGGAGGATTCAACCGCCGTGCGCAGCGGCGCGGCCTTTATCTTGTCCGCCGAAGCCTTGAAGACCGCCTTGGTCAGGCTCAGGGAGGCTTTGCCGTCCAGGCTGTCTCCGTCAGTTTTTAGATCGGTTTCTATGGCGCCCGAGGCTCCTGCGATCTCCACCATAAAGGAGGATTCCGAGCCGAGTTTGAGCTCTTTTACCGTCATGCCCGAATAGGACAGGCGGGATCCGGTCTTTATTGTGTCACCGGTAGCGTCCAGCGCCGCCGTCAGGTCCAGCCGGCGCGCGCCTTTTGAACCTTTAACGGCCAAGGTCGTAGGCCGCCCGTAAACCTGCGGCTGGGTGGTCAGGCCTTCTATCACGCCGCTGTATTCCAGCGGGTCCTCCTGCCCCAGTTCTCCGGTAAGCGCCAGCCGGCGCACCAGCACTGTCGGATAAGTCTTTTCTTTGGGAAAGTGCACCGTGCGGCCGCGTGGCGCCTCGTTCTTCAGCACGCCATCGGAGCTGGCCGGCATATACTTCTTCGCGATCGCCATCCACTTCATGGCCTGGTCTGTTTTTTCGGCTATCAGCGGGCCCGCCAGCATGCGGGCCAGGGATTGGGTGTCCAGCGACGGCAGCTTCATTTTCGCCATAACGGCGGCGGTGTCCTTCTTGCGCGCCTCGTCGATAGCTTTGAACGCGTCCTTCGCTTTGGCCAGGGCGGTTTCCACTTCTTCCTTGTCTTTCTTAAAATCCCCGGTAAGTTTTTTTACTTCCTTGCCTATGTCGGCGTAGTCCTTGGCCTGCTTCGCGAAATTGCTTTCGCCCTTGGCCTTCTCATAGCGCCCCTTGAGCGCTTCCAGGCCGGCTTCATATTTTTTCGTATCCAGGCGGTCGGAAATGTCCTTGTAGTTCTTGTTGTAGTCCTCTTCCAGCTGCTTGGCCAGCTTTACGGACTCAAGTTCGTCGGGGTTCACTTTGTAATCGGCGGCCGCGTCGGCTTTTACGTCCGCGGCCCGTTCAAGGGCGAAGTTTTTGGATTCGTCTTTGATGGCCTGCACCATTTCCGAAGGCGGCTCTTCTTTCACGAAGGGCAGCTTGCCGGAAGTTTTGCGCGCGGTGCCGAAGCGCAGGCCGGACAGCGAGGCGTTCTCGACCAGCAGCTTTTTCTCCAGCAGCGGCGCGCCGGCGGCGGAGAAGGACAGCTCGGAGAATTCCGCCAGGTTGCGGAATTCGTCGTTGGCGTCGGCTACGGCGAAGCCGGTAAGCTTCAGCGACGGATGAAGGAAACTGGTTTTAAGGCCGGCGATCTCGGCTTTCGCCTTCGCGCCTTTCTCAATGCCTTTTATCAGCCCCCACTTCAGCAGCGGGTCGAAGGCGAAAAAGAAAAACAGCCAGACCAGGAGCAGCAGGGTAAGGCGGGGCAGGATATAAGACCAGCGCATTATATCGCCCCCTTAAAATACCAGTCGAAGAGCCACGAGCCTTTGAGGCCTTTGACCAGCCTGGAGTTCATTATTTTAGTCTTATAACGTTCATTGTATATGGCGGCGCCTTTGCGCGCGGCCAGGTAAACCGGCGCGAACAGGACCGCGCCGAAGATCAGGCCCCCGATCATGACGGTGTTGTTAAAGCCGGTCCAGGGCATGACCGGCATATTGTAAAGGCTGGTCCACAGCGGGGCCAGGTCCGGGGCCGAGAGCAGGGCGTAG
>DAOPZW010000238.1:0-3453 GCA_035353595.1 Elusimicrobiales bacterium | reverse complement strand
TGGCCTTGTTCAGCGCGGCCATCTGGATCTCGTCGTCGAAATGGCCGATATTGCAGACGATGGCCTGGTCTTTCATCTTGAGCATATGCTCGAGCCTGATAATGTCGCGGTTGCCGGTGGTGGTGACATAGACGTCGCCTTCGCCCAGCGTGTCTTCCACGGTCTTAACTTCGAAGCCTTCCATCGCGGCCTGCAGGGCGCAGATGGGGTCGATCTCGGTCACGATCACGCGCGCGCCGAAGCCGTGCATGGAGCGGGCGCAGCCTTTGCCCACGTCGCCGTAGCCGCAGACCACGACCACCTTGCCGGCTATCATCACGTCGGTGGCGCGCTTGATGCCGTCCGCCAGGCTCTCGCGGCAGCCGTACAGGTTGTCGAACTTGGACTTGGTCACGGAATCGTTGACGTTGATGGCGGGCACCATCAGGGTACCGGCCTCGTGCATCTGGTACAGGCGGTGCACGCCGGTGGTGGTCTCTTCCGAGACGCCCTTCCAGTCCTTGACCGCGGTGTGCCAGCGGCCGGGGGTCTTCTTCAGGATCGCTTTAAGGCAAAGGTTAAGCTCCGTTTCGTCCTCGGTGCTGGTCTTGACGTCGAGGATCCTGGCGCTGTTCTCGGCCGCGAAGCCGCGGTGCAACATCATGGTGGCGTCGCCGCCGTCGTCCACGATCAGGTGCGGTCCCTTGCCGCCGCCGAAATCCAGGGCCTTCTCGGTGCACCACCAGTATTCGGCCAGCGTCTCGCCCTTCCAGGCGAACACCGGGATGCCGGTAGCGGCGATGGCCGCGGCGGCCTGGTCGCTGGTGGAGTAAATATTACAGGAGCACCAGCGCACTTCGGCGCCCAGCGCGGCCAGCGTCTCTATCAGGACGGCCGTCTGCGTGGTCATGTGCAGGGAGCCCATCACGCGGGCGCCCTTAAGGGGTTTCTTCGCGGAGAATTTCTGCCTGATAGCCATCAGGCCGGGCATTTCTTTCTCGGCGATCTCTATTTCCCTGCGGCCCAGGGGGGCCAGGGACATGTCTTTTACCTTGAAATCTTCGTTCATTTCAGAACATTCACAACCACAGCCACACTGTTCCATTTTCTTAACGTTTTTTGTCGCGGCAGGCATGCTGGCTCCTTGTTTTCGCTTTAATTAAACTTATGACCGCGGAGAGACATCTTACGCGGGAAAGATAATTATACCTTTTTCCGCAACCCCTGATAAACAGGCAGGCCTCCCAGGGCGCCGGGCAGGCCGCGCTCAACGGCAAGGCTTAAAGCGGCGGCGTCGCGGCCCAGGCGCCGGGCTTCTATGACCGCGTGCACCCCCCGCCGGGCCAGGGCGCGCCTGTCGCCGAACAGCGACCGCCCGCACGCGACCACCACGGGTTTCCCCAGGGCGCGCGCGCGCCGGATGGCCTCGCCAGGCGCCTTGCCGAAAAAAGTCTGCCGGTCGAAACAGCCCTCCCCGGTTATCAGGAGGTCGGCCCGGCTTATTTTTGCGTCGAAGCCGGTCTTATCCAGCACAAAAGAGGCGCCGTCCAGCAGTTCCGCCCCGAAAAAGGCCGCCAGCCCGGCCCCCAGGCCGCCGGCGGCCGCGCCGCCTTTGAGACGGGCGATCTTTACCCCCAGGTCGCGCCGCACCGTACGCGCATAACCCAGCAGGGCCGCTTCTATGAACGCCACCTCCCGGGAGCCCGCGCCTTTCTGCGGCGCGAAAACGCGGGCCGAACCCAGTCGGCCGCACAGCGGGTTTTCCACGTCGGCCAGGCCGCGCACCGTATGGCCGGCCAGCCGGGCGGGCCCCTGCCCGGGCTTGATGGAAACCAGGTCCGCCAGGCCGCGCGCGCCCGGCGCCACCGGCCGCCCGCCGGGCCCTGAAAGCTCGAAACCGAACGCGGCCGCGCAGCCGGCCCCGCCGTCGTTGGAGGCGCTGCCGCCCAGCCCCACTATTATTTCTTTCGCCCCCGCTCGCGCGGCGGCCTTGAGCAGCTGCCCGACGCCCCGCGTGGACGCGTCCAGCGGCTTCAGCCGCTTTTTGCCCGCGTGCCTCAGCCCGGCGGCTTCCGCCATTTCTATCACGGCCGTGCGCCCCGCCAGCAGCCAGCGCGCCGTCAGGCGCCCCCCGAAAGGCCCGGCCACGCGGGCGCTGAGCAGCCTGCCTTTAAAAACCGGGGCGAGGGCCTCCAGCAGCCCGTCGCCGCCGTCCGCTATGGGCATGGTCTCGATAATTGCCGCGGGAAATTTATTTTTTACGGCGCGCGCCACGGCCGCTCCCGCCGCGGACGCGGAAAGAGTTCCTTTGAACGCGTTCATGGCTATTAAAACACGCATTGCTAAATGATAGAATAATGAACGGAGAATAGCCAGAAAGCGGGCCGCCGGAGCCTGGCGCACAATTACATGAACCCCCAGAAACCAAGCGTGGTCTACCGTTACAGGAGCGGGCTTTACGTAAACCTTACCAACCGCTGTCCCACGGCCTGCGTTTTCTGCATCAAGAACGCCTGGGCGATGGACTACCACGGCAGCAGCCTGGACCTGGCCGGCCGGGAACCCTCCCCGGAAGAAGTCCTGAAACTGGCGGCCGCGGAGTGGGCGGCGGCGCCCTTCGAGGAATTGGTCTTCTGCGGCTTCGGCGAACCCACGATGCGCCTGCCCGAACTGCTCGCCTGCGCCAGAAGCATAAAAAGCGGCGCGGCGGCGCCGCTGCCGCGCACGCTGCGCATCCGGGTCAACACCAACGGCCTGGCCAACGCGGTCTGGAACCGCGACGTGGTGCCGGAAATGAAAGGGCTCATAGATTCGGTGCACGTAAGCCTCAACTCCGCCGACGCCGCTCAATGGGCGGCCCTGATGCGCCCGCGGCCCGAACTGCTGGCCTCCGGCTTCGAAAAAGTGAAGGAGTTCATACGCTCCGCGGCAGGCGCCCTGCCGGAAACTTTCGCCACGGCGGTGGAAGGCAACGGCGCCGACCTGGAAAAATTCAAGGCGCTGGCCGCGGAGCTGGGCGCCCGGCCGAGGATACGCGGGCGCCTGGACGAGGCCGGCCCCGAAGAAGGAGCGGGCCCCGAACCCGCGCCCGCCAAAGGCGGCGTAAAGCCATGATGGAACGCAAATCCATCCTGCTGTTCCTGGCGCTGAGCGCTTTCGCGCTGGTCAGCGTGCCCGGCGTTATCTTCAACGACGCCGTGAAAAAGTATATGGCTTTCATGGGCGGCTGGAACACCGCCACCATAAAACCGACGCGCACAAATTTTATGCCGCCGACGCGGCCCAGGCACGAGCGGACCCCCGACCCGGAACGGCCCGAGCTGCGTTTTGTCAAGTTTTCCGTAAAAATAGCCGGCGCGAAGGAAGTTAAGATAGCCGGAGACTTCAATAAGTGGAATCCCGAAGCCCTGACCCTGGTGAAACACCCCGGCGACCTGTGGGAGGCCGTGATCCCGCTGCCGCCCGGAAAATACA
>DAOPZW010000237.1:0-3470 GCA_035353595.1 Elusimicrobiales bacterium | reverse complement strand
GCGCGGGCATAATAGGGCTTACACTGGCCAGCCAGCTCCGGGAAAAGCGCCCCGGCAAGACCATCACCCTCCTTGAAAAAGAGCCGGATGTGGCCGCCCACGGCAGCGGCCGCAACAGCGGCGTGCTGCACGCAGGGTTCTATTACACCGCCAATTCCCTTAAAGCTAAATTTACCCGCGAAGGCAGCGCCACCCTGAAAAAATACTGCGCCGACAACGGCCTGGCGCTCAACCGGTGCGGGAAAGTGGTGGTAGCCTCGGATGAGACGGAACTCCGGGCCCTGTATGAACTGGAAAAGCGGGGAAAGACCAACGGCGTTGAGGTACGGCTGATAGAGGAAAAAGAGCTTGCCGAAATAGAGCCCAACGCGCGCACTTTCAAAAAAGCCCTTTATTCTCCGGCTACGGCGACAGTCGACCCCGTCGAGGTCTGCGCCTGCCTTAAAAAGCGGCTGCTCGCGGCCGGCGTCCGCATACTCTTCTCGGAAGGCTATGACCGGAGAGCCGGGGCCAACACGGTTATAACCGCGGCCGGCAGGCGGATCGATGCCGCGCACATAGTGAATGCCGCCGGGTTGTACGCGGACCGGATCGCCAGGGACTTCGGCTTCTCAAAGGATTATGTCATTATCCCGTTCAAAGGGATATACCTGAAATATACCGGCGCCGACGCCCCGCTTAAAGTCAACGTGTACCCGGTGCCGAACCTTAAAAACCCTTTCCTGGGCGTTCACTATACGGTAACCGTCGACGGCCACGTTAAACTGGGGCCCACGGCCATCCCCGCCTTCTGGCGGGAGAATTACGCCGGCCTTGATAATTTCAGCGTCAAGGAAATGCTGGAAATCACGGCCTATGAGGCAAAACTGTTCCTTACAAATTCATTCGGGTTCAGGAGCCTGGCCTGGGAAGAGATGAGGAAATACCATAAGCCTTTCTTCGTCGGGCTGGGCAGGAAATTGGTAAGCAAGCTGGACGCCGCGGGCTTCAGCCAATGGACCCGGCCCGGCATCAGGGCGCAGCTGCTTAATACTAAAACTCTTGAACTGGTGCAGGATTTCGTGGTGGAGGGGGACAAGGACAGCACGCACATCCTTAACGCCGTAAGCCCGGCGTTCACCGGCAGCTTCCCTTTCACCCGCTGGATAATGGAAAAATACTTGCCCGGCTGAGCACGCAGGGGATCCCAACGGCCCCGGCCGTCAGTCAATGAGCGCCGGTCTGAAAAACCTGCCCCCGTCAATTTCCTAAGAAACGCGCAAGTTTACCGCTTAAAAGCGATCCGGAGCAGGGACCGCAGGGCCATAGCGCCTCATTACATAAACAGCAGCACTATCAGTTGGGCCGACACCACGCGCAGGATCATGACCAGCGGGTAAACCGTGGCGTAGGACATGGCCGAAAGGTTGGACGGGTTCAGGGCGTTGGCGAAAGCCAGCGCGGGAGGATCTGTCATCGAGCCGGCCAGCGCGCCGCACAGCGACAGGTAATTCAATTTGAACTTAGCCTTGGCCAGTATCCCGAGCAGCATGATAGGGGCGACCGTGATAAGGAAGGAGAACAATACGATATAGATGCCGCTGCCGTTGAGCAGGGTTTCGAAGAATTTGCCGCCGGCCTTCAGGCCCACGCAGGAAAGGAACAGCACGATCCCCAGCTCGCGCAGCATCAGGTTGCCGGCGGGCGGCAGGTACCAGTTGAGCGGGCCTATGTGCTGTATATAGCTCAGTACGATGGCCATGATGAGCGGCCCGCCGGCCAGGCCCAGCTTGACCGGCGCCGAGAGGCCGGGAAGGGCTATGGGGACGGAGCCCAGCAGCACCCCGGCGGCTATGCCGATGAAAGCGGGGATCAGCTGGGGATGGTTCAGGTCTTTGGGAGAGTTGCCCAGCATGGCGGCGGCCTTGGCCACGGCGGTCTCATCGCCTACGATGACCAGGTTGTCCGCGAACTGCAGCACATACGAATCAGAAACGAGGAATTCCACGTCGGCGCGAGCCGCGCGGGTGGCCACCACGTCGTACTGCGCCTCCAGGTTCAGCTCCTCCAGGGTTTTGCCGATCACTTCCTTATGCGTTACGATCACGCGGGAATGTAAAATGCGGCTGGGCAGTTTCTTAAGGTCCATCTCGCTCTTTGAACCCACCACCAGCATGAACTTCTTGAGGCTTTCGGCGAGGCCCACCGCCAGCAGCACGTCGCCGGAGTGGATAACGGTGTCGTCGTGGGCCACGGCCATCTGGCCGCCGTGGTAAATGCGCGAAACCACCACGCCCAGTTCGCTGATGGCCGGGATCTCGCAGATCTTAAGGCCCTCCAGATTTTTATTTTCGACGCAAATACTGGCGGTGATAAAAGAGGAGGCGGCCTTGTCGGCGTGCACCTGCAGCATGTCTTCGGCGGCCTGCCTGGCGAAGAGGCGCCGGATGAGGATCATCGTAAGTATTATGCCCAGGATCGCGCCGGGATAAGCGAGGGCGTAGCCCACCGAGGCGCTGTCGGCCGCCTCGGGCATGGAGCCCAGCGTCTGCTGCGCGGCGGCCAGGGAGGGAGTGTTCGTGACGGCGCCGGCATACATCCCGACGGCGGTGGCGATGTCCAGGCCGGCCAGCCTGCTTATCAGCAGGGTCATAACGACACCGCCCAGCACCACGGCCGCGGCCAGGAGGTTCAGGCGTATGCCTTCCTTGCGGAAGGACGAGAAGAAGCCGGGCCCGACCTGCGTGCCGATCGAATAGACGAAGAGTATGAGGCCGAAGTCGCGCAGGAATTCCAGGGTCTCGTGGTTTATTTCCAGCCCGAAATGACCGAACAGGATACCGGAAAAGAGTACGCCGGCTATGCCGAGATTTATGCCCGAAATCTTTATATTCCCTATGGCCAGGCCGGCGGCGGCCACCAGCATTATCACAAAAACCGACCAGGCGACGGACTGGGGGGAAAACAGCAGGGAAAGAAAAGCCATGAAAGGTCTCCGTTCTGGGAATCTCGAACGACATTACAATTTTAGCAAATACGGGACCGCGCCAATTCCCTTGCCCGCGCTAATTTAATACCATTGTATATAAGACAGCGCGCACGGAGAGAACAATGTCAAAAGCAGAGAAACGCAGTCCATGGTTATTCGTACCTTCCACTTATTTCGCGGAGGGCCTGCCCTATATCATCATCAATTCTGTCTCGGTCATCCTTTATAAGAACATGGGTGTTTCCAACGCCGAGATGGCCTTCTGGACCAGCTGGCTGTACCTGCCCTGGGTAATAAAGATGCTCTGGGGCCCGATGGTGGACATGTACGGCACCCGCCGCAAGTGGGCCGTCTACTCGCAGCTTATCATGGCGGCCTGCCTCGGCGCCGTCGCGGTCTCGCTGACCGGCTCGCATTTCTTCGCGGTCTCGCTCGTCATGTTCGCGCTGGGCGCCTTCGTCTCGGCCACGCACGACATCGCCGTCGACGGCTTCTATATGCT
>DAOPZW010000236.1:0-3738 GCA_035353595.1 Elusimicrobiales bacterium | reverse complement strand
TGCATGGCATTCAGCTGCCTGCGCTCCATTGCTGTTATAAAGGTTTCGGTAACGGGGCCGGGAGCGGAGGCGGCGTTATAAAGCGTTTCCACGTTGCTCACCACGCAGCCCACGTCCAGCGGTATGCCGCCGGGCGGCACCACGCGGCCGGTGGCTTCCCGCACCAGGCACTGCTCGTCGCCGGCGGGATAATAGTCCCCCATCTTGAGCACTGAAATATTTTTGCGCTTTTTCGCTATCTCTTCCAGGCGCGGAATTATCTTTTCGTGTTTTTTCTTTATGCCGATAATGCCGCGCGCCGCGCCCACGGCCCGCATCAGCATTTCCAGCCCGTCGAAAACTTTTTCGGGGAAATATTCCAGGATCTTCTGGTCTTTCTTGAGCAGCGGCTCGCACTCGGCCGCGTTGACCAGCGCGTATTCAGCCTTGCCCTGCGCTTTCACATAGGCGGGAAAACCCGCGCCGCCGGCCCCTACTACGCCGGCGTCGCGCAGGTTCTTGCTGAATTCGGCTGAGAAGTCCGCCATTCCCCGGCGCCCTACCTGGCCGCTTTGAGGCGGTTCTTCACCGCCGAGGCCAGGCGCTTTATGCCCTCGTCTATCTTCTCGGGCGAGGCGAAGGAGAAGTTCAGGCGCATGGTGTTCTTGCCGGAGCCGTCGCTGTGGAAAGCGGAGCCTATCACGTAGGCGACGTTCTCCTTGAGCGCGTCCTGGAACATATCGTCGGCGCTCATGCGCTCGGGCAGGCGCACCCACAGGAAAAGGCCGCCCTCGGGGTTGGTCCACGTCACGCCTTCCGGCATGTACTTCTCAAGGGCGCTCACCATGGCGTTCTTCTTGATCCTGTAATCGTTCTTCACCACCTCTATGTGCTTCTCGAAGAAGCCGGTGCGCAGGAACTCCGCGGCGATGAGCTGGTTGAGGCTGGACGTGCACAGGTCCATGCTCTGCTTGAGGATCTCCATCTTCTTGATGATCTGCGGATGGCCCAGGATGATGCCCAGGCGCAGGCCGGGGGCGAAGGTCTTGGAGAAAGTGAACAGGGAGATGATGTTGTCGGTCTTCTTGGATTCCTTGTCCATGCGATACATCATCTTGGGCTCCTTGCCCTCGAAGCGGATCTGGCGGTAAGGTGAATCCTCGATGACCGCGATATTGTACTTTTCCGACAGCGCCAGCACCTTACGGCGCTTGGCTTCCGACAGCGTAACGCCGCTGGGGTTCTGGAAATCCGGCACCAGGTACAGGAATTTATAATGCTCGTCCTGAGCCTTCAGCCAGGACAGCTTTTCCTCGAGCTCGACGGTGCTGATGCCGTCGTCCTCCAGCTTCACGCCTATAAATTCCGCGCCGTAGGAGCGGAAGACCTGCAGCGCGCCCATGTAGCTGGGCTTCTCGACGAGCACGGGATCGGAGGCGTCTATAAACAGGCGCCCTACCATGTCCAGCGCCTGCTGGCTGGCGGTGGTGATTATCAGGTTCTCGGGCTTGGCGTCGATGCCCTCGTACTTCTTCAGGAACTTGATGAATTCTTCCTTGAGTTCCGGCAGGCCGTCGGTGGGGCCGTACTGCAGGGCCACTTTGCCCTTTTTGGCCATTACTTCTTTAACGACGTCGGCCACGAAGTCGTACGGGAAATGCTCCGGGGCGGGCAGGCCGCCGGCGAAAGAGATTATGCCGGGCTGATTGGTGGTCTTGAGCAGTTCCCGGATAACGGAAGCTTTGGTGCGCCTGGGGGTAGTGGCGATATTCTTCGCGATGTCTATCATAAGTTCCTCCGCCTGACTCTGATTTTTATGTCCTGAAGATAATCTACTGAATTAGAGGAAGCAATTCAAGGGCCGCGCAGGCGCCGTCTCAGGGGAGCCGCTGCGCGGACGCCGGCGGGGTAAGCGCGGCCCCCTCCGCGTCAGGAAGCCCGGCTTGCGCCGCGAAATAATCCAGGTTCTCCTTGTAAAAATCTTTTTTAGCCGTTTGTTTTTCAGCGGCGTATTTTTTTTCATAATAAGCCAGCGCCTTCGGGTAGGTGGCGGCCTTCAGTTGCAGCAGGTCTTCGGGAAAGGGGCGGCTGGTGATGGCGCAGGCTTTTTCCAGCGCCTTTAAATGCTGGCTCAGCCCCTCCAGGTCCATTTTTTTCGAGTGGTCGCGCAGAAAAGAGGCGGTCTCAAGGATGGCCAGCGCCCCCCTGGTGCGCAGCGTCTTCAGCGCGTCAGGCTCAACTTCACGCCCGGCGGAATTCGCGTCGGCCACCGCCAGGCAGTCCAGCGCCAGCGGGTAATTGCGCGCTTCCAGCGCCAGGGACCCTACGAACAGCAGCGCCTCGGCGCTGAAAGCCGGCCAGCGGCTTTCGTAAAAATCGGCCAGGAACCGGGCGTAATCCGTCTTTTCCTTCTCCAGCCGGGCCAGCGCCGCGCTGTTCTTTTCGTACTCCCCCACCGCGCCCGAAGCGAAAGCCATTATCTTCGCGTCGGCCACGTTATTCTTGCGCGCGGTCTCGGCGCTCTCCATGCTGACGTAGCCGCCCAGCCCTTCCTCGTAATATTTGTTGATCTTATTTTTGTAGCTTTCCTTGTCCAGCGAAAGCGTGAAGTAGCTGCCGAACACGTTGGCGGTGTAAATATCGGTATAAGCGCCGGTTATAAAAGCTTTCAACAGGCCGGGATCCTCCTTCATGCGCTCATGGATATACATGTCCTCGGTAAGGTAAGCCTCATATTCCCATTCCAGCGGGTTGCCGCCGGCGTCCTGGCGGTATTCCGGGTAAAGGTAGAACTGCAGCGCGTGCACCAGTTCATGCAGGTAGATGGGCGCGGCGTACTTCACCAGTTCGGCGCGCGCCGGGGCGCGCCCGGCGAGCACCTCCACCACCTGCGGGTCCTTGAAACCTTTCGCCGAAAAAAATTTCAGGATGAAACGGGAATTGAAATAAATGGCGTTGCTTTCCGGGTCGAACCAGGCGAAACAGTCCGCGGCGTCGCGCCGCACCAGCACCTTGAGGGCGGCCGGGCCGGCCCCGGCTTTTTCGAGCCTGGCGTAAAGCTCGCGGCCCGCGGCGGTGCTGCGCAGCTGCGTCTCAAAAGCGCTCTTCAGCCTGGCGCTCAGGCGCGCATCGTGGGGATAGGCCCGGGCCCGGGCCGGCAGCAGCGCGAGCGAGAGAAAGACCAGCAGCAGTTTCATGGCTTGTATTATAAGATTTGACAAAGCCCCCGGCAATGTATATATTATGAGGAATTAATTTGAAGCGGTGTAAGAAATTTTACGGAGGACTCTATGGCTGAAAATTCAAGCGGTGAAATACTCGGAGCGTTCGTGGTGGGCGGCCTCATCGGCGCGGCTCTCGGCATAATGTTCGCGCCCGCCAAAGGCAAAGAAACCAGGGAGAAGATCGTTGACTGGATGGACGAGAACAAGGAAAAAGCCAAGGAAAAACTTGAGCACCTGGAAGAAGAGATCAAGCGCCGCAAGGACCAGCTGCTTAAGCACGCCAACTAAGAACAGCTACGCTGTCAACAAAAAAGCCCCGCCGGCGCCAAGCCCGCGGGGCTTTTCTTTATTGTGAAACCCGGCCCGCCAGGCGGAGAGAGGGTTCCCAAAACACGGTGTCGACCACACCGTGGCCGCACCTCCCCACTCGGCCTCGGCGCTTACGCAGCCACGCATAAACCGCATAGCGGTTTTGCGCGGCCCCGGCTCGGCAATTTTTCGCTGTAAAAATTGCCTCCGCCCTTGCGGCCCGGAC
>DAOPZW010000235.1:0-3790 GCA_035353595.1 Elusimicrobiales bacterium | reverse complement strand
TCGCGGGGGGTCTTCGCGAAGAACAGCTTCTTGAAGATCCAGACCTTTATGCCGATCTTGCCCATGGTGGTGTTGGCTTCGGTCAAGCCGTAATCGATGTCGGCGGAGATGGTCTGCAGGGGCACGCGGCCCTTGCGGAACCACTCGCGCCGCGCTATTTCCGCGCCGCCGAGGCGGCCGGAGGCCATTACCTTTATGCCCAGGGCGCCGGACGCCATGGTGCGTTCCATGCCGCGCTTGATGGCGCGCTTGAAGGAGATGCGCTTCTCGAGCTGCTGCGCGATGGACTGGCCGACGAGGCGGGGGTCCATTTCCGGGATCTTTATCTCGGAGACATTGATGAAAACTTTCCGGCCGGTGAGTTTCTCGACGTCTTTCTTGAGATTCTCGATGTCGGTGCCCTTGCGGCCGATAACGATGCCGGGGCGGGCGGTGTGGATGCTTACCTTAAGGTAGGCGCCGGCGCGCTCGATGTCCACCCAGCTGACGGACGCGAGGTGGAAGCGCTCGGTGACCATGGCCCTTATTTCAAAATCTTCGCGGATGAGCTCCGGCATCTTCTTGGGGGAGAACCAGCGGGACTGCCAGTCCTGAATGTAGCCGAGCCTTAAACCTTTGGGGTGAATTTTTTGACCCATATTAGACCAGCGCTTAGCGCTTCGCCTCCTTGGTATCCGAGACCATAACGGTGATATGGCACATTTTCCGTTTGAACGGCATCGCCCGGCCCTGGGGCCCGGGCTGCACGCGCCGCAGCATCTTCATCGGCCCCTGGTCGGCGAACGCGGTGCTGACCCAGACGTTCTTGAGATCCAGTTTTTTGCCGAGCTTAACCGAAAGGTTGGCGCCGGCGGACTGCATGGCCTTGTACACGACGGTGGTCGCGCCCCTGGGCGTATTGGCCAGGAGGTAGCCGGCTTCAAAAAGGGATTTCCCCTTTATCGCCATGAGCAGCTGTCCCACTTTGCGACGTCCGTACCGCTGATATCTGAGCACACATTTTGCTTCCATAAATTTCTCCGTTTATCCGATTCTCTACCGCCTGTCCGCCCTTAGGTAAGGGCGGTCGCTTCCTTCGTATGAGAAGAGCCGTGGCCCTTGAAGATACGCGTAAAGGAAAATTCGCCGAGCTTGTGCCCGACCATGCGCTCGTTGACGAACACGGGCAGGAATTTGCGGCCGTTGTGCACCATAATGGTATGCCCTATGAATTCCGGCGTTATGGTGCAGGAGCGCGCCCAGGTCTTTATCTGCTTCTTATCCCCGGACTGGTTCATCTTCTGGATTTTCTCCAGGAGCGACACTGTCACGAAAGGTCCCTTTTTAGAAGATCTGCTCATTTATATAATCCTCCGTACGATCAGGCGTTGGTAGACTTGCGCCTGTCCTGCACTATCATCCAGCCCCAGATCTTGGATTTGGTCCTGGTCTTGTAGCCCTTGGAAGGCTGGTTCCACGGCGAGCGGGGAACGTTGTTGCCCTTCGACTTGCCGCGGCCGCCGCCCAGCGGGTGGTCGGTGGCGTTCATCGCGCCGCCGCGCACGGTGGGCTGTATGCCCAGGTGGCGCTTGCGGCCGGCTTTACCCAGCGAAATGGTATTGTGCTCCAGGTTGCCCACCTGCCCGATGGTGGCCATGCATTCCTTGAGGACCTTGCGGATCTCGCCGGAAGGCATCTTCACCATGGCGTAATCCCCTTCCTTGGCCATCAGCTGCGCCTGGGTGCCGGCCGCGCGCACGAACTGCGCGCCCTTGCCGGGGATCATCTCTATGGCGTGTATAAAAGTACCGTCGGGGATGTTGGTCATGGGCAGCGCGTTGCCCAGGCGTATTTCCGACTTGGGACCGCTGACCACGGAGGCGCCTACGCCCAGGCCCAGGGGGGCGGGGATGTAGCGCTTGTCGCCGTCGGCGTAAACCAGCAGCGCTATGCGGGCGTTCCGGTTGGGATCGTATTCGATCGCGGTCACGCGGGCGGGCACGCCGAACTTCTCGCGCTTGAAATCTATGTCGCGGTAGCGGCGGCGATGGCCTCCGCCGTGGTGGCGGACCATGATCATGCCGGTGTTATTGCGGCCGCCATGCTTGCGCATGCCGGCGACAAGGTTCTTTTCCGGCTCGGTCTTCGTTATCTCGGAGAAATCCGCGATCTGCATCGTGCGCCGGGAGGGGGTGTAGGGTCTATATGATTTAACTGGCATATTTTTCTCTTCCTTGTTATTGTCGCTGAAACTTTATTTTCCCCGCCTTACTTCGGCAGGTCCGTGACGTCTATTTTCTGGCCGGTCTTCACCGTGACCATCGCCTTTTTCCAGTCGGAACGGTAGCCCTCGTGGCGGCCCACTTTGTGCAGCTTGCCGGGCATATTGGCGGTGCGCACGGCCTTAACGGAAACCTTGAAAAGGGTCTCGATGGCTTTCTTTATCTCGGTCTTGTTGGCTTTGGGGTTGACCTTGAAGCAATAGCGGTTCTGCTCGTCCTTCATGGTCACGCTTTTTTCGCTGAGTATGGGGCAGATAAGGACTTCGGTAAAATTCATGGTTCAATTCTCCTTCACTTTTTCAGCCAGCGCCTTGAGGCCCGCCGCGGTGAACACCAGCTTGTCGTTGCGCAGCGCCTCGTAGGCGTTGAGATTTTTTGCCAGGCACCACCCGAATTCGGAGACGTTCTTGGAGGCGGCCACAAAATTCTTCTCGGTCTTGTCGGTCACGAACAGCACGCGCTTGCCGGTAGGCGAGAGAAGTTTCCGGAGATCGTTGAGGGCGCTGGTCTTCACCGCGTCCATGTCCACGTTCTCTATCACCATCACGGCCCCGTCGTTGTAGCGGGCGGAAAGGGCTTCGATCAGGCCCTGCTGCAGCTTCTGGTGAGGCAGGTACTGCCGGTAGGAGCGGGGCTTGGGGCCGAACACCACGCCGCCCTTGCGCCAGATGGGGGACCGGGTGGAACCCGAGCGGGCGCGGCCGGTGCCTTTCTGCTTCCAGGGCTTCTTGCCGCCGCCGGAGATCTCGGAGCGGGTCTTGGTGCAGGCCGTTCCGCGGCGCTTATTGGCGAGGTAGCTGGTCACCACTTCGTGCAGGAAATACTGGTCCGGCTTCGTGGAAAAAAGAGGCGCGGGGATGCTCGTCGTGCCGACTTCTTTGCCCTTTATGTTCAAAAGTTTCGTTTCCATATTCTCTCCAGAGACTTACGCCTTATTTCTTGGCTGCCGGTTTCGCCGCGGGCTTACCGGCGGCTTTTTTCACCGCGTTCTTGGAAGAAGCCGCCGGCATGGGGGGCTTGGGAACCTTCTTGACGGTGTTGATGATGGCCACCATGCTGCCGGCCGCGCCGGGGATGCCGCCGTTCCCGAGCAGAACCTTATCCTCGTGAACGACCTTGATGACCTTCACTTTCATTACGGACACGGTAACGTCGCCCATGTGGCCGGCCATGCGCTGGCCGGGCATCACGCGCCCCAGCGAGCGGCGGGAGCCCAGCGAACCCGGGGCCCTTTCGCGGTCCGAGGCGCCGCGCGAAGCGCAGCCGCCGGCGAAGCCGTGGCGCTTCATGCCGCCGGCGAAGCCCTTGCCTTTGGAAACGCCCTGCAGGTCGACATAGTCGCCCGCCGCGAAGCGCTCGACGCCGGCCACCTGGCCCTGCGCCGCGCCAGCGAGGTCGTTCACGCGGAATTCTTTAAGGTGCTGCAGCGCCGGGGTGGACAGTTTTTTACCCAGGCCCTTTTCGGCGGCATTGGCGCGGTGGTCCTTCTTGTGCCCGAAGCCGAGGCAGACGGCCTGGTAGCCGTCCTT
>DAOPZW010000234.1:0-3816 GCA_035353595.1 Elusimicrobiales bacterium | reverse complement strand
GTCTTTTGTAAGGTAAATTTCCGCCATCATCCCCCCTCCGTCCCGTCAAGTGAAAGCCCCGTCCGCACCTGCAGTACTGCTTGGCGGAACAGGGCAAAAATCTGTGGCACCGAGAGGAGTCGAACCTCTGACCTAGCGCTTATGAAACGCCCGCTCTTACCAACTGAGCTACGGTGCCGTTAATGCTCGGCGGGCCGGTTTCCTCACCGGGGGCTTATGCCTTCGGGCGAGAAACTAAGTATATCAAAAAGATGTTGTAAAGACAAATTTTGTTTCCTATACTTTAGTCGGCTGACCGCCACACGTTTAGAAAAACAAAGGGGTTCCCGAACCATGGCAACTATAAAGGTTACGAAGGAAGAACTCATTAAAAAAGCGAACAAGCCGGCTGAGGACGCCATGCGCCTGCATCCCTTTTATAAAGGCAAGGTGGAGATAGTCCCGAAATGCTGCGTTCGCGATGTGAACGATTTCGCGATCTGGTACACTCCCGGAGTGGCCTCGGTATGCAAGGATATCCAGCAGAACCCGGAAAAGGTGTACGAACATACGAACAAGGGCAATATGGTGGCGGTGGTTTCCGACGGCACCCGCGTGCTGGGCCTGGGTGACATCGGCCCCGAGGCCGGCCTGCCGGTGATGGAGGGCAAAGGCCTGCTGTTCAAATTCCTGGGCGGGGTGGACGCTTTTCCCGTCTGCCTGAACACCAAAGACTCTAAGGAGATAATAAAGACAGTACAGTATCTCGAGCCTTCTTTCGGCGGCATCAACCTGGAGGACATCTCCCAGCCCAAGTGTTTTGAGATCCTCGACGAGCTGCGCCGCACCATGAACATCCCCGTCTGGCACGACGACCAGCAGGGCACCGCCACCGTCTGCCTGGCCGGCCTGATAAATTCGCTGAAGATCGTAGGCAAGAAGATCCAGGACGTCAGGATAGTCCTCAACGGCGCCGGCGCGGCCAATATCCGCATCGGCACGCTGTATATGTCCTACGGCGCGAAGCCGGAGAATATGATCTACGTCGACTCCAAAGGCATCCTGCACAAGGGGCGCACGGACCTTAAGGACCATAAAGAAAAATGGCATATGGCCAATATCACCAACGGCCGGCAGCTGACAGGCAAGCTTGAGGACGCGCTGGCGGGAGCCGACGTGCTCAGCGCCGCCTCCACCCCCGGCCCCGACGTCATCAAGAAAGAGTGGGTGGCTAAAATGAACAAGGACGCCATCGTCTTCGCCACCGCCAACCCTATTCCGGAGATCTGGCCCTGGGACGCGAAGGAGGCCGGCGCCCGGGTGGTAGCCACCGGCCGGTCCGATTTCGACAACCAGGTGAATAATTCGCTGGGGTTCCCCGGCATCTTCCGCGGCGCCCTGGACGTGCGCGCCAAGACCATTACGGATGAAATGTGCATAGCGGCGGCGGAGGCGCTGGCCGGCTACGTGGAGCGCAAGGGCATGAACGAGAATTACATCATGCCCCGGATGGATGAGCCGGAAGTCTTTATTGAAGAAGCCGTGGCGGTGGGCATGAAAGCCATCGAGCAGGGGCTGGCCCGGGTGATCCTTACCCGGGAGCAGCTGCGCAAGAGCGCGGATACGGCCATACGGCGCGCAATAAAAGACAGGGACCTGCGGCAGGAAAAAGGCATAGTCCTGCTGCCGTAAAGACACAAAAAGGCCCGGAGAGGTTTTCCTCTCCGGGCCTTTTTTTATGTGCCGGCGCCGGCCGGCCCTAATTGCAGTATTTCTGCCGGAGCCGCTTCATCGCGGTCTCATCGGCTTTTTCGGTTTTCAGGATAGAGGGGTAGGTCGCGTCGCTTTCGAACTGGAGCAGCTCCAGCTCAAGGCGCTGCGCCAGGTAGCGCAGCAGCGTTGCGCGTTTTGCATTCGGCTTGCAGATCTCGGCCGGCTGCAGCTCGGCGGTTTCCAGGGTCATATGTTCGGCGTAGCCTTCCTTTTTCATTTCAGGCAATAAAAGGTAAGTAAGGCCGCCGACCTTGTTCTTAACCTGGGCTTTAATTATCTCGTGAGTGATGACGTTCTCCAGCAAGCGCGGCTCCTCCGCGCCGCCGGGGTCGGCCGCCAGGTTCTTCTCGAAATCCGCCGAGGCCACGAATATCTTGCCGGTAACTGTTTGCAGGCACGAGAAGCTTTTCCCGCAGAAAGGGGTCAGCAGCGCGTATAAGTAGCCGCTGGCGGGAAAATAGACCTCGAACTTCTGCCCCGGCGCCGAAAAATCTCCTCCGGAGACCTTCTCGTTTATCCTGCTGACCATGGCGCGCGCGGATTCGTTGAGCGGGGCGCGGGAGCGCAGGGTGATACTGCCGTAGCTGTAAACATTCGTGAACAGGGCGTCCGGGTGGTACGTAAGCGCCGCGTAAGCGGCGGTAAGCAGCAGGAAACAATAAAAAACGAATCGGCTGAAGGTCATGCTGACATTATATTCAACTTCCGGTGTCCAATTGCAAGCAAAAAACACAGCAGGCTGCTTGTAGGCCTTTGGGCCTACTCAGGCGTGGGTTCATTGGCCCTTGATGAAAATCAAGAAGTCGTTAAAATATAAATAGCTACCGTGTAATCCCTGGAATTGGCCGGGGAGCATCCACCTCCGGACCATAATCCGGATTCACCACAGTAGGCGGCGGTTACTGCGTGTGAGGTGGATATGCACCGTGTCAGCCATAACTCTCCAGTTCATATGATCGGTAAATGCTTTGCCGCGGTTGCTTTTATTTTCCTGGCGGCCGCCCGCTTTTTCCCCCTTCCGCTTAACGCGCAAGCGCTTGAACAGCTTCATACTTCCGCTGCCGGCAGCGAAACGACGCCTCCTTTGCCCGGCGCCGCCGCAGTATACACCGCCGGCGCGGGGTTCAACGTATACTTCGTAAATGTCGGCCAGGGCGACGCTATATATATTGAGCTGCCCGGCGGGCAGAACGCTCTTATTGACGGGGGCCCCTCCAGTTCCGCCGCCGGCCCGCTGGCCCAGTTCCTCGCCTCTAAAAATATCACAAAAATAGACCATGTCGTTCTTTCCCATCCTCATTCGGATCATTATAAGGGCTTACAATATGTGTTCTCCAGCCTGTCCGTGGCTAATTTCTACGATACCCGCATGGACAATACCGCCGCCACCGGTGATAATACGCTGCGGGCCAAGATAGGCGCGCAGGGCGTTAACCTCGTTTACCCCGCACCCGGTGACCAGCTGTCCTGGGGCGGCGTAGCCGTAAAAGTGTTCAACAGCTGCCCCGAGCCCGTGCTGAGCTCCAACGGCGACGATATAAACAACTGCTCCATAACGCTTAAGCTCGCCTATCAGAACGCTTCCCTGCTTTTTACCGGCGACATGGAGGCTTCGGTCGAATCTTCCCTTGTTGCGCGCTTCGGCGGCGAACTTAAGGCGGACGTCCTTAAAGTCGGGCATCACGGCAGCCCGTATTCCTCTTCCGATGCGTTCCTGCAGGCCGTGCATCCGGCGCGGGCTTATATCGAAGTGGGCAAGAACAGCTACGGGCATCCCTCCGAGTCCGCCCGGAGCCGCCTGCTGGCTGTAGGCGCGCGGATCTTCCGCTCCGACCTCGACGGCACCCAGGAGTATTCCCCGCTCCAGGCGCTGTTTGCCGGCTCCGTCGCCTCTTTCGCCCGCTGATCCCGGAACTGCCATCTTCCCTCCGTTGAACGGCTGAAACTTCTCCTATAGCCTAGCACACCAACCCGACAGCGTAGTGTCGGGTTGGAGATCAGGCTTTTTTCCACAGCTGTCCGGTTAAAATTGAAAAGTCAGCTGCTGCTCTTGACATTTTAGCC
>DAOPZW010000233.1:0-3838 GCA_035353595.1 Elusimicrobiales bacterium | reverse complement strand
GCGCCCATCGAGACGCTGTTCCAGGAAGGGCTCAACCATTACGTCTACCGCCAGACGGACGGCTATAACGCCGAGAAGCTGCAGGTGTTCCCCGGCCTCAGGTCGGAATCCGAAGTGGAACTGGCCGGCGCGGTCAAGCCCGGCGATAAATTGTTCACCGCGGCGCCGGAGAGCCTTAAGTGAGCATCTCCTGCGCCGGGCTTACCAAAACCTATGAAGGCGGTAAGGCCGGCTGGCCCGCCCTGCGCGGGATCTCGTTCGACATTAAGCCCGGTGAGTTCGTGGCCGTTACCGGGCCTTCCGGCTGCGGTAAATCCACCCTCCTCAATATCCTGGGCCTGCTCGACGAGCCCACAGGCGGCCGGTACGCCCTCAACGGGCGGGACATCTTTTCCCTTTCCGACCTGGAGCGTTCCGACACCCGCCGCGACGAGATAGGGTTCGTCTTCCAGTCCTTCCACCTTTTAAACAGGCTCTCATCACTGGGCAATGTCTGCCTGCCCATGATGTACGCGGGCGCCGACGGCGCCCGCATGCGGGAGCGGGCCCTGTCTTTGCTGCGCAAGGTGGGCCTGCACGGCAAGGAAAAGAAAACGCCCCTGGAACTTTCCGGCGGAGAGCGCCAGCGGGTGGCCATAGCCCGGGCGCTGGCGAATTCCCCTAAAATAATTTTAGCCGACGAGCCTACCGGCAACCTGGACTCGGCTTCCAGCAGGGAAATAATGGGGATGCTCACCGGCCTCAACGCGGAAGGCATCACCGTGATCATGGTCACCCACGACAAGGAACTGGCGGCCATGGCCGGGCGCAACCTGCGCATGCGCGACGGGAGGCTGGAAGAGTGAAAGCCCTGCTCAACGCCGTCCGGACCGGCCTGACCGAGATCTGGGCGCACAAGACGCGCTCGGTGCTGAGCTTCCTCGCCATCGCGGCCGGGTCGGTGGTCTTTATCGACGCCTTCTCCGCCATCTTCGCCACCTACGAACTCATCGAGAAGCAGAAGGAAGTTTCCGGCATGGCCAGGGTAAAGATCTCGCAGAATTACAGCCAGACCTATTCCTCGCCGGATGACTATGTGCCGCCGCCGGTGATAACTTACGAAGAGGTGCTGAGCCTGAGGGAAAAAATGCCGGGCTTTTACATGATCTCCCCGGAAGGCCGCGACTGGCGCAATGTGCTGGAATACCGCGGCGAGCGCCTGACCACCAACGTGATAGGCGTGACTCCCGAGTGGACCAAGAGGGACTTCGTCTACACGCTGCGCGGCCGCTTCCTGGACTGGCACGATGTGGAAAACAAGCTGCGCGTGTGCGTGCTGGTAAAAAAGGCCGCCCCGCCGCCGGGCAACAGCTTCAACAAGAGCATGCTGAAGAAGTATAATTTTACCGGCGGTTTCGACACGCTGGTAGCCCACAACGATATGCTGGGGAAACTGGTCAATATCGACGGCTTCAATTTTACGGTCATAGGCATCCTGGAAGAGCTCCCGTATTCCAAGCGCCCGAGCACGATCACCGGTTCCAGCCAGGATTATAAGATCCTGGCGCCGGTCACAACGCTGATCCATTACAATTTCATAAACGCCAACCAGTCTCTGGATTTAAGCATAGACACCGGCAGCGAGCAGAATTTCGAAGAGTCGCTGCGCAAGATAAACAATTTTCTCAAGATCCGCTTCGGCGACGGCGAGTTCTTTATCCTGGAAAACCAGCTGGAAATTATCCGCGAGCGCATCGCCACCAGCGTCAAATCCGCCCTGGTCACCATTTCTCTGGGTATGCTGGCTTTCCTGGCCGGCGGCATCGGCATAATGAACGTTACCCTCGCCACCGTCTTCGCCCGCACCAGGGAAATAGGCATACGCAGGGCCATAGGCGCCAGCCGCCGCGACATAATGCTGCAGTTCGTAGTGGAAGCCGTGATGCTGGGGCTTATCGGGGGCGTGCTGGGGTCCGCCTTGGGCTACCTGTGGGGCGTGCCGGTAAAGGTGATGCTGGGTATGGGCGGCAGCCCGATAAAAGCCTGGATGCCTCTGGTTTCCGTGCTGATCGCCGCCCTCACCGCTTTCGCGTTCGCCATTTATCCAGCCTGGGTGGCCGCCAGCCTCAAGCCCGCCGACGCCTTAAGGGCCGAGTAGCGTTTTTCTGAAAGTCCCGCAATGGACCTCTAAAGTTTCATGCGCGGCAGCTCCTTTCGGCTGCCGCTGATAAAAGAACGGCCTGGCGGTAAAGCCAGGCCGTTCTGTTTTGCCGTTTTCAGCGGCGGGGGTCAGCTCTCAACTTCGAACTCTTCCTTGCCAGCCCCGCATACCGGGCAGACCCAGGTGGCGGGCAGAGCTTCGAAGCTGGTCCCGGGGGGGACGTTGTTGTCGGGGTCGCCTACCGCGGGATCATAGATATAGCCGCAGAGTTTGCAGACGTATTTTTTCATGTTGTCTCCTTGGTTCAGGCTTTCCAAAGCCCGTGCAGGTTGCAGTACTCCCTGGCCACAAGGGTCTTGGGCTGGAAGCACAGGCAGAAGGTGGCCTCGGCGGGCTGGCCGGGTTTCAGGTACTCCCTGAACACCTTGCCGTCCGCGGTCAGCTCGATCCACTCAATAAAATGCTTCTCTTCCATGGGATGCGGAACCGAGCCGACTTTTACTTTTACGCCCTTCTCGGTCTTCTCGATAACGGGCACATGTTTTTCCTTGGCGGCGTCGGTGGTGTTCTCGAACAGCTGCCGCATATCCGCGCCGCAGCAGATCAGCACGCCGGGCCCGCCGTGCAGCACTTCCACGATATTGCCGCAGGCGTCGCATTTGTAAACTTCAGTTCTTTCAGCCATTTTTAATTCCTCCTTTTCTAACCCTAAATCAAACCAGAGCCCGCAGCGCGGTAAGTACTTCTTCGTAGTTGGGTTCCTGGGAAACTTCGGGCACCAGCTGGGCGTATTTCACTATGCCGTCCTTGTCCACTATGTAGACGGCGCGGGCCAGCAGCCGCAGGTCTTTTATCAGCAGGCCCCAGGCTTTGCCGAACTCGGCTTTCTGGTAGTCCGAGAAGGTCCGCACGGCTTTTACGCCGGCGGCGCCGCACCAGCGCGCCTGGGCGAAAGGCAGGTCCATGCTCATGGTGATGATATTGACGTCGGGCCCCAGCGCTTCCGCTTCCTTATTGAAGCGGCGGGTCTGCAGGTCGCATACCGGCGTATCCAGGGACGGGACCGAGCTGATCACGGTGATCTTGCCGCCGAAGCTGCGGGCGAACTTCATGGGCAGCATGTCGTTGCCGGTGGCCTTGAAGTCGGGGGCGGTCATGCCCACCTTCACTTCCTCGCCGACCAGCACCATCGGCCTGCCTTTCATCGTGACCGTGCGCTTTACGACTTCTTTTTTTACTTCTTCGTTGACATTCTCTTCCATAGTATTGGTTTCCTTATGATCTAAAAAATTACCAGTTCTCAGCCAGCACTTCAAAGTAAGCCTTGGGGTGGGCGCAGGCCAGGCAGTTCTCCGGGGCCTGTTCTCCCTCGTGGGTGTAGCCGCAGTTGAGGCAGCGCCACACGGTCTTTTTATCTTTCTTGAAAACTTTTCCCTCTTCCAGGTTTTTCAGGAAGCCGCGGTAGCGCGCCTCGTGCTGCTTCTCGGCCACGGAGATGGACTCGAAAGCCCTGGCCACGGGCTCAAAGCCCTCCTCGCGCGCGATCCTGGCGAAGTCCGGGTACAGGGTGCCCCACTCGTGCTTCTCGCCGTCGGCGGAGGCCCTGAGGTTGGCTTTCGTGTCGGCAACCACGCCGGCCGGGAAAGTGGCGGTTATGGTCAGCTCGCCGCCCTCTAGGAACTTGAAGAAGCGCTTGGC
>DAOPZW010000232.1:0-3865 GCA_035353595.1 Elusimicrobiales bacterium | reverse complement strand
AAGCTCTCGAAGCCTTGTTTAAGCTGGGGCTGACTCCGGAAAGTTTTCCCGAGGCGGGTTCGATGTTGAGAGTTATCCTCGCGGCCGCGGCCATTTCCAGCCCGGCCCTGACCACCCAGGCGCGGCCCGCTTTGAAGGGCTTTTTTACCGCGGGCTCGTCGGTTATCACCAGGTCGGTGCGCGGAACTTTTAAAAGAAATTCGCGGTAGAACTCAGGCTTGGCCGCGGTTTTAGGGTTTACGACCAGCAGCATCACTATGATCTTCGCGCCGCCCGCCCTCAGGGCTTTTATCGCCTTTTCCGCTTCGTAAGTTTCCTTTTCAAGCCTGTAGTTGGCGAAGTTCTTGGCGCGGTTCGGTTTCTCCGGGTCTGGCAGAATAACGGAGAAAAACCCTATCTTGTGCCGTCCGGCCTCAAGGACCTTCTGGCTCAGGAGGAAGTCCGGCTTCTTGTTGGTCTTCAGATAAAGGTTCGAGGCCAGTATGGGCAGCTGGTGGGTTTCGGCGAGCTTCTTCAATTCCGCCGGCGACAGGGAAAGGTCTTCCATCCCGACGGCGGCCAGGGAATAGGGGACCGCTCCGAGGCAGGCCAGGGTGGAGCGGCCGCGTGTAAGATAGCCTTCGGGGGTGGCGCCGAACCAGCCGCCGGCATCCACCGCCAGCTTGGGGAGCTGCTCCCGCGCGTACAGGTTCTTGAAAACCGCGAACCCGCCGGTGCCGGTGCCGCCGGGTTCGCGCACGGCCCACAGGCGGCCCTGCGTGCGCGCGGTGGCGAAGATCACCGCCTGGTCGGGCTTGGCGCAGGCGCACAAGGCCAGCGCCAGCAGCGCCAGCCAGTAATTTTTATTTCCGTAGCCCGCGGGCATTACTCTCCTATTCCGCGCGTATGATGCGTCCGGAGGGAGGGAGTTCCTTGATCGGGTTCTCGCTGATGTCCTTGATCAGGAGGTCCCGTATCGGCTTCATCGTGTCTTCGGACTTCTCCGCGTCGTTGAAAGCTTTTCCGCCGGTGCCGCCCGTAGTGAGGTAATTGTTGGTCGCTACGGTCAACTTGTCGCCGGGGGCTATTTCGCGCCCGTCCTTTTCGAGCGTGATAACTTCAGGGGAGCCGTCCTTTCCGCCCGAGACCTTTACCGTAAGTCCGGAAAGCTGCAGCCTGGTCCGGCCGCCGCGGATATTGTCTTCCATGAGCTTCTTTATCTGGTCGCCGGTCATGGTCAGTTTTACCAGCGTATTCTCGAACGGCATAACCTGGTAAATGTCGCGCATTTTGACCGGCCCTTTTCTCAGTTCGGCCCTTATGCCGGCCGTGTTCTGGAAAGCGGCGTCGGTGCCCGACTGCCTGCGCATCGCGTCGGTGAACCAGTTGCCGATGTCGGAGTCCAGCCCGGCTTTCGAGGTGCCGAGGTCCACGGCGCTTTCGCCCAGCGGTTTGTCCATCTCTACGTCAGCAGCTTCTTTGAAGGTCTTTATCATGGCGGTCACTTCGGCGTCTTCGCCGGTGACGTCGGTCCACAGCGGGATGAGCTTCACGGAAGCGCCGGTGAATTTCCCGGTGGCGGTGTCGAAGTTCAGGTCGGCTTTCGTCACGTCGGTTAGGCCCCAGTAGCTTTCGCCGAGCAGGACGCCGGATCCCTGGTCGGGATAGCCGCTCAGCAGGCCGGTATGGTTATGTCCGCCCAGCACCACGGCCGCGTCCGGGGCGTTCCTGGCTACGGTCACGGTGCCATAGGCGGTCATGGCGTCATTCAGGGTCAGGGTCGAGACCTCCACTTTCTGGCCGCCGTAAGGCCCGCCTATCCCGATATGCGCCAGTATCACTACTGCGTCGGGCCTTTGCTTTTTGATTTCAGCCATCCATTTCGCGGTTTCAGCTCCCTCGTCGTTGAACGAGAGATGCTTGACGTTCGCGGGGAGGGTCGAGGTGGCGGTATGCCTGCCCGCTATGCCCAGCACGGCGATGCGCTCGCCGGCCCTTTCCACGATCACGTAAGGCTTAAGGTAATCGGCGTGTTTGCCTGAATCCTTATAGTAGACGTTCGCGCCCAGGAACGGGAAGGCCGCGCTGGAGATCAATATTTTAAGGTTGCTTTCCGTATAGTCGTAGTCATGGTTGCCTACTTCGGCCGCGGAATAGCCCAGCTTGTTCATCAGCAGCACGCTGGCCATGCCTTTTGTGTAATTGCCTTCGGGCGTGCCCTGGAACATGTCGCCGGAGTCGACCAGGATGTAAGGGTTCTTTTCCGTTTTCAGCAGGGCGGATAAGGCCGCGAAGCCTCCGATGGAACGGGTGGAATTTGCGGCGTCCCATTTGGCGGGGCGGGAGGAATACCAGCCGTGCACGTCGCTGGTGTGGTAAACGGAGACTGTAACGGCTTCTGCCCGGACAAAACACAGCAGGGTAAGTGCGGCCGCTAAGAAAGTTCTCATACTGGCTCCTTATCAGGTCCTGGATCGTACAGTGAAACCGCGCAGCGCTCGAAGGCGTCAAAAACCGCCTCCAAGTCTGAATACATACTACTAAATTTGAGGTTTTGCGGAAAATTATCCGGCCGCGCCTGCGCCGCGGTCTTTGCCCGGCGCAGTACCGCGGCCGCGGCCGCCGACAGGCCGCGCAGCTTCTCCAGCGCCGCGGCGCGCCGCCGGGGGGAGGTCAGCTCCCCTGCCAGCGGGCATGCGGCCTGCAGGTAAGCCAGCGCCTGCCCGAGCTCGGGCGTAGCCGCGGTCCGCTGCAGCTCCAGGTCCATGAAAAATTTCTGAAGCCGGGCGGCAAAGTCCTCGGCCGCCGCCAGCGCGGGGCCGGCCCGTCCCCCGGCCGCGGCGCCGGACAGTCTTTCCAGGCGCGGCCTGAAGAAGCGCTGCGCGTCTCCCGGCTTCAGCGCCAGGTCGCCCAGCGCGCGGCCGCAGTCGGAAATGGTCCTGACGGCGGCCCAGAGGCCCCTGTCTGTAAAATATAAGGATATTAAGCGGAGCATTTGTCGTATCCAAAGAGAACGCGGAAGGCTTTTAAGGCCTTCCGCGTTCCGGAGTTCAGCAGGAGGATCTCACCTCTTGGAGAACTGGAAGCGCTTCCTGGCTTTGGGACGGCCGGGTTTCTTCCTCTCTACCATCCTGGAATCGCGCGTAAGGAAACCGGCTTTCTTCATCGAAGAATGGAAGCTGTCGCCGAGGCTTGCGATGGCGCGGGAGATGCCGTGCCTGATCGCGCCCGCCTGGCTGGAAAGCCCGCCGCCCGTTACCTTTATGACGCAGTCGAATTTCTGGTCCTTGGTAAGGTCGAAAGGCGTGGTGATCACGTATTTGAAGCGGGGCGTGTTGCCGAAATACACTTCAGGCGTTTTGGAGTTGATGGTGATCTTGCCCTCTCCGCCCTGCGACATGCGCACCTGCGCGATAGAGGTTTTGCGCCTGCCTGTGGCTATAATAAGGTTCTTGTTTTCCATTGTTGTTTTCCTGTGCTCGCTTATTCGGCTTTAACGGCTTTGGGCATGGGGAACTGGGTCTGGGCTCCCGGGAAAATGCGCAGGCGCTTCATGCGCTTGTCGCGCATGCGGTTGTCGTCCAGCATCCGGCGCACCGACAGTTCGAGCACGCGGGTAGGGTCGTTCTCCATCTGGCGTTTAAGGGGGATGGTGTGCGCGCCGGCGGCGTAACCGGAGTGACGGAAATAGAATTTGTCTTCTATCTTGTTGCCGGTGAAGCGCAGGTCCTTCGCGTTGGTGATCACGACGAAGTCGCCGCAGTCGGTGTTATGGGCGAAATCGCGCTTGTGCTTGCCCATCAGCAGCACGGCTATCTTGGTGGAGAGGCGGCCGAGGATCTGGCCGGAGGCGTCAAAAAAGTGCCATTTTCTGGTTTTTTCGGCC
>DAOPZW010000231.1:0-3889 GCA_035353595.1 Elusimicrobiales bacterium | reverse complement strand
GGCCTTAAAAGATCCGTCGGAGCCGCCGGATCTTTTAAGGCCACCGCGTAAAGGCTCATTTCTCGCGCCTCCTGTTCTTGAGCGACATGATATCGAGGATGATCCTGTCCACCTTATCCATCCCCAGGCTCGAGATGCGCGCGATGTTGCGGATCGTATCCTCCGCCGTGGCGCCCACGAAGCCTTCGAGTTCGGTGATCCCTTCGCCGTTGGCCGCCATCCAGGCCGCGCGTATGGCGGAGTCCGCGGAAGTGGCCACTTTCAGCGCGCAGCCGCTTTTGGCGCCGTCGCACAGCATGCCGCCGATGTCGCTGATAACCGTGTTCACCGCCAGGGCGGTCTTCTTCACGTTCGCGCCTTCGCGCTGCCACACCACGGCCACCGAGGCGCCCACGCCCGCCGCCACGGCGCAGCCGCAGATAGGCGCCAGCTCGCCGGTGAAAACTTTTATGTAGGAATTTACCAGGTGGGAAAGGGCTATGCTCTTGAGGATGCGCCGCTCGGGCACGCCCATGGCCTTGCCCACCAGCCAGGGCACCAGCACGGCCACCACGCCCTGGTTGCCGGATTCGCCGCTGCTCATTACCGGTACCGGCGCGCCGGCCATGCGGGCGTCGGTGGCCGCTGCCGTGGTAAGTTTCGCGTTGGAAAGGATGTCCCGCTTCAGGTAGCCTTTCTTGATAAGGTCCTCGACGTAGAAGCCCACCTTCTTAAGCTTCAGGCCCTCGCGGGCCGCGGCCAGGTTCATTTCCACGCCTTGCTTTATATAGGCCAGTTCCGCGGGCGTCACCTTTTCGGCCGCCCTGAAAAGGTCCCGGAAGGAGGCTTTGCGCAGCGTTTCTTTGTAAGGCAGGCGCCCTTTTTTGCCGGCTCCCCGCGCTTTAACTATCGTTTTCCCGTTGTGCCGGAGCAGGGCCACCTGCTTGTGGTTGCCCTCCAGCACGCACAGCGCCGTTTCGCGGCCGGCCTTCACCTCGGCGGAAATATAGATGCCGCGGCGGGAGTAATCCACTTCTATGCGCGCGCGCCCGGCGTTGAGCAGGGCCGCGGCCTCTTTGAGGCGGGCTTTGGGCAGGCCTTTGAAAATTTCCGCCCCCAGTTCCGGCCGGCGCGCCACGGCGCCGATGGCGGCCGCCAGCAAATTGCCTTTCTCGCCGGCGGTGTTCGGGATGGCCACGGCCAGGCCGTTCTTATAGGTGCCGGGGTCGGTCCTGATGATAAGCCCGGTAGTACGGCTTTTCAGCAGTACGGCGGCGCTGGCCGCGGCGAAGGCCACGGCTACCGGTTCGGTGCAGCCCATGGCGGGATAGACTTCGTGTTTGAGCACTTCGGTGATAAGTTTTTTCATTGAATTTTTCAGAAGGCCAGTCTCCTGCCGCGCGCCCACACGGTCAGCGCGGCGCCGGAGAGCAGGGCGCAGGCGGCGCCGGCCAGGAACGGCGCGGCGGGGGAAACTTTATCCCACAGCAGGCCGGCCATCACGCTGGCGGCCAAAGTAAGGAAGCCAGTCGTGCCCTGGAAATAGCCCATGGCCGAGGCCCTGTTATTGCCGGCGCTGAGGTGGGAGATCACGGCCTTGGCTATGCCCTCGTTGAAGGCGCCGTAGAAACCGTACAGCGCGAACAGGGGCCAGATCATCCACGGTTCGCCGGCCAGCGCGAAGCCCAGGTAGACCGCCGTGAAAACCGCGAAACCGAAAACCATGGACTTGATCTTCCCCAGCCGGTCGGACAGCCAGCCGGCCGGCGAAGCCAGCAGCGCGTAGACCAGGTTATAGCCCGTATAAGCCAGTATCACGCTTGTCACCGTAAAGCCCAGCTGCCGGGCCTTCATGATCAGGAACACGTCGCTGGAATTGCCCAGCGCGAAGATGGCGTACAGCATTACGAAAGTCTTGAAGTCGCCGGTCATGGGTTCGCGGGCCGGCGCCGCCTCTCCGGGGGCCGCGGCGGGGCCGGGGGCTTCCCGCACGAACCACACCAGCACGCCCACGCCCAGCAGCGCCGGGATGAAGGCCGCCATGAAAATAAATTTATAATCCGGGCGCTCCGGGCCCATGTACTGCAGCATGGCCAGCGCCGCCAGCGGGCCCAGCGCCGCGCCCAGCGTGTCCATCGAGCGGTGGAAACCGAAGGCCTTGCCCCAGTGCGCCTTGTCCACCGAGCCCGCTATCAGCGCGTCGCGCGCCGAGGTGCGCAGGCCTTTGCCCACCCGGTCGATGAAGCGGGAGAACAGCACGAAATGCCAGGTAGCCGCCAGGGCCAGCACCGGTTTGGAGATCGCGGACAGCGAATACCCGGCGATCACGAAGGGCTTGCGGCGCCCCGTCTTGTCCGAGAGCCGCCCGCCCAGTATCTTTACGAAACTGGCCGTCGCCTCCGCCACTCCCTCTATCAGCCCCACCACCTGCATGGGTGCGCCCAGCACCGACGTGAGGAAGATCGGCACAATGGGATAGAGCATCTCGCTGGAAATGTCGGTGAGGCCGCTGACCACGCCCAGGAAAGTGACGTTGCGGGTCAGCCCGGCCTTCATGTCTTTGAAAAAATTCATCCGTTCTTAATTATAGTAATCTGACGACGAGATTTAAAGCCGCGGCGAACAGCAGCGCGGCCGCGAAATTCATGGCGAAAACTTTGGCCGCGTCTTTGGCGCCCAGTTCCCTGACCGTAACCATGAAAGCGCCCAGGCAGGGCAGGTACAGGCTCAGGAAGACGCTGGCCACCACTATGGAGCCCGGCGCCAGCGCGAAAGGGGTGAGCATGGCTATGGAGACGTCCTTGCGCAGGAAGCCCAGCGTCATTACCGCCACGGTTTCGGCGGGCAGGCCCAGGACGCCTTCGACAACGGGCTTAAAAAAACCCGCCAGGGCCGTGAGCAGTCCGCTCAGGTCCATCAGGTTCACCGCCAGTACGCCCACCACTATCATCGGCACGGCTTCCAGCAGGAAATCCTTTACGCGGAAATACAGCTTCTTCGCCAGGATAGGCGCGCAGGGCGTCTGGTAAGGGGGGATCTCGATGAACAGTTCCGGCGTCTCGCCCTTGAGTAGCCGGCTGAGCAGCAGCGCGCTGCCTATGCCCGCCGCGGCTATGGCCCCGAAGACCGCCAGCGTGTATTTCAGGTCGTAAGGCGCCAGCAGGCTCATTATCATGGCGGTCTGCGGCATGCAGGGCGCCAGCGCCAGCGTCAGCGCCGTGGCGATAACGCGCTCCCGCGGCGTTTCCAGCACGCGGGTGGCCATTATCGCCGGCACCTTGCAGCCCAGGCCCAGCATCAGCGGTATGGTGCCGTAGCCGTGCAGGCCCAGGCGGTGCATGCAGCTGTCCAGCATCACGGCCAGGCGCGGCAGGTAGCCGATGTCTTCCAGCAGGCCCAGCGCCGCGTAGAAGGAAACTATATACGGCAGCACCGTAACGAAAGGGATGTAGAGGCCCGTGGTCAGCAGGCCGAAAGACGCCATCGGCTCCGGCGTAACTCCCAGCAGCAGGACCTTCATGAACCCGCCTTCCGCCAGCCCCGCCAGGGAGCCTTTTACCAGCGGCAGCCAGGCGGCCCGGAACAGCGGGTCCAGGGCGTAGTTTATCAGGCCCTCGCCCGTCAGCCGGATGGCCCAGAAAACGGTCAGCATTACGGCGGCGGCGAAAGGCAGGCCCGTCGACGGGGCGGAGGTGATCTCCTCCAGCCTTTCCAGGAAGGTGGCGTGCTTATGGGCCAGCGTCTGGCAGCCGGCGCAGATGCGGCCTATCTGTTTCCACTTCTCATCCGTGCTTTCCGGCGCGGCGGCCGGGGCGGGCAGGCGGCCCGCGTTCAGGGCTTCCACGGCGGCCTTGAGCCCCGCAAGCCCTTCGCCCGGGGTGGCTACGAAAGGGAGCACCCGCACGCCCAG
>DAOPZW010000230.1:0-3907 GCA_035353595.1 Elusimicrobiales bacterium | reverse complement strand
CTTTCGGCAGTTTCATCGCGGCAAAAAAAACGTCGAAAGAAGCGCTGTCCTCGCTGACGCAGTTCTGCAGGGCGGCTTTATGCTCGCCCAGCCGCGCGCACAATTCCGTAAGGGCGGGGCGCTTCGCTTCGTCGAGCTTTTTCCCGCGCAGGGTTATGCCCAGCGCCATCTGGCCCAGCGCGCAGCCCATGGCCCCGCTCACCGCGCCCGCCGAACCGCCGCCGGGAGTGGGGTCGGTATTGGCCAGGGCGTCCACGAACAGCCCGGCCCCGGCCTGCCAGGTGCCGAGGAGTTTCAGCAGCTTGGTCTCCAGCACCTGCTCGTCCTTCTTGAAATCCTTCACGTTCAGCGCCTCCACGGCGTAATCGGTAAGGGCTTCCTGCGAGGTAAGGCCTATCAGCTCGGTACCGGTCACCGCGATGTTCTTCGGCGCCAGTTCCTTGGCCAGTTCGTCCATCACCCGCTTTATCGAGGTGGTGCGGTAATCGGTGAGCACGGTGGACATCTGCACCTGCCCCTTGGATTCGAGGAAGATCTCCTTGGCGCGCAGCGCCGGCAGGCCGCCGCCGGAAGTGCGTATCTTCTTGGCCAGGATCTTCGCGAAGTCCATGTCCTTCGTGTCCAGGTTCACGTTGAAATTAACAATCTGGTTGCGGGCGCCCACGGCCATGGCGCCGGCGGTGGGATGAATGCGGTTGGGCCCGAAATCCGGCACCCTGTCGGGGTTTTTCCCGATCTCCTCGCGCAACCCTTCGAACTGCCCCTTGCGCACCTTGGCCAGGTCCCGCCGGTTTTCATTGCGGGCGGCCCGGTCGTAAAGATAGACCGGGATGCCCAGCTCCCTGCCTATGCGCTCCCCGGCAACTCCGGCCAGCTTTATACAGTCCTCTATGGTGGTATCCATTATGGGAATGAAGGGGGCCACGTCGGTAGCGCCCATGCGCGGATGCTCGCCCTTGTGCAGGGTGAGGTCGATGAGGGACATGGCTTTTTTAGTGACGGCGAACATGGCGTCGGCCGCCGTTTCCACGGGGGCAATGAAAGTGAGCACGGTGCGGTTGTGATCCGCGTCTTTTTCCACGTCTAAAACCAGCACTCCGGGCACGGACCTGGCGGCGTCCACAATAGCGTTGATCTTGCCGATATCCCTGCCCTCGCTGAAGTTGGGCACGCATTCCACAAATTTTCCCATGGCTCCTCCTGGTATGTTTAGGTGGGACGGCCGTCCGGTATCCCGCCATATATTTACTTATTATTATACAAATGATGGAGCGGGAGGGCCACACCGCACAGGATCTTTTAAAGGTCACCTGCCGGCCCCCCGCGGTTTTTGCTATTATTCAGGCCATGAAACTTATAAAAGGATCCCTCCACCTTCTTGTTTTCACAGTTGTCGCCTACGCGCTCCTGAAGAGCACCACCATAGGCTGGAATTTCTGGAGCGGGAGCTACCGGGGCGGCGCATCGCCCGAAATAGCTGCGGACCTCAGGAAGCACGTGACCAAACTTGCCGGAGAGATAGGCGGCCGGGACGTATTCCGGAGAAATGAGCGGGCGCTCAAAACCGCCGGGGAATATATCACCGCCCAGTTCAAGAGTTACGGTTATAAAGTAGAATTTCAGGATTATCCGCTGGCCGGCGGCATTTCCAGGAACATAACGGCCGTAAAAACCGGCACGCAGCTGCCCGAAGAATCGGTACTAGTGGGCGCCCATTATGACACTTTCGGCAATCCCGGCGCTGATGACAATGCCAGCGGCGTAGCCGGCCTGCTCACCCTGGCCAGACTTATGGCGGGGACGTCCGCGGCCAGGACGCTGAAATTCGTGGCTTTTGCCAATGAAGAGTCGCCATTTTTCCGCACGGAGAATATGGGCAGCGCCGTCTGGGCCCGCGCCGCGGCGCAGCGCAAGGAGAAGATCAAGGCCGCGATAGTTCTTGAAATGCTCGGTTACTACAGCGAACAGCCCAACTCCCAGAAATATCCCCCCCTGATAGGGCCTTTCCAGCCCAATAAAGGCAATTATATCGCGCAGATAAGCAATTTCAGCTCACGCGGCCTGGCCCGCGCCATAGATGGGGAATTTAAGAAGAACTCGACCCTGCCGCTGAAAACGATAGTACTGCCGGCCCTGGTGCCCGGGGTGGATTATTCCGATCACCGCAATTTTTGGAGCAGGGACTACCAGGCCGTAATGTTCACCGATACCTCCTTCTACAGGAACCGGAACTACCACAAGTGCACGGACCTGCCGGAAACCCTCAATTACGAATACATGGCCGCGCTCATAGCGGGCCTGAAGCCGGCGCTGCTGGCGCAGGCGGCGCCTTAAAACGAGAAAACCCGGCTGTGCCGGGTTTTCGCATCCCCCGAGGGGGAGTCTCAGTTGGTGGTCCGCCTATAGCGGACGACCAAAGATAGTATAACAGAAAGGGCTTGACTTGTCAACCCCCTGGCCCCGACGGGCGGGTTTAAACGCCACTCAAAATGGTGGTATACTGTATACAGCGGCGGTTCAAGAGGTAAATATGAAACGGATCCTGTTAGCGGCTTTTTTCCTGTTCCCGGCCCTGCTGGCCGCGGCCCCTCCCCCCTCCCGGCAATACAAAGAACCGCCGGAGGTGCGCGAGCAGCTTAAAAAAGACGCGGCTGCCCTTGAAGCGCAGCTGAAAGTAACGCCCGCCGACATTGAGATCTATATGCGGCTGGGCTATACTTACTCCAGGCTGGAGCAGGCCGACGACGCGCAGCGGGCTTTTGAAGGCGCGGTGCGCCTGGACCCCAAAAAAGCCGGCGCCCATTACATGCTGGGGCTGATCTACGAAAAGAAAGGTTTGCGGGACCGGGCCATAGCCGCCTGGAAAGCCTGCCTGGAGAACACGCAGGACCCGCATATGCGCGACACCGCGGAAAGACACATCCACCACCTGTCGCAGCAGTGACCTTCATGAAAAAACATCTCTTAACCCTGCTCCTGCCGCTGCTCTCCGCCTGCGTCGCCCCGCAGGTGGCCATCAACCAGCACGCGGATTTTTCCGCAGTTAAGCGCGTGGCGGTACTCAGCTTCAGCGGCAGCAACGGCGACCTGGCCGCAGACCTGCTCACGCAGAGCCTGCTGATGCGCGGCGCTGACGTGATCGAGCGTCAGAAACTCAGCGCGGTGATCCAGGAGCATTCGCTGTCCTCCTCGGCCTACTTCGACCCGGCCACCGCCAAGCAGCTGGGCAAGCTGCTGGGCGTGGACGCGCTGTTCGTGGGCACGGTGGCGGAAAGCACCCCGGCCAGCAAGTACCTGGTGAACACTTCGAACGGGAACCTGGTCACGGAAGTGACCAAGGTGGCGAACAGCGGCCTGTATTCGGAAGGCGCCGTGGCCGGGCTGCCCAATTCGCAGCTGCTCAGCACCACGGCCAACGCAGCGCTGGTGGCGCGCATGGTGGACGCGCAGACCGGCTCCATCCTCTGGTCCGGGTCCATGTCCTACGAAGGCTTCGACCTGACCACCGCCATGCGGGAAATAGCCGACGCTTTCACCACTTCCCTCTCCCCCATCTGGCCGGCCCTAAGCCTCAAATAAACGGGTCAGGATTGGCTGTTAAAACCCTAATAAGCGGGTTGGGATTGGTTGATCAAACCTTCACGGAAGGCGAGGCTTGCGTAAGCGCCGAGCCTGAGTGAGGAGGGGCGGCCACGGTGTGGCCGACCCCGTGTTTGAGCAACCAATCCCAGCCCGCTTATTGCGACCTAAGCTATCAGGCATAATTACTCAAACACAGCATCGCCACTGGCGCCGGATAAGAGGACCCGGCTTGGTTGCTCAAACACGTGGTCGCGCACACCGTGCGCGCCACTCCCCACTCGGCCTCCGCGCTTACGCAGCCACGCATAAACCGCATAGCGGTTTT
>DAOPZW010000229.1:0-3938 GCA_035353595.1 Elusimicrobiales bacterium | reverse complement strand
CCCCGGCAGCTGCAGCAGGATATAGACAGGGTTCGCCGAGAAGAAAGCGGCGATCTCCGTCAGGTTCCAGGAGCCGGCCAGGATGGCCGGGCCCACCAGCGACAGCATCAGCGGCACCTCGTAGGCGAACAGCTGCGTCATCACGCGCATGGCGCCCGCCGTGGCGTAGGGGCTCGTCGAGCTCCAGCCGGCCAGGAAGAAGGTCACCGTCGGGATGGTGAGCAGGTAGATCACCGCCACCATGTCGCCCTGGAAGCTGTAGAGCGAGTGTGCGCCTACGGGGATGGACACGATAGCCGTCATCACGGCCGCCATCGAGAAGAAAGGCAGCAGCCGGAACATCCGCGAATCCGCGGCGTCGGGCACTATCACTTCTTTGGCCAGCAGCTTCAGGAAATCCCACATCGGCTGGTTCCAGGGCGGGCCCATCCGGTTCTGCATCACGGCGCAGAGCTTGCGGTCCACCCATTGCAGGTAAAGCCCGTAAAGGGCCAGGAACAGGAAGCCCGGGAAGATCAGGATGTAGCCCAGCGAGGGCAGTATTGAACAAGGCGTCATTTGACACTGTATCATGGTTTCCTTAAACTCTTAATCTCAAAGCCTGGAGAAGTTGATGCCGCGCCGCTTGTAATGCTCTATGCCCAGCTTGCGCATCTCTTCCCAGCCGTATACCTGCATTTTCCCCTTCTTCTGGTCCCAGACCGCGGCGCGGTCGGTGCAGGACATGCAGGGGTCGATGGCCGCTATGACGAGGGGGACGTCCGCGAGCCACCCGCCTTCCAGCATGTAGGCCACGCTCTGCAGGTTCGCCATCGTCGGGGCGCGCACTTTGAGGCGCTCCGGTTTCTCGGTGCCGTTGGACTTCAGGTAATGTATATCCTCGCCGCGGGGCGCCTCGTAATGGTTGACGGCCTCGCCCGGAGCTATCTTCATCGGGACCTTCACCGCTATGGGGCCTTCGGGCAGGTTGTTGAGCAGCTGGTTGATCATCTTGTACGATTCCACCAGTTCCAGCACGCGCACCACCAGGCGTCCGAAGACGTCGTTGGTATTGTGCGTGATGAGCTTAAAATCCAGCTTGTCGTACAGGAGGTAGGGCTCGTCCTTGCGGACGTCGCGCGCTATGCCGGAGGCGCGGGCGGTGGGGCCCACGGCGCCGCGCTCCAGCGCCACGGCGGGCGGCAGCATGCCTACGTTGGCGGTGCGGGCGGCTATCGTCGGCTCTTCTGTGCCGACCTTTATGTAATACTGGGTGCGCTCCTCGAGGAACTTGATGCGCTTGAGCACTTCCGCTTTCTGTTCGGCGCTGACGTCGCGGCGCACGCCGCCTATAGTGTTGATGGAATAGTGCACGCGGTTGCCGCTCAGGAGCTCCAGGCAGTCCAGCACCTGCTCGCGGTCGCGCCAGGTGTACATGAACAGAGTCTCGAAGCCCATTTCGTAGCCGGCCACGCCCAGCCACAGCAGGTGGCTGTGCACGCGCTCCAGCTCCGCTATGAGCGTGCGGATGGCCAGCGCCCGCTGCGGTACTTCCGCCTTGGCCAGCTCTTCCACGTTGGTTATGTAGGTGGTGGTGTGCGAGTGCGAACAGATGCCGCAGACGCGCTCTATCAGGTAAACGTTCTGTATGTAGGTGCGGGCCTCGGCGGCCTTCTCCATGCCGCGGTGGTTGTAGCCCAGGTTCACGGTGGCGCCGGAGATCTGCTCGCCTTCCAGCACCAGCATGAAATTCTCCGGTTCTTTGAGGGCGGGGTGCTGGGGGCCCAGCGGGATGGTTATTTTTGACATATTATTTCGTCTCCGTCTTCTTGGCGGCCTCCGCGGCAAGGTAATCTTCCACCTTCCAGTCCTTGCGCAGGGGATATTGGCCTACGGGGAAATCTTCGGCTAAAGGGTAGCGGCGTCCGGGCGGCAGGCCCTCCACTTTTATGCCCAGCGTGTCCTCAAGCTCCTTTTCATAGGAGACGGCTACGGGGAAAACGGCCAGGATGCTGGGGATCACGGGATTGGCCCGCGGGGTTTTTACTTTAAGGTTCAGTATCAGGGCGCTGTTGTTCAGGTGGTAATAGGCGCCCAGGTTCTCCCCCTCGTCGAAGCCGGTGACGGTGGACAGGTAGTGGAAGCCTTCCGACTTGAGCCAGGCCAGCACCTCGGGCAGCGCGGCGGGCGCGGCTTCGGCCCACACGCGGTTCCTGCGCCGCACTTCGGCGTTGGTGATAACGCCGTGGAATTTGGCCGCCAGCGCCGTCTTGATCTTTTCTTCGTTGATAAATTCGGTCATTGTTTCCTCACTTCATCGTGGCTTCTACGCTCTGTATCATTTTAACCACGCCGTCTATTATGGCCTCGGGCCTCACGGGACAGCCCGGGATGTACACGGAAACCGGGATCACGTGGTCCAGGCCGCCGGGCACCACGCCGTAGCAGCCGTCGAAGACGCCGCCGGAACAGCCGCAGGCGCCTATGGCCATGACGAACTTGGGGTCCGGCATCTGGTCGTAAATGGTCTTGAGCCGCTTGGCCTGCTGCCGCGTCACCGGGCCGCTCACCACCAGGATGTCGGCGTGGCGGGGCGTGGCCTTGAGCACTATGCCGAAGCGTTCCACGTCGTACTTGGGCGTCAGGGCGTCCACTACCTCAATGTCGCAGCCGTTGCAGGCGCCGGAGTTGAAGTGGAGTATCCAGGGGGATTTCAGCAGCGCTGTGGTTATAAGTTTATCGATTGTTTTCATGTTTCTAGTCCACGAAGAGTATCGCGAGGATCACGGCCACGGCGGCCACGTATCCGAAAACCAGCCCTGCCCCCGTCGACACGGGGGCGAAGCTCCAGGTGGCCAGCATCAGGCCGGCCACGTGCAGCAGGGTGAAGAAGATGGCGAAAGGAAAGAACCCGTGGTAGTCGGGGTCTACTTTGTCGCCCGGCACGTCCTCGCCGCAGCCGTAGGGGTTATGCTTGGCTGAGCCGGGCACGCGCTTGGGGGCCGCCGCCAGGGGCGTAACCAGTTCTGCCAGCGCCAGCGCGAAGAGCAGCGAGATGATGAAGACTACAGGCGGAAAAAGTAGTATGTCCATGGCTTTATCCTTTAAGGCTGTCCAGTTTCCAGATGTCGGCCGAGCCGCTGAGGCGGTGGGCCTTTACCAGCAGGGCGAGGCCGGCGGCTACTACCACGACTTCCACCACTATCATGGTGATGATGAGCGCCTGCGCCAGGATGAGGTTGCTGCTGAGGGCGCCGGCGGAAATTACGGCCAGCATCGCGGCCTTGGAGACTATCTCCAGGCCTATGAGCTGGCGCAGGATGTTGCGCGACACCAGCATCCCGTAAAGGCCGACGAAGATCAGCAGGGAGATGAAATACCAGTCGAGGGAGAAAACGCTCATTTATTTGTCCTCTCTTCCGCGGCGGCGGTTTTTTTCTTGGGGAAAACGGATTTGATCATGAACACCCCGGCGGCCAGCATGACCAGCTGTCCCACCAGGTCGGGCCGGCGCAGGTCCCACAGCGCCGTTCCGATGGGGCCCTCGGGTCCGGCCTGGAGCTTCCAGCTTTCCATCCCGGCGAAGAAGCCCGGTACCGTGAACCAGGCGGCTATGGCGAAGATCGCCAGCGCCAGGGGCAGTACGCAGAAAGCGGTCCTGCCCTCGGGGTTGCGCTCGTAATCTCCGCGCACCAGGCTCACCCCGCCGATGAAGAGCACGGTGATAAGCCCGGCGCAGACCGAAAGCTCGAAAACTCCGGCCCAGGGCGCGTTGTAAGCGAAGAGGATCAGCGCGGCGCAGACGCTGACCAGCGCCAGCATCATCGCCGAGATAAGCAGGTTCGGGGCCATCACGGCCCACGCGGCGAACAAAACCGCCAGCGTGAACAGCAGGTTGTGGTAGTTCATAAAAGTATCCTATCAGCCGCCATCTCGATATACGAATAGAAATACGGGAA
>DAOPZW010000228.1:0-3955 GCA_035353595.1 Elusimicrobiales bacterium | reverse complement strand
CGCGGAAAACCGCTATGCGGTTTATCCGTGACTGGCCGAGCGCGTTTTGATAACCTCCCGCCCTGGGCAGCCGACAGAGCGTACAGCGGCCAGGATTCGCCCGGTTTCCGTGTAACAAATTTGCCACAAGTTTGTCCCAAATCCTAAATACAGGGTTTGTACACTTTACCTGTAATGAAATACTGGTTCTACTCTGACGGCAATATCCTAGGCCCCTACGACCCCGCTGAAATGCTGGGCATGCCGGCGTTCAACGAGGAAAGTCTTGTCTGCGCCGAGACGGCCAACGGGGACAATGCCGACGACTGGAAAGCCGCCTCGCAGGTTTCCGAGATCGCCTCCCTGATGGGTTCGGGCCGCGCCGTAACCGCCTCCGTAGCCGCCGGCGCCTACAGGCTCGAGAACTCCATGGATTCCGGGAGCATGGGCTTCGACGAGAAAGAACCTGGGGCCGGCTCCTCCTACAACGACCTGCTCGACACCATAGACAATATCCTGGGCACCCGCAAGATGGAGCCCGATCCCACCCGCCCGCAGCCCGCCGATTACGAACTGGCTGAAAAATTCGATATCCGCCTTTCCCGCATACAGGAAGAGCTGGAAGCCGCCCGCTGGGAGAAAAACCTCCTGCTCGAAAAAATGCGCATACGGGAGATGGAAGATAAAAAGAACCGCGCCCGTATAAACGAGCTTGAGGCCCGCCTCAAGGGCGAAATGCGCAGCGCCGAACTCAACGCCAAAGAGCTTGAGCAGGTGCGCCACCTGACGGACATCACGGAAAGATCCGAGACCATTAAAAAGATAGAGGAAATAAAGCGGGAAGAACTGTCCCTGGAAAAATACCTGGTTCCCGAACGCGACAATGAACCTGGCGCGCGGCCCGGGCCCGAAGGCGCCAAAACCCTGGACGCAAAGCCCAAAACCCTTAAATCCATAGCCCCTTCGGCGCCCCTGGGCGTTAAGCGCATGGATGGTTTGGACGCTGAGCCGACTCCCGGCACCGGGGTTGCCGGCCATAAGCTTAAAAGCCTGGGACAGACGCAGCCGCCCGCTTATGTTTACGGCGCCAAACCGCAGGCCGCCCAGCCCGCGGGCGAGCCCGAACCCAAGCCGGCGCCCCGGCAGCAGGCCGCGCCGGAAACTTATGAAGTCTCCCACCGCAATACCCCGCTGCCCGGGCCGGAAGCCGCCCCGGCCGGCGCTTACCGCGGTTTCGAGAATTTAGAGCCCCTGCCTCAGCAGGCGGGCGGCGTGGTTTACGATTTTACCGTAGTTACCGCCAAGCCGGAAGGGACTTCGCAGCAGTTTAAGATCGAATCGTGGCCGGGGCAGGCCGCCGCGCCCGCTCCAGCCTATGCTCCCGCGCCCGCCCCGGCTCCCGCGCCGGTCCCGGCACGGACGCAGCAGTCACAGCCTCCGTCGCATGCCGCGCAGCCCATGGAATTCGTGCCGGTTTCAGCGCCGGCCCCGTCGTTCCAGCAGCCGCAGGTTTATAATCCGTCCGCGCCCCTGGGCTCTCAGGCGCAAGGCGTTTCTTTTTCTCCCGCCCCGTCCGGCGACTACCAGCCTGCCGACCTGAACCGGGCGACAGTGGCTCCCGCGGCGGGGCCGGATCAGACGCAGCGGTCTTCAAAGGCGTCGCCCGAGGGCGCGCCGGTAAAGGACGGCTCCGTGCAGCCGGCAACCAAGGCGAAAGGCGCCGCCGTTAAGCCGGTAAAGAAGGGCGGCAAGATGGCTTTTGTCGGTGTAATATTGATTTTCGGCTGCATAGCGGTCGGCGGTCTGGGCTATTTTTTCCTGGGCGACGGCATCAGCTTCTCCGAATTTTCCATGATGAACCTGGGCGGAGGCAAAAAGCCCGCCCGCGCCGCGGCCACCGCCCAGTTGGAAGAGCCTGCCGCCAGCCCGGAGCCCGCCGGGGTTCAGCAACAGCCGGCTGAAACGCAGCCCGCGCCCGCCGCAGAGACCGCACCCGCTCCCGCGGAAACGCAGCAGGAACCCGTCCCCCAGGCCGAAAAACCTTCTAATGAAAATATCCGCAAGGCTTTGGAAATCGTAAAGTCATATAAACTGGCCGGCGGCCGCGGCTCCATTGAGTCCTGGTTCTCCAATTCCTTCCTCTCCGGCGGAGCCGGCGGGGCCAACGAGGAGTGGACCGCCACCCCGCTGCACGGCGACATCCTGGTGGTGCAGTACCGCTTGATCAGGCCCAAGCAGGACCCGATGATCTACCAGTTCGAGGTTGACGCCGCCAAGGGCGATATCGTGCGCGGCATAAACAATAACGCCATAGAATTGCTGGACGCCTCCAGGGAGAAAACCGCCAGCGCCGCGCCGGTGAAAAAGACGGCAAAGCCTGCGGTGAAGCCGCAGCCCCGCGTCAGAAAACCGGTCAAGCCCCGCGAGTTAGCCATACTTCCGCTGCCGGACGCTCCCGCCGCCGGCGGCAACGCAGAGGCCGATCCGACCGGTTTCGAGCAGCCTGAATCCAACGATAAGGTTAAATACCTCAAGGCGCAGGAGTCCGACGAAGAGCTGTTTTAGAACAAGTCCCTCATATATTGTAAAATAGAAGTAAGAGCTTCCCGGCTATCCGCGGCGGCCCTCGTTGCGTTGTTGCCGGCTGGCGTTCCCTTTTCTATGGCTGAAAAAGGCTTATCTATTAATATTTCCAGGCGCCTGGGGGAGATGCTTGTCACCTCCGGCCTGATCACCGCCGGCCAGCTCAATGAAGCGCTGGAAATGCAGCGCGGCAGCGGGGGCAAGCTGGGACAGCTGCTGGTCCATAAAAAATTCATCGATGAGCGCCGGCTGCTGGAATTCCTGAGCAAACAGTTCGGCATAGAATTCGTGGACCTGCGCACGGTGGTCATTGCGGCGGAGGTCCTGAAGATCATCCCCGAAAATATCGCCCGGCGCTATAATCTTATAGCCGTGGAAAAAGCCGAGGGCAAGCTCAAGGTAGCCATGGAGGACCCCCTTAATATCGTCATCCTGGACGATCTGAAAATGATGACCGGGTACGACGTTAAGCCTGTTTTCGGCGCCGACTCGGATATCATCGCGGCCATCGACAAGAATTACGGCTCCAAAACTTCAAAGGACGCGCTGGACGAGATCCTGCGGCGTTCCGACGGCACCACGGACGTGTCGGTGGTGGAGGCGGACGAGTCGAAAGGCGGGGGGGAGGAACTGATCTCCCTGGAAGAGAAGGGGGAGGCCGCCCCCATCGTGCAGATGGTCAACCTGATAATCTCCTCGGCCATCAAGGCGCACGCTTCCGATATCCACATCGAGCCCACCTACAAGGACACCAAGGTGCGGTTCCGCATCGACGGCGTGCTGCACGCGCAGCCCTCGCCGCCCAAGAAATTCCACAACGCCATAATCAGCCGGCTGAAGATCATGTCCACGCTGGACATTTCCGAGCGCCGCCTGCCGCAGGACGGCCGCACCAAGCTCAAGATAGACGACCACGAGATAGACCTGCGCGTCTCCATCCTGCCCTGCGGGCCCGGCGAGAAAGTGGTGATGCGTATCCTGGACTCCTCCGGCCTGAAGCTGCGGCTGGAGGACCTGGGCATGGAGCCCGAGAACCTGGCCATCTTCGCCAAGTGCCTCAAGGCGCCGCACGGCATCAATCTCATCACCGGGCCCACCGGGTCCGGCAAGTCCACCACCCTTTATTCCGCGCTGGCCACGCTCAACGAGCCCGACGTGAACATCGTCACCATCGAGGACCCCATCGAATATAACCTGGAAGGCATAAACCAGGTGATGGTCAACGCCGACGTGGGGCTAACTTTCGCCTCGGGGCTGCGCTCGTTCCTGCGCCAGGACCCGGACGTGATAATGGTGGGCGAGATCCGCGATTTTGAGACCATGGCCACCGCCATCAACGCCGCCATGACCGGCCACCTGGTGTTCTCCACGCTGCACACCAACGACGCCCCCG
>DAOPZW010000227.1:0-3967 GCA_035353595.1 Elusimicrobiales bacterium | reverse complement strand
CCGCTCTATTACCTCTGCAGCCTGGCCGGCAGCATCTTCAACGCCTACGGCGACACCCGCACCAATGTGCTGATCATGTCCGCGTCGGTAGTCATCAACATGCTGCTGGACCCGGTGCTGATACTCGGTTATTTCACGGGCAGGCCTTTCGGCGTTATAGGGGCGGCTGCGGCATCGGTGACAGCCACCGCCTTCGCGCTGGCGCTGCAGGCGGCCTGGCTGCGCCGGCGCGGCTTCCTGCCGCCGCTCGCCGAATTGCTGAAGCTCCCCGCCTTCACCCACGCCCGGCGCATACTGCACATAGGCGTGCCGTCCGCCGCCGTAAACCTGATCTGGTCGCTGGTCTACCCGGCGCTCACCGTCATCATCACGCGCTTCGGCGAAGCCCCGCTGGCGGGACTCAGCGTCTGCTTCCGTTGGGAAGGCATACCCTATTACCTTTCAATGGGCTTTTCCACGGCCATGGCCACGCTGATAGGGCAGGCCTACGGGCGCGGCGACACCAGCGGCATCAGGCAGATAGCCGCCCGCGGCCGCGCGCTTATAACCGCGCTGCTGCTGCCCGTGGCGCTGGCCTTCATCTTTATCCCCGGCTGGCTGGTGCGCCCCCTCACCTCCGACCCGGAAGTGATAGCCCACGCCGCGCATTACCTGCGCATCATCGGCTATTGCGAGATCTTCCTGGGCTGGGAGCTGCTCTTCCAGGGCGTCTTCAACGGGCTGGGCCATACCCGCGGCTACATGCTGATAGCCGTGCCGCTCACCCTGGCGCGCTGGCCGCTGGCGTGGCTGCTGGCCGTAACGCTGGGCTTCGGCACCGCCGGCATCTGGTGGGCCATCAGCCTTTCCACCTTAGCCAAAGGCGCGTGGCTGTCCCGCCTCTTCAGCAGAAGCCGCGCCACCGCCCGCCTGCTGGCCCCCGAGCCCGCCCTGCCGTAATAGCCGCGAAACCCGGATCCGCCGGAATAGTCATTAAATCAAGCGTCCCTATCCCCGCGGTTTTGTTAGAATAGCTCAGTGGATACGCTCTGGAATAAGATCAATGCCGGGCCCGGCGGGGCGGCGGAAGACATAAAGGAACTGAAAGCCGCCGGCCTGCCTTTAGTGCTGTACGGCGACGGCTGGTACGCGCCTTATTTGCGCGAATACCTGTACCGCCGCGGCCTGGCCCCGGCCGCCGTCTTTACCGACGCCGGGTTCACCGCCTCGGGCGCCGCCGTCAGTTTCGAGGAGATCGGACGCAGGTTCGAAAAGTTCAATATCGTCATAGCTTTCGCGAACGCCCGCCTGGCCAGGGAAAAGCTGGGGCGCATGAACCTCGGCCGCGCGGCCGGGATCTATTTCTTCGACGTGATGGGCGAGCTGCTGAACAACACTTTCGACCGCGCTTATCTTGAGGCAAACAAGGCGCAGTTCGGCGCGGCCTATGAACTGCTGGGCGACGACCTTTCGCGCAGGACCTTCGAAGCATTCCTCAACAGCAAACTGGGCGGCGCCGCTGAGCCGCTGGCGGCCGTATGCCGCAAGGAACAGTATTTCCCCAAAGACATAATAAAACTCTCGGACCGGGAAGTATTCGTGGACGGCGGGGCTTATACGGGGGACACCCTGCTGACTTTCATGCGCCTCACCGGCAATAAATTCGCCGGCTGCCACGCCTTCGAACCGGAAGCGGCCAACGCCGCCAGGCTGAAGGCCACGGTAGAGCGGCGCGGCCTGCGCGGCGTTACGGTGCTGAACAAGGGTTTGTGGAGCGCGCCCGCAACGCTGCCTTTCGCCGTGTGGCACGGCACCTCGGCCTCGGCCGTCTCCGGCGCCGGCAAGGTTTCCGTTGAGGCGGCAACCATAGACCAGGCGGCGCCCGGCGCCACTTTTATAAAGCTCGATATTGAGGGGGCCGAGCTGGAAGCCTTAAAAGGCGCGGCCGAAACCATAAAGCGCAACCGCCCCCGACTGGCGGTATGCGTTTACCACAAGCCGGGCGATCTTTTTGAAATACCTTTATTCATAAGATCGCTGACGCCGGATTACCGGTTCTACCTGCGCCAGCACCAGCCCGTCGCCTGCGAAACGGTCCTGTACGCCGTAATTTAGCCCGACGGCAAAGCGCCCCGCATCCCGCTTTTTATTTTTGCGACCAGATAAAGGACCACTCGGAACGGGGTGAAGATCTGGACGTCAAAAGAGAGATCAGTTCTGAAACATTGTAAGCGCCGACAATAAAGAAACCTGCCGCGGCCAGCGGCGACAAGGGCTGCAGCAGCGCGGCCGCCGAAACGCCGGCGCTCAGCGTTCTTCCGGCTATGGCTATTTCCTTCGGTTCCGCCGCATAACTCTTATTGCTTCCTATATATAACCGTGAAATCGCCGCAGGCTGGCGCGCGGGGTCTTCAAAAGAATAAACGGGCAGGGCCAGCTTCGAATAGAATCCCAGCGCTTTTGAAGAGGCGCGCGCCGGCCCCGCGCAAAAGATAAGCGCAGCGGATAAAAACAAAAGAAAACCGGCAAACCGCGTGGTCACGCTTTTTAGTCCCCGTCAGCCGCGCCGCCCCGGCCAATGAACCGCCTGCGTCCTGTTACTTGCCCGCGAAGGCGGCACCGACAAGCCGCCCCAGCCGGGTGGGCAGGTCCGGGTAGCGCTTGTGCAGCTTTTCTATATATTTATAACCCAAAGGGCTAAGCTCCCAGGTGCGAGCATTGAAAAGCGTGTCCTTTGCGGCCTTGGGAGTAGGCACGGCTTCCAGGAAGGAAGCGTACACCATGCGTTCCTCCAGCGCGTCCCTCTTGGCATTGCAGCCGGCGCCGCAGTTGAGCATCAGGTAATGCCCGGCGCTATCTATTCGCCCCAGCGCGAAAGCCACCACGCCCGGGAAGAAACGGCCGGCCTCCGCCGCTTCTATTTCCCTGTTGCGATTCTTGAATCCCTCCAGGAAGCCGGTCGAGACAAGGCCCCAGCTGAAAGCGGGGATCTCCTTGTAGTCCGCCGCTTTGGACGCGGCCCCGGCTTTTTTAGCCGCCTGGGCTCCGGGAGCGGCCGAGAGAAGCAGGCCGGGGATAAGCAGAAAGAACAGTATAATTAGGCGCATAATTTTAAATATGTCAGCTTGGGCTTGAACTTTAACTTCCTGCCGGATATTCTACAAAACAAAACAGCCCTTCCGTCCGTATCGTTATTCGCCGATACGCCGCAAATATCCCGGCAAATGATCATTAAGTAAACTGCGTCCACTGGCACGCGGGGCGCTATTTTTTCTTTTTAAAGACCGCCAACTGCGCCACAAAATGTTTCGTAACGGTACCGCCGTATTTACCGTCTATCAGTGTTTCCAGCTCCGCGTAAAGCTGCCTGCGCACGTCTTCCGGCAGCACGGCATGGTCGGAGAAAGTGCCGATATGCGCCGTGTACTCCCTGGCCCGGAAGGTTTTCTCCCAGGGATAAGAACTCAGCACCGGCGGCTCGAATAGTTCGACCCCTTCCTCCGGCGGCGGAGGGCCGTCGCCGGCCGTTTTTTTCCTGAGCCCCGGCGCCAGCCTGGCGTAGATCTCCCGGATGTCTTTAAAAAAGCCGTCCTCAGGCGGCTTATGTGCATTGGCATACATGGCCAGCGCGCCGCCGGGCTTGAGCAGCCGCGCTATTTTAGGGAAGCGCGATCCCGGGGTCAGCCAGTGGAACGCGGCCGCCGCGATGGCAAGATCGTAATTGTTGTGAGCGGGCGTCCAGTCCTCGAAAGAGCTCACGAGCACCGTAACGTTGGGTAGCAGCCTGAAATTTTCACGCGCTTTCGCCGCCGTCTCCGGGCCTATGTCCAGGCAGGTCAGCCTGTAGCCCCGCTCCGCGTAGGGCCGCGTCGCCTGCCCGGTACCGCAGCCTATTTCCACCATCTCGCCGCCCGGCGGTATCCCGGAGATCCGTATGACGTCCTGCGCCAGTTCTACCGGATAGCCGGGCCGGTGCGCGTCGTAGCTG
>DAOPZW010000226.1:0-3973 GCA_035353595.1 Elusimicrobiales bacterium | reverse complement strand
CGTGCTGGCCGTGGTATTCGGCATCTTCCTGTTCGCGCTGAGCCTGGGCAAGGGTGAGGACGAGGCGAGGGCGTTGTCCTTCGTGACGCTGGTCTTCTCCAACGTACTGCTTATCCTCACGAACCTGTCCTGGAAGGACAACTTCTTAAGGATAATGGAGCAGGCGCACCGCACTTTCTGGTGGGTTTGCGCCGGCGCGCTGGGCGTTATGACGATCACGCTGTACACGCCTTTCTTCAGGGGCGTGTTCCATTTCGGGATCCTGCACCTGAAGGACCTGGGCGCCGCGTTTACGGCCGGGGCCCTAAGCCCGGCCTGGTTCGAAATGCTGAAGTTCGCGCAGCGCGAGCGTTAGCGCGCCCGAAGCCGCGCGGCCTGCAAGCTAAAGGCCTCCGCAAGGAGGCCTTTTCAGCCGGCAGCCGCGATGACGCTGTTTACCGGTATTCGCGCAGGATCCGAAGCAGGCCGGAAAACTCCGGCCGTACCGGACGGGCTAATGCCTGCCCCGGCCGCGGCAAAGAAAGATGAAATCAGCCAGCCCCTCGGCGGTCAGCCCGACGCCTTCTATGCCGTTCAGGCGCCGGTCCACTACGCCGCTGCGGAAGAAAAGCACCGTGGGGACGACTTCTATGGAGAACAGATCCTCGACCTCCGGCAGCTCGTCGATGCAGACCTTGGAGAAAACTCCGGCGTCGCTGGCCGCGATCTTTTCGAAGGCCGGAGTGAACTCGATGCAATACGGGCACCAGGCGGAATAGAAAAGCAGGAACTTGTCGCCTCCCGAGCGCAGCTCCAGTTCAAGACCTTCTTTCATCTTTATGTCTTTAATTGCCATAAGCAGCGCTCCGTCCTGTTTACGCGATGGGGAACACGGATATTATTAGCAATATACCAAACTAAAAAGACTACGGCAAAACCGCAGTGACCTTCCCGTGGTTTTGAAGGACCGGAAATCCCGCCCGGCGCCGGGCGGCACGCTGATAGTCCGCCGTTATTTTTCCTCCAGCACCGCCGCTGCGGCGCGGGTCACCGCCGCCATTCGTTCATAATCCAGCTTCTCCGGCGTATCCCCGGCCTGGCGACGATGGGGGTTCCTGAAGAACGAAGTGTCCGAAAGCATCAGGGCGCGCTCTCCGGAAACCAGAAGTTGAACTGGTCCGGGATGAACAGCACGGACAGCGCCTACCGGAAAGCGGGCTCACTCCATAAGCGCCATCTCGGCCTGGCTCTTTATGTGGCGGCTGCCCTTGAAGAAAGCGATCAGGGGCATAGCCAGGATGGCGGCGTAAGCCAGCCACCTGAAGCAATCCATGAAAGAGAGCAGCACCGCCTGCCGCACCACGTTGCGGTAGGCCAGGCCGTAGGCCGCCATGGGGTCAGCCAGCAGGCTCCCGACCTGGGCGGACCAGGACTGGAACTGCTGGCTGTACGCGCTGATATTGGAACCCAGCGCGCTCTGGTGCACCTGCGCCATGCGCGACTGCATGGTGAACATCAGCGAGATGCCGATGCTGGCGCCGATGTTCCTGAGCAGGCTGAAGATGCCGCTGGCCTGCTGTATGTCGGACTGCTTCAGGTTGGCCATCGTCAGCGTGGTCAGCGGCACGAAAGTGAACCCGATCATCAGCCCGTTGAAGAACAGGGGCAGCAAGATGTTCGACGGCGCGATGTTGAGGTTAAGGCCGGAAAAGATCATAAGGGTCACGGCCAGCCCCAGGAAGCCCACGGCTATCATCACCCTGTTGCCGAGATTCGAGATCAGCTTGCTGACGATGATCATGGCGATCATCGAACCTATGCCGCGCGGCATCATGGACAGACCGCTCTGGAAAGCCGGATAACCGAGGAGCTGCTGCATGAAGATTGGGAGTATGGCGGTGGAGCCCATCATCACCGCGCCCTGTACGGCCATCAGCGCGGTGCCGATGGAGAGGTTGCGGCTTTTGAGCAGGCGCAGGTTCATGAACGGGTTCCTGCGCCGCAGTTCCCACCAGGCGAACAGCGGGAAAGCCACCGTGAAGATGAAGGTGCCGGCGCGTATCCAGCTGTCCGCGAACCAGTCCACCTCCTGGCCCTTGTCGATAACCAGCTGGAACGCCCCGAGGCCGACCACCATCAGCGCCAGGCCGAAATAGTCGATCTTCGCCGAGCTGTCGCGCTTAAGGTAGGGCGGGTCTTCCAGGAACATATTCTGCAGCACCAGGCCGAGTATGCCTATGGGCACGTTGATGTAGAAGATCCAGCGCCAGGAATAATTGTCGGTTATCCAGCCGCCCAGCAGCGGGCCGATGATGGGCGCGACTATGATGCCCATGCCGTAGGCGGCCATGGCCTGCCCGCGCTTCTCCTGCGGAAAACTTTCCAGCAGCACGGCCTGCGCCAGCGGCTGCAGCCCGCCCCCGCCCAGGCCCTGCAGGATGCGGGCCAGGATCAGCTGCGGCAGGGTTTGCGCCATGCCGCACAGCATCGAAGCTATGGTGAAGACCGCCACGCAAATGGCCATGTAGCGCTTGCGGCCGACGAACACGCTCAGCCAGCTGGAAGCGGCCAGCATGATGGCGCCGGCCACCAGGTAGCTGGTGAGCACCCACGAGACTTCGTGCGTGGAGGCGGACAGCCCGCCCGCGATATGCGGCAGCGAGACATTGGCCACCGAGGTGTCCAGCACCTGCATGAACGTGGTCAGCAGCACGGAAAAAGCCACCAGCCAGGGCGAATGGGCGGGTTTCCAGAAACCGGGCTGGTGACTTGCCGGCTGCATTATTTCAAGTGCACTGTGGGAGTCACGGACATGCCGGGCACCAGCATCATGTCGCCGACGGGCTCGTCGAAAACTATCTTTACCGGCACGCGCTGGACGACCTTCACGAAGTTGCCGGTGGCGTTCTCGGCCGGCAGCAGGCTGAAGCGGGCGCCGGTGCCGGACTGGATGCTGTCCACGTGGCCCCGGAGATCGAGTCCGGGAAAAGCGTCCACTTTTATCCCCACCTTCTGGCCGGGGCGCATGGCGGTCAGCTGGGTTTCCTTGAAATTGGCCACTACCCAGGCCTCGTCGGTGACTATGGCCATGAGCGGCTGGCCCACCTGCACGAAAGCGCGCATCTCGGCGTTCTTCCTGGTGACCTTGCCCGCCTCGGGCGCGGTTATGGCCGTATTGGCCAGGTCGAGTTCCGCCGCCGTCACTTTCTTGGCTGCCAGTTGCGCCCTGGCTTTAAGCACCTCGGCGTCCGCCACGGCTTTTTCGTAGACCTGGCGGGACACGTCGTCCCTTTCATAAAGCTGCTGCGACCTGACGGCGTCGGCGGCGGCGCGGGCAGCCTCGGCCTTCGCCGCGGCGGACTCGGCCCTGGCCTGGTCCAGCTTCAGCTGGTAATCGCGCGGGTCGATGCGCGCCAGCAGCGCGCCCTTGTCCACATGCTGGTTGTCGTCCACGGCCACTTCGAAGATCTGGCCGGAAACTTTGGAGCTTATCGGCAGCACATGCGCCTCTATGGCGGCGTCGTCGGTGCTCTCGTGCTCGGCGGAATGCATCCAGTAGTAGGCCGCCACGCCCAGGGCCAGCGCGGCCAGGGCGGCGAACAGACCCAGGTTCTTTTTCCTCGAGCGGGGTTTCGCGGGGATAGTTTCGTTGTCGTTCATGGGAGTTCCTCGGAGTTCTCAGAATTTAAAATTTTTCATCCGGCCCAGCGCCAGGGTCAGGCGGATATTGGCTTCTTTATTGCGGGACACGGCGTCGATCAGGTTGTCTTTGGCCCGCGAAAGAGAAGTCTGGGCGTCCACCAGTTCTATATTGTCTCCCGCCCCGGCGGCGAAGCGGTTGCGCGCCATCTCCAGCTGCTGCGCCGCCATGGTTACGGTCATAGAAGCCGTGGACACCTCGTCGGCGGAGGCTTTGAGCCTGCCCAGCGCGACCAGCGTCTCTTCCTCCACCTGCACGGAGGCGTCTGCAAGCTGGGCGGCCGCGCGGTCCCTG
>DAOPZW010000225.1:0-4012 GCA_035353595.1 Elusimicrobiales bacterium | reverse complement strand
GTTCGGAGAGGATGACGGCATTCATCTCCAATTCGTTCAATAGCCGGGTGAAACTGTCAGGCACGCGCGGCCAGAACAGCTCTATCTCTCCGCTCTGCGCGTTGGCCGGTCCGGGCGGGGCGTTGCGCAGCCAGGCCGCCACCTTGAGGTCGGGCGGAATTTCGGCGAAGCGTTTCTTACCGAGGGAGAAATTCCGGCCCCAGCCGCCGAAAGGTTTGGCGAAACTGTGAACGACCGCCTCTTTCCCGCCGCCGCCCAGTTTGAATTCCATGGCGATCGTCGGGAACCAGGCGTTCACCGCGCCCGGGGGGCCGTCGAGCGCCAGCAGGGCCGCGCTGTTGCCGCCGCCCAGGTCGGCTTCGTATATCGCGCCGTACTTCGTGCCCAGTCCTTCCAGAAGGGGCCGCGCCGCGCCGGGGGGCTGCGGGTATTCCGCCACTACGCTATAAGCGGTTTCAAGAACGGGAACTTCCGCGATTTTTTTAAGGCCGGAGGCCTGGATCCTGAGCTCTTCCGGTTTCACGCCCTCCGGCCAGCGCAGCAGGTAAAGGCCTTTGTTATAGTAGGCGGGTTTATAATCCGCGCCCTCAAGGCGCGTATAGGTGGTGGAAGCCTGCAGCAGCTGCTTTACCGGGGCCTGGGGCGACATGTGGAACCCGCCGAAAAAGTAGCCTATCCTTACCGTGTTCGTGGAGGCTGACACCCCGGCGCGGCAGAAGGCCGACGGCAGCAGAAGCGACAAAAAGAGAGCGGTTCTCCGGATGTGCATCGTTCAATTACAACCGCACGGCCCAGTCGCCGTAACGGAAGGTTCCGCTGCCGTGGCGCAGCTTGCCCCCGGCGTTCAGCCGCCGGAACGCGTCGCGCATGCGGGACAGTATCTCCGGCTGTATCTCCAGCGAGTGATGCGCCGGGAACACGCGTTTCACCGGCAGGGCGGCTATCCTCTCCAGGGAGTTCAGGTACGCCTGCGGGTCCGTGGAAGGGTAATAGGCGAACAGCGTGTCCTTGTAAACCAGGTCCCCCGTAAAAAGATAGCCGCGGGCTTCCTCCCAGAAGCACATGTGCCCCGGAGAATGCCCCGGCGTATGCAGCACCTTCACGCTGCGGCCGCCCAGGTCTATTACGTCGTTGTCCTTCAGCACCCGCGCCGGCCTGCCCTGGAAGAATTCGTACTTTTCAACGTCGTAGCCTTCGGGCAGGTCGCAGCGGTCCGCCACCATGGCCCTGATCTGCTCCGGCGTGAGCGGGAAGCCGCCGTTAAGCCAGTGCAGTTCCTCTCCATGCGCGTAAAATTCCGGGAAGTGCTTGTGCCCGCCTACGTGGTCCCAGTGTATATGAGTGGCCGCCGCTGCGACCGGTTTATCGGTCAGCCGCTCTACTTTCTCGCGGATGTCGCAGATACCCAGCCCGGTATCTATCAGCAGGCTGCGCTCGGCGCCGTTAAGCAGGTAGCAGTGCGTTTCTTCCCAGTGGCGGTATTCGCTGAGGATATGGGAATCGCGCTCGATCCCGTCTATGGTGAACCAGTCGGCCATATCAGCGGCGCATCAGGGCGAACACGCCCCAGCCCAGGTACTCGCGCGTGTAGGCGGCATGGCGCGCGGGGCCCGCGGTCAGCTCGGCCCGCACCTCTTTGGCGAATTCGTCTCCGGGGTTGGCCTCCAGCCAGCGGCGCATGGTGAGCCACTTGGCGGCCTCGTACCTGTCCCAGCCGTCCTGGTCGGCCAGCACCATCTCCACCACGTCGTAGCCGAGGCGGCCGAAAGAGGCGATAAGTTCCGGCAGCGTGAGAAAATCTGAAATGGAGCCGGCGAGGCACCCCTTGGCTATCTCCTCCGTCGGAGGCAGCCGCCAGTAGGGCTCGCCGACGAGGATCATTCCCCCGTCGTTAAGGCTGCGCGCCAGGAGCTCTATGGTGCCCTTTACTCCGCCGCCGATCCAGGTAGCGCCCACGCATGCCGCCACTCCCGCTTTCTCGGCGGAGACATAGCCCGCGGCGTCGGCATGGATGAACTTTACCTTGCCGGCCACGCCCAGTTCCGCGGCGCGGCGCTTGGCCTGCTCCGTGAACAGCGGGCTCAGGTCTACGCCGGTACCGGTGACGCCGTGGTCGCGGGCCCAGGTGCACAGCATTTCCCCCGAACCGCTGCCGAGGTCCAGGATCCGGGTTCCCGGATGCAGGCGCAGGGCCGCGCCGAGCGTGGCGAACTTTTCCGAAGTGAACGGGTTATGTATGCGGTGAGCGCTTTCGGAAATGCTGAAAATTCTTGGAATATCCATTTTTAAACCTCTTTTGCCGCCAACAATGATTATATGAAATCATTACTGAGATGAAGAGGCAACCATGACATAAAAGCCCGCCAGGGCCGAGCGAACGCAAGGCCCCGGCTGGCTTTTAATTACCAACGGATGAAAAAAAGGGGACAGGCTGCTTTTTTTAAAAAAGCAGCCTGTCCCCTTTTTCCCGAGTTAGACAGGGCCTAAGTATAGAGCGGCAAAGGTCTAAAGCGGCCCGCGACTGGGACCCGCCGCCGGCGAGGCGCTATAGATACCCGCGCCCGGCAATTTTTTGCGCCGCCCTATGGACGATCGTACCTCAGGCGCCGGTTGAACGGGCATGCTGGAAGGCCCTTGACATACCCCATTGGGCGATATATCTTATACTGAGGTCCGACAGGCCGGACCCGGCTGACACATCTACATCATGCGACCATATCTGCTGCTCACACTCTTGCTCGCGTTCCCTGCCGCGAGTTTCGCCGAACGCCCTTGGAACCCGGAGGTACAGGGGCACCGCGGCGCCCGCTGGGTACGCCCCGAAAACACCCTGGCAGCTTTCGAAGAGGCCCTCAAGGCCGGCGTGGATGTGCTGGAGTTCGATCTCAACGTCACCAAGGACGATGTTGTCGTGGTCACGCACGACCAGCGCATAAACCCGCTGATCTGCACCGGGCCCGAAGGAAAAGCACCTCTCTCTTCCCCCGCTATCCGCTCCCTGACGCTGGCCGAGTTAAAGCGCTACGACTGCGGCTCGCTCCGGAACCTTTCGTTCCCGCACCAGACCCCAAGCCCCGGAGAGCGCATCCCCACGCTGGACGAGGTTATGGCCTATGTTACGGTTTCGGCGCACCCGGAGGCCGCGGGCATACGCTTCAATATCGAGACAAAGATCAACAAGCACAAGCCGGACCTCAGCCCGGAGCCGGAGGAATTCGTGCGCCTTACCCTGGCCGTACTGCGCAAATACGGCGTCACCGGCCGTACCATCATCCAGTCTTTCGACGAACGCACCCTTGAGGAGACGAAAAAACAGGCCCCCGAGGTCCTGACCTCCCGCCTCACCGGCAACCCTTTCGACCTGCTGGGCACCCCGCATAAGACCTGCGCCGACATCATAAGCCCCTATTACAAATGGCTCAACAAGGCCGTGGTGGCGAGACTGCACAGGCAGGGCTTCAAGGTGATCCCCTGGACGGTCAACAAACCGCGGGCCTGGGGGTGCATGAAAAGGATAGGCGTGGACGCCATCCTCACTGACAATCCCGGCGGGCTGATAGAATACCTGGCCGCCTCCGGGCGCGCAGCGCCGGACGAAGACCTCGACGAACCGGAACCCCCGTCACAGGAAGAAGAAGCCGAAGCGCTGGCTGAAGAATACTGATTTGCCGTTGTCCCTCCCGCGCAACGCCGCGCTCTTGTTGCAAGCAAATTGAGATGTCCGCTTTCTGTGCCTCCACCTGCAGGAATTAGTCCTTATAGTGCAGCGTGCAGTCATTGGCCGGTGTTCTGTCCGGCTTACGCGAAGATGCCGTCCAGCTTCTGCGCCGGCAGCGGGGCCCGGACCTGTAGTAAACATAAGATAGATTACCGGGAGCACCTTACCGAAAATCCCGTTTTTTCTCCGCCTAAAAATTAAAAAAAGTTCCCCCTCCGCCCAGATAAGCTATAACAGCAAAAACTCGGAGGTTTTTCCGGAATAATTAAAAATCCGCCGCGGCGGCTGGTAGGC
>DAOPZW010000224.1:0-4081 GCA_035353595.1 Elusimicrobiales bacterium | reverse complement strand
AAAGGTTTTCCAGAAGGACCTTCTTTTTTCCGACCGGACCCTGTTCTTCCAGACGTTCATCGTTATGCGGTACAGCCAGGTCCCGGCGGCCGACTGGTCGCGCAGCTCCGCCAGCCCGCGCATAGCCCGCACAAAGGCGTCCTGGGCTATATCCTGGGCGTCGGCGGCGTTGCCGCTCAGCCTCAGCGCCAGGTTGTAGACCAGGGCCGCATGCTTTTCAAACAGCTCTTCTGCGTCCAACGCTCCTCCCCGGCTGCACCTATTCGACACCGGCTGCGGTAAAAAGTTCCCTCAAAGTTTACCAATTGCGGAAGATTTATGGAACTTTTCCGGCGCCGCGGTGTCAAACAGGAAGTTGCGGCAGAACGGAGGCCTTATGAAACTTATAGCGCAGACTCAACTGATACTGGCGGCGGCGGTCTTTTTCGCCTTTCCCCCCGCGGCGTTCGCGCAGGCGGCGGCTATGGGCGAAGGTTCCCTGCAGGAGGTTTCCGGCGGAGCAGCCGCCAGGATACTTCCCCTGAAGCATACCGAAGTGAAAGCAGGCATCTCCGGCTTCGTGGCCGAAGTGAGCGTCACGCAGGTGTTCGTCAATCCTGCTACCGCGCCCATAGAGGCCGTTTACGTGTTTCCCCTGCCCGAGAACGCGGCGGTCAACGAGCTGACGCTGACCGTGGCGGACCGCGTCATTAAGGGACAGATAAAGAGGCGCGAGGAAGCGAGGCAGGTTTATGAGAAAGCCATGGCCGAAGGTAAAACGGCGGCGCTGCTGGACCAGGAGCGGCCGAATATCTTCACCCAGTCGGTAGCCAATATCCCCCCCGGCCATGAAATATGGGTAACGCTTAAATACATACAGACCCTGGGCTATGATCACGGAATATATACTTTCGTTTTCCCGATGACGGTGGGGCCGCGCTATATCCCCGGCGATAAGACGGGCAAGGCCGGCACCGGCTGGGCCGCCGACACCGGCCGGGTGCCGGACGCCTCCCGCATCACTCCGCCCGTCGTGAAGCCCGGGCAGCGGTCGGGTCGCGACATTTCCGTGGAGGTAAAACTGGACGCCGGGGTAGCGGTAAAGAATATCCGCAGCGCCTCGCACGAGATAACGGTGGCCACGCTGGCCCCGTCCAGGGCGGAGATAGGGCTGGACCCGGAGGACCGCATTGCCAACAAGGATTTTCTGCTCAGTTATGAGCCGGCGGTCAGGGAGGTGGGGGCCGCGGTGCTGGCGCACAAGGAAGGCAAAGAAGGCTACCTGACGCTGCTGGTGCAGCCCGGCGCTGACTTCCCGCTGTCCCGGATAACGCCTAAGGAGCTGGTCATCGCCCTGGATGTTTCCGGCTCCATGAGCGGTTTTCCCGTTGAGACGGCCAAAGAGACCGCGCTGCGGTGCCTTGAAGGGATGAACCCCGGGGACACTTTTCAGATAATGAGCTTCGCCTCGGGCAACAGGCTGCACTTTGAGCGGCCGCTTAAGAACACTCCGGAAAACGTGGCGCTGGGCCGCGCCGTGATAAACGGGCTGCACGGCGGAGGCGGCACCGAAATGCTGGACGCCCTGCGCACGGTGCTGGAGTTCCCCAAGGACCCCGCGCGGCTGCGCATCGTGCTCTTCATGACCGACGGTTATATAGGCGACGATACGCAGCTGCTGGGGTTCATAAAGGAACACCTCAACAATTCCCGCATCTTCCCGCTGGGGGTGGGCTCTTCCGTCAACCGCTACCTGCTGGAGGAAATGGCGGTGATGGGCCGGGGAACGGTGCAATATGTGCGCCAGGACGAAAAGGCCGCCAGGCTGGAACAGGTCATAGAAAAATTCTACGACAGGATCTCCCGCCCCGTGCTTACCGACCTGGCGGTGGACTGGAACGGTCTCGACGTGAGCGACGCCTCGCCGGCGCTGCTGCCGGACCTTTTCTCCGGGCAGCCGGTCTTTATCCACGCCCGGTACAAAAAAAGCGGCGTCGCCTCCGTAACGCTGAAGGGCAAATTGTTCGGACAGCCCTGGAAAATGGCCGTGAAGGCGGACCTGCCCGAAAACGAGGCCGCCAACGCCGCCCTGGGGCCGCTGTGGGCGCGGGCGCGCATAACGGAACTCAGCCGGGCCATGTACGGCAAGGAAGACGCGGACTTGAAAGAACGCATCGTCGGGCTGGCCCTGGCGCATAAGCTGGTTACGCAGTACACCTCCTTTGTGGCCGTGGACGAGAGCACCGCGATGGCCAGGGGACAGAAGCCGCTGCTCGTGCCTGTCGAGGCGGAATTGCCGGAAGGCACAAGGCATGAAGGGTTCTTCGGTTCGGGCTGCCTGTCGGGCGCGTCAGGTTTTGCGCGGGGCGGCGCTTACGCCCAGGCTAAATTCTCCGCCCGGGCGGGCTCCGCTTTGGGGGCGCAAGGGATGACCGGCTCCGGCGGGGCGGCCTTTGCCGGGGACGGCGCCGGCAACAAAACCGGCGCCGCGCCCGCGGCCTGGCTGGTCCGCCTTAAAACGGCGCTGAAGGTTTCAGCGGCCTCCGCGCCTGAACGCGGCAGCCGCGTGGCGGCGCTGGCCGCGGAGCTGCTGGCGTCTCCTTCGCGGCGGCTGCTCAGGCAGCTGCTGTCGCTGCAGGACGGCGCCGGGGCTTTCCTGGAGCCCGGCGGCGGCAAAGCGGCGGCGGCCGACCAGGCTTTAGCGCTGCTGGCCCTGGCCGGGGCGCGGGCGGCCCTGGGCGCGGAAGCTGAAGCGGCGCTGAATAATTCCTGGCGGTACCTGCGCGGCATTTCGCCTGCCGGGCTAAGCTGCAAAGAGGCGGTAACCGCGGCGCTGAAAGGCAGCGGGCATTGGTCTTCCGGCGACGTTCAGCGGGAGCTGGCCGCCCTGGGCGGGAGCCTCGATGCATTGAAATAGAGTTGCGCAGGCGCCAGGCAAGAGGCCCGCAAGTTAAACTTGCGGGCCTCGCATTTCAGCGGCCGGCTTTGCTGCCGGTGTCATTGGGCGCGTCGCGGAGCAGGCCTTCCAGGGCCGAGGCTATCTTTGTCCGGTCGCCCAGCGACGGGGAATAGGACTCGCGGATATAGCCCTCGTGGTCTATCAGGTACAGCATCGGGGCTTGTTTAGCGGGCCGCAGCTGGCCTGCGGCGTTATAGACCGGATACTTTATGCCCTTCGCTTTTGCCAAAGCCCTGACGTCGCAGTTGAAATCCGAGTTGGCGGATACCGGCATGAAGCAGACGCGCTTGTTTTTATATTCGGCATAGAGGGCGTCGAGCATGGGCATGTTGTCTACGGAGCGCTGGGAATAAGTTTCCCAGACATAGAGAAAAACCGGTTTCCCCCCGCACTCGGACAGCCGCCTTGTTTCGCCGTGCAGCCCCGTAAGGGTGAGGTTGCCGGCTTTGACGCCTTTCTGTATGCCTACCGCGCGCAGCGCCGTGTAAGGCAGCAGGAAATACAGCGCCGCCAGCGCCGCGCAGCCGGCCAGCGCCTTCTCCCAGGGCAGGCGGGCCAGCCACCAGGCGGCGCCGCGGGGCCCGGCGGTTAGCGGCCCGTTTTCGGGCCTGCTTGGCGGGCGTATGGCCAGCATGTAAAGCGCGAACTCGCCCAGTTTCTCCGGTTCTTGCAGCCATTCCGGGTTAGCCTTGAATGTATTGCCGATGCCGGGATAGGCGTAAGGCGTAGTATCGCGGAACAGCGCCTGCGTTTCCGGGTAGGCCTTGAGGAAAAGTTCACCTTCGGAAACTATGGCGAACAGCCGGTGCCGCGAGTAAACGCGGAATTTCCCGTTCATCAGCAGGAAAGAAATTTCCGGCACCAGCGCCAGCGCCTTGCGCACGGATTCCATGTAGTCTTTCGAAGTCGACATTGGTTTAGAACCGCAGGCTGGCTCCCAGGTAAATGGAGGTTCCGCCCAGGTACAGGTCCGGGCCTACCGATATTGAAAGCGGCCTGAAGGCATTTCGCATTATGTTCCCCAACCCTATGCTATCACCGGCGGTCCTATTCTATAAAATATATTCAACCACGGGTGATCCGGCTGGCGGCGGCACATTCAAGGCGCTAGTGCAACAAAACTGTTAAAGACCTCTGCCGGTG
>DAOPZW010000223.1:0-4084 GCA_035353595.1 Elusimicrobiales bacterium | reverse complement strand
CGATCGGCGGCGATCAGTCATATATTGTCCCCCGTCCCCGGTCCCGGCAAAAACAAAACCGCCGGGCTGCCCCGGCGGTTTCATGTTAAGGGTAAGGCCCTTTACTGCAGGCTCAGTTTATCGCTCTTTATGTAACCCTCGGTCCAGTTCCCGCCGCTCACTTCGGACTTGCGGACCTTGTAGTAGCTGCCCTTGGTTTCGGTTATTATCACTTTTTCTCCGCCGTTCAGCGAAGTTATCTTGCCGGGGAAGAACCAGGTGTCTTTTTTCGTCACGTCGGCGCCGTCACTGCCCACAACGCCCACCTTATTGGCGTTCGTCCTGGAATACGCCTGGCGCAGATCGCCGACGAGTTTGCCTTTCTCCGAGAACGTCACGTACAGGGCGTCCGCGTCGGGCGCAACCACGTCATAGAGCCGGCCGACATTGAAGGTCAGCACGGAGTTGGCCCGGCCGCTCACGCCTTCGCCGCGAAGCCCCGGGACCAGGGTTATCTCGCCGCGCTCGCTCCTGACCACTATGGCCAGGGCGTCCGACCTCTGGAAACCGAAGTTCCTCACTTCGGCCTTCATCATAACGTTTTCGCTGGCCTCGAACTTGCCGTTATTGTTCTCGTCGTAGAACGAGATGTTGAAGACCTTCAGCACCGCGTTCTCGCTGTAATACCTGTCCGCCGCGGCGATGCCGGCCTGCTTGCCGGCTTCAAAAGCGCCGGGATACACCGCGGCCGCCGTCCTCTCGTAGCCCGCCTTGTAGCCGAGCTGCGTCTGCTCGGCGCAGCCGGCCGCGAAGCCATCCTTGGTGCCTACGGTCTGGCCGCTGTACCGGCCCTGGGCGCGCTGGTCGGCGTATTCCCTGCTGCTGTACTCGTTAAAGTAATAATTGTACATCGAGTTATATGCAGCCTGGTAAGCTTCCTGGTAGCCCCGCTCTTTTCCCTCAGCGAAGCCGTTGCGGTAGCTGATCGAGAACTGCGCGTCGTAGGCCCGCCTGTAGGCCAACTGGAATCTTTCATTATAGCCGTCCCGCTTGGCGTCATCATAAGAGCGCCGGTAGGTCCTGCGATAACTCTCCTGGAAAGCTTCCTCGTAGGCGCGCCGCTCTTCCGGGGTGGTATACCCGTTGCGGACAAGCCCTATCGGGAGTTCATTCTTTTCGCCCATCGCCAGGCCCTTGGTGAAAACGCCCTTCATGGCGCTTATCCCGGTGAAAGAGGCTTCAAGTTCGGCTTCGCGCTGGCTGAAACCGGCCTGGTAGCCGGCCTTCTGCCCGTTGCCGGTTTCTACAGCCGAGGCATCGGCCTGGCCCTGCGCGTACCCGGCATTGTAGGAAGCTGCGTCCTGCAGCCCGGACTGTTTCGCGGTGGCATAGGCGGAATTGTAGCCGTCGGTATAACCGGCGTCATAGCAGCGCTTCTGGCCGGCCGCGGTGCCGTTACTGATCCCGGTATTCTGGCCGTCCGCGTTCCCTCTCTGCGTACCGGCGGACTGATCGATGTTCCAGCCATCCCTTATGCCGGAATTCCTGCCAGCGGTATCACCTTCACGAATGCCTCTGTCGCGGCCTTCCCGTTCTCCGGCATTAATGCCTTCCGCGTAACCTTCCCGGCGCCCTTCCCTTTCGCCTTTTTCGGCGCCATCCCGCATACCATCGTTACGCGCATGAGTAGTATCTACCGGCTTCGGCGCAGGCGGATTTACCGGCGGGTGGACCGGAGGGTTTACCGGCGGGTGGACTGGAGGGTTTACCGGCGGCTGGCCGCCGTTGTGACCGCCATTATTGCCGGGCTGACCAGGCCCACCCGGATGCTGCTGTTGACCAGGCTGTCCCACCTGGGGCAGCGGCTTACCCTGAAAATCTTTTTGTTCATTCATGATCTCCCGAACGCTGTCGCTAACATAGGACAGGTGCAGGACAACCCCGTTGCCGGAGGCGAAGAGCATGCTTGAGGATATCAGAAGAGAGGGAACCAAAGACGCCGCGCAGAATATTTTTTTCATTAACATACCCCTTGTCCCGGATTTCCGGAAATGCCGAATCGATACTATATTGTAGCCGGTCCCCGCCCGGGCATGTAGAGCAGAAAGGCCCGCTGCCGCGGGAAAAATGGCGCGATTTATATAGGCCCTATGGGCCGGGAGGCCGACAGGGAGGAAAACGTAGGAGGTTCTTTATAACCGCACGGCCCAATCGCCGTAATTGAAAGTGCCGCTGCCATGGCGCAGTTTCCCGTCCGCCTTCAGCTGCCGGAACGCGTCGCGCATGCGGCCAAGGATCTCCGGCTTTATCTCCAGGGAATGATGGCCCGGGAAAACCCGCTGTACCGGCAAAGCCGCAACTTTCTCCAGCGAACGCAGATAGGCTTCCGGCTCGGTGGAAGGGAAAAAGGCGAACAGCGTGTCTTTGTAAACCAGGTCCCCGGTGAACAGATAGCCCCTTTCGCTTTCGAAAAAGCACATATGCCCCGGCGAATGCCCGGGCGTATGCAGCACCTGCAGCGCGCGCCCGCCGAGGTCGATGGTATCGCCGTCGCACAGCAACCGTGAAGGCTGTCCCTGGAAGAACTCGTACTTGCCGGCGTCATACCCCGGCGGCAGGTCGCAGCGCTCTGCCACCATGCCGCGTATGGTTTCTATAGGCAGGGGAAACCCGCCCTGCAGCCAGTTCAATTCCGCCGCATGGGCGTAAAAATCCGGGTAGTATTTATGGCCGCCCACATGATCCCAGTGAACATGCGTAGCAACGGCCGTAACAGGCTTGTCCGTCAGCCTTTTCACTACCCCGGAAATATTGCAAATGCCCAGCCCCGTATCTATCAGCAGGCTGCGGCTGTTTCCCTGCAACAGGTAGCAGTGCGTTTCTTCCCAGTGCCGGTACTCACTGATGATGTGCGTGTCAGGATCCACGCTGTCGATGGTAAACCAATCCTTCATTGCCCTACATTGTAACATTCCGCCCTCCGGCGGTAACAAGCCGCCGCAACACCCCGTCCGGGACAGGGGACGTTCTTAACTATTGGATTATTTTCCTTTTATCCCGGCGCTATACTATACAAAACGGGCTTTGTCACGCAGAACGGCTATTTCCCGGGCTTAAAGCCGGGCAGCCGGGGAACTTATTGCGGCACCGCCGGCGGTTTATTTTGAGAGGCCCATGCGCGGCCAAGAAAAGTATAATGGGATCTGGATTGGCCTGACGTTAACCTCGTACCGTTATAAGGAGAGCGTATGATCTCGGAACTGAAAAGATCGGCCCTGGTCGTGACAGTCTCTTTTTTAGCCGCCTGCGGGGCGCGGCCCGCCGCGGACACATCCATTCCCTCGCTTTCCGGGCTGGTTTCGCTCGAGTATGAAGCGGGGGCGGGCGTCGTCCGGGAATTTAAAGGACGCAAAAGCCTTGTAAATGATTTCGCGAGCCCCTCGTTCGGGGAATGGGTCGTTATAGTGGTAAAGGACGAGGCCGACAAACAACTGCCCGAATTGGCGATGTATTCCTGCAATAACGCCGCCGGCGCGCCGCCCCGGGTAATGACCATGGACGCTTATGCCGAGGCCATTAATAAAGAGCCAGCGCCTGCGCCCGGCCCCGTTGTGCTGCCGGGCCAAAAGTATCCAACCCTGGACGAGCGCCTGGCCGGAATGCGGCAAGGCCTGGAAAAGCATCCCGCGCTGGTTTACCGCTACTGCAAAAAATATCCCGCCGCCCCCGCCGCCAGGTAGGAGCGCCCGGGAACGGCAATTTTAAGGTCCGGTCCAGCCGCGTCCTTTCTCGCAGAAAGTTCCCCGCGCCTTTTCTTCCGCGTACCGGGATCTTTTATTTTTTGTTTTTTTCTTTAACCGTGAAGCCGTCTATTATCCCGTTGAAAGCGGAAGAAAAATTGGCGAGCCATTTATCCGCCGTTAAAAAATCCAGGGTGTAGCAGAACTTGTTTTTCTCAAACATAAGGGTAGTATCGGATTGCCCCAGACAGCTGTCCTGGTCGGGAACCCGTCCTGTGCGCACAAGCTTTATCCGCTTGTAAAGATGCCCCGTAACGCCGGCTACCTGCACAGGCCCAACCGCGGCCATATACTCCTTGTTCAGT
>DAOPZW010000222.1:0-4102 GCA_035353595.1 Elusimicrobiales bacterium | reverse complement strand
TGGGGAGTGGCGGCCACGGTGTGGCCGACCACGTGTTTGCGCAACCAAACCCCGGCCACCCCGACTGGCGTGTAGAGGCTCTCTTATAAAGTTAATAAATATGGCGGTTACTTGCGGGAGAGGTGGGAGATCTCCATGAACTCTTTTACGCAGGCGTTCTCCGACTTGCGGAACTTGGCGGGCTCCGCCACCTCCACGAATTCTCCGTCGAAAAGCATCGCCACGCGGCTGGAAATTTCGAGCGCGAGGTTCAGGTCGTGCGTGACCACCACCGAGGTGATGTTGAGCTTCGCGCGCATATCGGTGATAAGTTCCTTGACCATGCCGGTGGTGATCGGGTCCAGGCCCGTGGTAGGCTCGTCGTAAAGCATGTACTTCGGCTCGGCCGCTATCGAGCGCGCCAGCGACACGCGCTTCTTCATCCCCACCGAAAGCTCCGAAGGCTTCAGATGCTCAACTTTCTCCAGCCCCACCAGAGCCAGTTTTTCTTTTACTATCCTGGGATACTCCCCCCTAGGGATGTCGGTCAGGTATTTGAGGCCGAAGGCCACGTTCTCCAGAACGGTCAGAGAATCGAACAGCGCCCCCTCCTGGAAAAGATAACCGAAGCTGCGCCGCACCTTCGCCAGCGTAAATTCGCTGGTAGTAGAGGCGATATCCTGCCCGTCCACAATGATCTGCCCGCTCTCCGGCTTCAGCAGCCGGATAAGGCATTTAATAAAAGTGCTCTTGCCCATGCCCGACGGCCCGATGACGCTGAATAGTTCCCCGTCCTTAATATCGACGGAAATATCCCTGAGGATGACCTTCTCCCCGAAAGCCTTGTTCAGTTTCCTTATCTCGATCATAAAATTCTCTCAAGGACAGCCCGGAGGCTTACTCCGCGAACCCGTTGCAGGAGGGGGGCCCCGCTTCGGGGGGAACCCACGCAAGGGGTTCCTCTTCCGGGTTCACGGGGTAAGCCTCCGGGCTGTCCGCTCCCCCTCATATGCCCACCGCCACCAGCAGCGCGCTGATAAAATAATCCATCACCATCACCAGCACCATGCTGATCACCACCGCCTCCGTGGTAGCCTTGCCCACGCCCTCGGCGCCGCCCTTCGTATTCAGCCCCTTATAGCAGGAAACAGTCGCTATCATGAAAGCGAAGAAAAAGGTCTTAAGGAAGCCGTGCATGAAATCTTCCGTCGCAAGAAACGTGAAAATATCGTCCATGTAAGCCGAGGGAGAAACCCCCAGCTTCACCACCGCCACCAGGCAGCCGCCCAGTATGCCCAGGAAATCGGCGAACACCGTGAGCAGCGGCAGCGTTATCATGAACGCGATATAGCGCGGCACCAGCAGGTAGCGCGTCGGGTTGGTACCCAGGGTATAGAGCGCGTCTATCTGCTCCGTCACCTTCATGGTGCCGATCTCCGCCGTAACCACCGCGCCCGCGCGGCCGGCCACCACCACGGAAGTCATCACCGGGCCCAACTCCTTCATGATAGAGAAAGCCACCATCGTGCCGATGAACATCGGCTCATTGAAAAGATTTTTCATCGACTGGCCCATCTGCAGGGCCAGCACCATGCCGGTGAAAAAGCTGGTCAGCACGGTCACGGTCAGCGAATCCACGCCTATCTTCACCGCCTGCTTGGCGGTCTCGAGCAGCTCGAACTTGGAGGTAAAGATCCAGAAGAACACCGACCTGAGCATCAGCGCCGCCGAGCCCAGCGCCTCGGCCAGGCTCATAAATTCATGCCCGATATGTTCGGTTATGCGCGGTTTCATTCCGTATAAACCCTCGGCACCCGGGCCGAGATCAGCGTGACTATTTCATAGGTTATGGTATCGGCCAGGCCCGCCAGCTCGGCCGCCGTAACTTCCTGCGCTCCCTGGCGGCCCAGCAGCACCGCCTCGGAACCCACCGCCGCACCGGGCACGGCGCTTACATCGGCCATCACCATGTCCATGGTAACATTTCCCAGCACCCGGCAGCGCAGCCCCCCCACCAGGATATCGGCGCGGTTGGAAAAACGACGCAGGTAGCCGTCGCCGTAGCCCACGGGGATGGTCGCTATGGTCATGGGCCGGGCGGCCCGGAAAGACTTGTCGTAACTGACGAAAGCTCCCTCGCGCACGTTCTTTATAAAAACTATGCGGCTCTTAAGCTCCAGCGCCGGCTCGAACCCTTCCGCCAGCCCGTAAGCCGCTATGCCCGCGCGCACCAGGTCGCGGCGGCTTTCGGGATAGTTCATGGCCGCGCAGGAATTCGCCGTGTGGTAAATAAGCCCGCGCGCGCCGCGGGCCTCGAGCTCGGCGACGGTTTCGCGGAAGAAACCCAACTGCGTCGCGGTATAGGCCGGGTCCGTTTCCGCGCTGGAAAGGTGGGTATAGAGCCCGGCCACGCGCGCCAACCCCGGGCCGGAAAGCTCGTCGTAGATCTTAAGCGCCGCCGGCTTGCGAGCGCCTATGCGCCCCATGCCGGTCTCGAGTTTTATATGGCACTCGGCTTTTTTACCCAGCTGCGCGGCGGCCTCTTTAACCTGCCGGGCGGCGTCGAGGCTGGCGATGGTCACCGTCAGCCCGGCGTTGATCGCCTCGACGAAACTTTCAAAGGGATAAAGGCTGCCCAGCACCAGGACGGGCTTTTTTATGCCGGCGGAGCGCAGCGCCAGCCCCTCCTCTACGGAGGAAACGCCGAAGCCCCAGGCCAGGCCTTCGCGCTCGGCCAGGGCGGCCAGCGCGGCGGCGCCATGCCCGTAGGCGTTGGCCTTTACCACAAAAAGGACCCGCGCGGGGTTAACCGCGGCCTGTATTTTCTGAAGGTTTTTCCGGACGGCGCCCAGCCGCACTTCGGCGCGGGTGGGCCTGAAAAGGGCTGTCATGGGCAGCTAAAAAACCGCCTCGTCCTGCACGGGCACGCCCTGCATGCTGGCCAGGGTGGGGTTTTCGAACTTGGTGTACTCGCGGAAGAAAGCCATTTCCACGTCTCCTACCGGCCCGTTGCGCTGCTTGGCGATAATAAGGAGGGCCTGGTTCTCCAGCGTCGGGTCTTCCCGCTTGTAATAGGATTCGCGGTGGATCAGCGCCACCACGTCGGCGTCCTGCTCGATGGAGCCGGAGTCGCGCAGGTCGGAAAGCTGCGGGCGGTTGCCGTCGCGCCCCTTGTCTTCGCTGCGGCGGTTCAGCTGCGACAGCGCCATCACCGGCACTTCCATGCTGCGCGCCAGGTCCTTGAGCAGGCGGGAGATCTCGGAAACTTCCTGCTGGCGGTTCTCGGTGCGGCCGGCGCCGCGGATCAGCTGCAGATAGTCTATGATGATCAGCCCCAGCGTCTTGCCCTCGTTCTTGAGCTGGCTCATCAGCTTGCGGGTGCGGTTGCGGATCTCCAGGATGTTGAGGCTGGAGGAATCGTCTATGAACAGCGGCGCTTCCGCCACCTCGCCCGTGTAGCGGGTGAGGCTGGGCCAGATATCGCGCGCGAGTTTCCCGTTGCGCACGCCGCTCAAATTGGCGCGCGCCGCCGAACAGATCAGGCGCTGCATGATGGAATGCTTGTTCATTTCCAGCGAGAAAAAAGCGGTTGGGACTTTTTTCTCGACGCAGGCGTGGTAGGCGATATTCAGGGCCAGCGCGGTCTTGCCCTGGCTGGGCCGGGCGGCCAGGATGATCAGGTCGGATTTCTGCAGCCCGCCGGTCATATCGTCGAGCTTGGTGAAGCCGGTGGGCACGCCCGTCACGGCCGAATGCTGCGAATACTGTTTCTCTATGCGGCCCAGCACCTCGTGCGCCAGGTCGGAGGCCCGCGAAAAGCCGTGGTCCGTATTGGTCTGCGCCACCGCCAGCACCTGCTGCTCGGCGAAATCCATGATCTTCTTGACGTCTTCCGAACCCTCGAAGGATTTCTCGACGACCTTGGTGGAAACCCGGATCAGCTCGCGCAGCTGGGATTTTTCCTTGACGATGTGCGCGTAGGCCTGCGTGTGGGCGGCCGTGGAAACCTTCTCCATCAGCTCCGCCAGGTATTTCTGGCCGCCGACGTCTTCCAGGCTGCCGGTCTTTTTAAGCGCTTCGGAAAGGGTGACCACATCCACGGGATGGTTGCGCAGGCGCAGGT
>DAOPZW010000221.1:0-4157 GCA_035353595.1 Elusimicrobiales bacterium | reverse complement strand
AGGAGAATAACACAATGAGCAAGAGAATATATGTGGGCGGACTGCCCTTCAAGACCACTGAAGAGGAAATGAACACCCTTTTCGCGACGTACGGCCAGGTTACCAGCGCCAAGCTGATCACCGATAAGTACTCCGGCCAGAGCCGCGGTTTCGGCTTTGTCGAGATGCCCAATGACGAAGAGGCCGCTGCGGCCATGGAAAAGCTGAACGGCTCCGATTTCGGCGGCCGCAAGCTGACCATCAACGAAGCGCGCCCCATGGAAGCCCGCCCCCGCACCGGCGGTTTCGGCGGCGGTCGTGACGGCGGACGCGGCGGCGATCGCGGCGGTCGCGGCGGCGGCGGCTACGGCGACAAGTGGTAATCAAAATCCTTTAACGGTTTTAAACGCCCCGGGCAACCGGGGCGTTTTTTTTATAGCCTTTCACGCTCCGTGCCCTCCGCAGCAGTCCCTTGGCCTGGTTGCCGACCGGCCTTTCCCTGTTCGTATACTTAGGTCTTGACAAAATCATTATACGGATGTATAATTATACAGCAGTATAACAATGGAGGACGTATGGCCAGACCGCCTTCGGGAACAGATCTGAAACTTAAAGCAGCCGGCAGGAAACTCCTGCAGGAGAAGGGCATAACGGGCCTGAGCGTGCGCGAAGCCTGCCGGGTGGCCGGCGTGAACACCGGCATGTTCCACTACTATTTCGGTTCCAAAGAAGAATTCCTTAAGGCCGTGCTCAAGGAAATGTACGCCGAATTTATGCTAAGTTTCAAGGCGGGGGTGTCCGTGGCCGGAACTCCGCGCGAACGGCTAAAGAACGCGCTGGTCGAGGTGGGGAAATTCGTCAGGAGCGTGCGCAATGCGGCGCCCATGATCTTCGCCGACCTGGCGCACGGCAATAAAGAAGCTTTCGCGTTTGTCAGCGGGAATTTCACGGAGCATATCGGGCAGATCGCCGCGCTGGTGCAGGAGTGCCGGGGTCAAAGCGCCGTTAAGGAGCGTTCCATGCCTTTTATCGTAGCGGCCCTGGTGCCGGTGATGATCTTCCCTGTGCTGATAGGCGGGGTGCTGGAGCGCAACAATGTGCGCAGCCTGGGCGGGCTGGGCCTGGCCGCGCTGCGCGACGAGATCTTCTCGGATGAAGGCATAGCGCAAAGGGCTGAGATAGCCGTAAGAGGAATAGGCTTATGAAACTTATATTATTATTCCTTATATTGTCGACGACGGCCCAGGCCGGAGAATTCAGCGTTACCCTTAAGACCGCGGAAGACGCCGCACTGGCCGCTTCCGGCCAGTACCGCGCCGCGCTGGCCGCCGCGGAGGCCGCGCAGAGCGCCGCGGCCGCGGCGGCGGCGCCGCTGGGCCCGCGCGTGGCCTTGGAAGGCAGCCTGCGCTATAACGAGGTAGTCACCGAAATGAAGCTCGGCGCGCTGACGCGGCCGCTGGGCGACAACTGGAATTATTCGCTCGGCCCTTCGGCCTACTATACCCTGTATGACGGCGGGGCGCTGCGCGGCGCTTACGAAGCCGGGCGCCGCAACGCGCTGGCCAGGAAAGCCGAGGCTGAACAGGCGCGGCGGCAGGCGCTGTTAAAGGCCCGGACCGCGTATTTCAATATGCAGCTCGCCCTGGAGAAGGTGTACCTCATCGGCGAGAATCTGCAGCTGGCGCTGAGCCAGCTCAAGGATATGGAGCTGGGCGTGAAAGCAGGCACGCGCAGCCGCCTGGACGGCATCCGGGCGCGCCAGGAGGCGACCGCGCGCCGGCGCGACCTGCTGCGGGCCCGGCGGGACCTGGCCGCGGCGCTGCGCGAGCTGACTTACGCCGCCGGCCTGGAGTTCAAAGGCGATATTTCGCTGCCGCTGGACGCGCGCATGGCCGGCCGGGATTACGGCGGCGCGGCCGCGGGCGTTTACATAAAAGCCGACAGTTACGGCGATATCCTGGCCCGCCTGCTGCCGGCCGCGGAGAAGCCCGCCGATCCGGCCCTGCCCGCGGCGGCGGCGCTGGAGAATTCCGCCGAGGCGTACCGGTACTCCGCGAAGGCTTACGGGGCGGAGCGGCTGCCCCGCCTTAATCTGGGCGCCCGCAGCTCCCTGGATTATCCCAACGGCCCCAACCTGTATTCTTTCCTGCAGAATTCGGCCTCCCTGTCGCTGTCCCTGCCGCTGTTCGAGAGCGGCCGCTCCGGAGAGAAGCGCAAAGAAAGCGAGCTGAACGCGAAGACCGCCCTGGAGCGCCGCGCCGATATTCTGCGCGCGGCCAGGAGGGATTTTGACGCGGCCAGGGACGCCTACGCGGCCCTGCTGGCGGAGCAGGCGCTGAATATAGAGGCGGCGGACGACGCGGACGACGCCGCGCGGCTGGCCTACGACGCTTACCAGGCCGGTGGCGGCACCTGGCTGGAAGTGGAAAGCGCCAACCTGAAGGTGCTGCAAGCCCGCACCACGGCCGCGATGACGAATTCTGAAATACTGGTCAGGCTGGCGCAGCTGGACAGCCTTTCGGCGAATTAGCGCTGAGGAATAATATATGAAAAAGAAAATAATACCCGTAATACTGCTGGCGGCCGTCGCCCTGGGCATTTTTTACAAGGTGCGCGCGGGCGGGGACTTCCGCTACAGCGGCACCATAGAAGCTACGGAAGTGGATCTCTCGGCGCGCATCCAGGGCGTGATCTCGTCGTATGGGGCGCGGGAGGGCGAGCCCGTAAAGAAGGGGCAGGCCGTAGCGGCGCTCGACTGCGCGGACCTCAGGCTGGCGGCCGGGCTGGCGCAGGAGGATTTTGCGCGGGCCGCGGAGCTGTATAAGGGCGGGTCCATGTCCAGGGAAAATTATGACCGCGCCAGGTACAAACGCGACGACTCCGCGCTGAAAGTGGACTGGTGCTCCATAAAGTCGCCGGTGAACGGGCGTTTGCTGTACGCCTACCGCGAAGCGGGGGAACTGGTGGGCCCCGGCACCAAGCTGGCCACGGTGGCGGACCTGTCCGAGGTGTGGGCCTATATCTACGTCCCGCACGACCAGCTGGCTAAACTTAAGCCTGGGATGGACGTGAACGGCTTCCTGCCCGAAGCGGGGGACAAGAGCTTCCCCGGCCGGATCTCGGTGATCTATTCGGAGGCCGAATTCACGCCGAAGAACGTGCAGACCAGGAAGGAGCGCACGCGCCTGGTGTTCGCCGTAAAGGTAAGTTTCCCCAACCCGGACGAAATGCTGAAGCCGGGCATGACCGTAGAGGTGAAGCTGCCGGATTAAGACGCTTTATGAACGGCTACTCGATAAGGACGGAGGGGCTCAAAAAGAACTTCGGCGCCGTACAGGCGCTGAAGGGGATCTCCTGCGACTTCTCGGAAGGCCTGCTGCACGGCCTGATCGGCTCCAACGGGGCCGGCAAGACCACTACGATGCGCCTGCTGGCGGGCCTCCTGAAGCCTTCGGCCGGCGCGGTGAATTATTTCTGCGGCGGCGCCGCCGTCCCTTTCTCCGACGTACGCCCGGGGCTCGCGTATATGCCGCAGCAGGCCAGCCTTTACCCGGACCTGTCGGTGGACGAGCACCTGGAATTCTTCCGCGAACTTTACCGCCTGGACGCCGGGACCTATGCCGCGCGCTCGGAGGAACTGTTGGAGATCACGCGGCTCGGCAAGTTCCGCGGGCGCCGCGCCGGCCAATTGTCCGGGGGGATGTACAAGAAGCTGGGGCTCATGTGCGCGCTGCTGCAGTCGCCCCGGGTGCTGCTGCTCGACGAGCCCACCAACGGCGTGGACCCCATCAGCCGCCGCGAGTTCTGGGAACTGCTCTACGGCTTAGGCGAGCGCGGGATCCTGGTGATTATTTCCACCGCCTACATGGACGAGGCGGAGCGCTGCTCCCGGGTGCACCTGCTCGACGACGGGAGGCTGCTGGCTTCCGGCGAGCCGCGCGCGGTGCTGCGGGCGGCCGGGGCGGCGCGTTTCGACGATATCTTCATAAAGGGAGCGGCGAAATGAATTCCCTCGCCCTCGAGGTGAAAGGCCTCTCCATCAGGTTCGGCGATTTTACCGCCGTGGACAATGTCTCTTTCACGGTCAAGCGCGGCGAGATCTTCGGTTTCCTGGGCGCCAACGGGGCGGGCAAGACCACCACCATAAGGATGCTTTGCGGCCTGCTGGTCCCCACTTC
>DAOPZW010000220.1:0-4173 GCA_035353595.1 Elusimicrobiales bacterium | reverse complement strand
GGCCGTGGTGCTGGTGGCCATACCGGTAACGCTGGCGCTGACCATGCTGGTGTACTACCTGTACGGCTACACGCTCAACCGCATCACGCTGTTCGCGCTGATCTTCTCCATCGGCATCCTCGTCGACGACGCCATAGTGGTGGTGGAAAACATAAACCGCCACTGCATGCTGAACGCCAAGAACTCGCTGTTCAGGAACATACTCAACGCCGTGGACGAGGTAGGCAACCCGACGATACTGGCCACCTGGACGGTGATAGCCTCCATACTGCCGATGGCCTTCGTAAGCGGCATGATGGGCCCGTACATGCGGCCCATCCCCATAGGCGCCTCGGTGGCCATGCTGTTCTCGCTGGGCGTCGCCTTCGCCTTCACCCCGTGGCTGTATGCTAAAGTGATGCAGCGCTGGCCGCTCAAGCATTGTGAAAATAACCAGGAAGGCCTGCTGGACCGCCTGTACCGCGGCCTGATGAAGAAACTTATCTACGAACCCGCCGCCGGGAAAAAATTCCTCGCCTTTACGGCGGGACTGCTGGCAGTGGTGCTGGCCATGGTGGCCTTGCGCCTGGTGATCTTCAAAACCCTGCCTTTCGACAATAAGAACGAATTCCAGGTGGTGATAAACATGCCGGAGAGCTCCTCGCTGGAACGCACGCAGCGCGCCGCCGGCGAAATGGCCGCCTGCCTGGCCGGCGTGCCCGAAGTGCGAGACCTGCAGGTTTACGCCGGCGCCTCCGCCCCTTACAACTTCAACGGGCTGGTGAGGCATTACTTCCTGCGCCGGGAACCCTACCAGGCCGACATCCAGGTGAACCTGTCCGACAAAGGCGAGCGCAAACGCCAGAGCCACGAAATAGCCGTGGCGGTGCGCGCCCCGCTGAAGAAAATAGCTGACAGCTACGGCGCCCGGATGCAGGTAGCCGAAGTCCCCCCCGGCCCGCCGGTAATGGCCACCCTGCTGGTTGAGGTGTTCGCCCCCAATCCCCAGAACCAGAAGGCGCTGGCCGAAGAAATAAAGACCATCCTCAAGAACACGGAAGGCATAGTGGATGTAGACTCGTATATGCCCGAAGCCCAGCCCATAACGCGCCTGCTGGTGGACAGGCAGAAGGCTACCCTGAACGGCGTGGCCGCCGCCGAAATAGTGCAGACCGCGGCGCTGTCTTTGACCGGCTCGGACATCGACTCCGCCCACGTCGAGGACGAGAACGAGGCCGTGGACATACGCCTGCGCCTTTCTCCGGAGAAGCGCCGGCAGCTGGCCACCTTAAAGGAAATAAAGTTCTTCTCGCCCAACGGCACCGCCATCCCCATGGCCAGTTTCGTCAGGGCCGAGAGCGGCCTGGAGAACCAGCCCGTCTACCGCAAGAACCTGCAGCGCGTGATCTATGTTACGGCCGACATCGCCGGCGGCACCGAAAGCCCGGTATACGCGGTGCTGGACCTCAAAGCCAAGATCGACGCCCTGTCTAAAACGCGCGGCGCGAAGATCAGCCAGTACTTCACCCGCCAGCCCGTCAGCGCGTCGGAGACGGCCATAAAATGGGACGGCGAGTGGCATATCACCTATGAAGTGTTCCGGGACCTGGGCCTGGCCTTCGTTATGGTGCTGGTGCTCATCTACATCCTGGTGGTGGCCTGGTTCGAAGACTTCCTGACGCCGTTCATAATAATGGCGGCCATACCGCTGGCGCTGATAGGCATTATACCCGCGCATTGGGGCATGGGCGCCTTCTTCACCGCCACTTCCATGATAGGCTTCATCGCTTCGGCCGGCATAGTGGTGCGCAATTCCATAATCCTGGTGGACTTCATAAACCTGAAGATCCGCGACGGCATGCCTCTTGCCGAAGCCGTGATCGAAGCCGGCGTAGTGCGCTTCCGGCCCATGCTGCTCACGGCGCTGGCCGTTATCGTCGGGGCCGGCGTTATCCTGTTCGATCCCATCTTCCAGGGCCTGGCCATTTCCCTTATAGCGGGGCAATTGGCGGCTACGCTGCTGTCGCGCGTGGCGGTGCCGGTGCTGTACTATATGGCTTTTAAAAAGAAACTGCAGCACGCCCACCTCCGCAAGCCCGCGGCCCCGGGCGAGCTTACGGACGAAGCGCTGGGCTACACGGGAGAATAAAATGACTATCGACGAAGCGTTAAGGCTGCTGGCCGGAACGATAGTGCTGCTGAGCGCGGCGCTGTCGGTTTATGTGGACAGGAGCTTCTTGTGGCTGGCGGCCTTCGTGGGCGCTAATCTTATACAGTCGGCTTTTACAAAATGGTGCCCCGCCATCTGGTTCTTTAAGAAAATAAGGCTGCCCGGCTGAACTCAGGCCCGGACAGCCCGCGCGCTTCAGGCGTTTTTGGGCGGTATCTTAACGGCGCGCAGCGCGTCGGTGGCGGGCTCCAGTTCTGCCTCAAGCACGTCCATCATTTCCGACGCTCCCTCCACGGAACCGGAGCGGCCCAGCGCCTCCAGGCGCCGGCCCAGGGATTCCAGCCGCCGCACGCCCATACTGGAGCTGGAACCTTTCAGGGCGTGGGCAATTTCCTTCAAGGTAAGGGCTTCGCCTTTGGCGACGGCATCGCGCATCAGCGCCAGCCTTTGCCCGGTGTCGCGCAGGTAAACATCCACCAGGTTCGCGAAGAAAGGCGCGGCGTCGTCGCCGGCGGCCTCGAGTATGGCCGAAACAGGTTCAGTGTCCAGGACCATGTCCCATTTCCGCAGTATAGCCTGCAGGGCTTCCAGCCTCACCGGTTTGCCCAGGTAGTCGTCCATGCCCGCGACCAGACATTTTTCCCGGTCACCCTCAAGAACGTTCGCCGTCATGGCCACAACGGGGATGCGCCGGCCGCCGTTCTCCCGCCGCCGTATTTCAGCGGTAGCCTGGAAGCCATCCATCTCCGGCATCTGGCAGTCCATCAGCACCAGGTCGTAAGGGATGCGGTCCATAGCCTCCAACGCCTCCAGGCCGTTGGCGGCCACGTCGGCCTTGTAGCCGGCTTTCTCCAGCTGCATCACGGCCACCTTCTGGTTTACCGGGTTGTCTTCCGCCAGCAGTACGCGGAAATAACGGTGCGCGGCCGCCGGTTTTACCGCCGGGGTCCCCCCGGCCTGGGCGGCCGCCGGGTCCGCCTGCGCCGCGGCGGGCGCCAGGGCGGAGTTGAGGGCGGCGAAGAGAGCCGCGGGCCTTACAGGCTTGAAGAGGCAGGCGGAAATGCCGCACTCCGCAAGTTCTTCGGCCTTGAGCGGCATACCCAGCGACGTAAGCATAACCTTGCGCACCGGGGCCAGCGCCGGGTCGGCGACTATTTCGCGGGCCAGCGTCAGCCCGTCCATTTCCGGCATCTGCATGTCCAGGAGCAGCAGCTTGAAAGGGTCCCCGGCGCCGGCGGCGTTCCTGAGCAGCTTCAGCGCTTCCTTGCCCGACGCAGCAGTTTCAAAGCGGAGTTTCCAGCCGGCCAGGTGATGGCCGCTGATCTTCCGGCTGACGGCGTTGTCGTCGACGATAAGGGCCCTGACCCCCTGCAGTTCGCCGCGCGGAGCCTCGGGAGCGGGCAGGGCGGCCGCTTTTTCGAACGGGACCGTGAACCAGAAAGTCGAACCCCGGCCGGAAGCGCTTTCAAGGCCTATGGCGCCGCCCATCAGTTCCACCAGTTTCTTGGAGATAGCCAGGCCCAGCCCGGTGCCGCCGTACTTGCGGGTGGTTGAGGCGTCCGCCTGCGAGAACACCTGGAACAGGCGCCCCTGGGCTTCCGGCGCTATGCCTATGCCGGTGTCCCGCACCGCGAAGCGCAGCACGGCCTGCTGTTCCGTCTCGCTTTCCAGCTCCACGGTAAGCACCACTTCGCCGGCCTCCGTGAACTTGATGGAGTTGGAAAGCATGTTCAGCAGCACCTGGCGCACCCGGCCCTGGTCCCCCTTTACGACCGCGGGAACGGAATCCCCGATGATATAGGCCAGCTCGATGTTTTTCACGTGCGCCTTGTGGGCCGCCAGTTCCATGGTATTCTCCACGGATTCGCTCACGGCAAAGGCCGTCTTTTCTATGGTCATCATGCTGGACTCCATTTTCGAGAAATCCAGGATATCGTTGATAATGTCCAGCAAAGTTTCGCCCGCGGTATTCACGGTGGAAACATAATCCCGCTGCTGCGGCGTCAGCGGCGTATCCTGCAGCA
>DAOPZW010000219.1:0-4213 GCA_035353595.1 Elusimicrobiales bacterium | reverse complement strand
AAGACCATGGGCATCATAACCGGCCTGCTGCTCAGCAACGGCTACCTGGGCGGAAAATTCGAGGTTCCCAACTGGGTGGCCGCGGTCTGTTACGGCGCCATGGGCCTGGGCACTATGTCTGGCGGCTGGCGCATCGTTAAGACCATGGGGCAGAAGATCTCCAAGCTGAAGCCCGTAGACGGTTTCAGCGCCGAATCGGGCGCCGCTACCGCGCTGTTCTTCGCGTCGTCGATGGGCGTGCCGGTCAGCACCACGCACACCATAACCGGCGCCATAATGGGCGTGGGTACCATGAAGCGCTTCAGCGCCGTAAAGTGGGGCGTGGCCGGGCAGATAGTCTGGGCCTGGGTCATGACCATTCCCGCCGCCGCGGTAATTTCAGCCCTGTTCTACTGGCTGTCGATACATATATTCGGAAAATAGCGCTATTTGGCCGCTGCCCGTCCGGCAAGGATGCCGGAGGTCCAGGCCAGGTGCAGGTTGAAGCCTCCGGAATCACCGTCTATATCCAGCAGTTCTCCCGTCACATAAAGCCCTTTGACCTTCTTTGACGCGAACGTGGCCGGGTCTATTTCGGCGCAGGAGCAGCCCCCCGCCGAGATCATCGCGTCCTCGAAGCCCAGGGCGCCCGTAATTTCAAGGCTGAATTTTTTAAGCGTCCCGGCCAGCTTTTCCGCGGCTGTCTCCGCCGGCGCGTTCCAGTCGATGCCGCAGCGCGCGGCGGCGGCCCGCATGAGCTTTTCGTTGAGCAGGCCGCAGGCGAAATGTCTGAAAGGCCTGCCGGCAAAGGCCGCAGCGCGCTCCTTTAGGAGCTCGCTGAAAGCTTTTGCGGAATGCTCCGGGAAGAAATCAGCTTCGATAAAGACCGGCCCTGCGCTCAGCGCCGCCAGCGCGGCCCGGCTGAGGTCCAGTACCGCCGGGCCTGAGATCCCGTAGGAGGTGAAAAGTATTTCGCCGGCGGCTTCTGAAATGAATTTTCCGCCGGTCCTTAATTTGAGCTGGCAGTCCAGCCTCACCCCGTCCAGTTCTTTCACCAGGGCCTCTTTAACTTTAAGCGGCACTATAGCGGGCGACGGCGCCGCTACCGAGTGCCCGAGGCCTTCCAGCAGGCCGTATCCTTTGGCTGAGCCGCCTATCTGCGGATAGGCCGCGCCCCCAGCCGCAAGTATGACCTTTCCCGCCCTGTAGCTTTTTCGCTCTCCGGCCGGCGCCTGCTTTACCCAGGTCGGCGCCACTTTGGCGGCCTCCAAGGTAAAGCGCCCCTCGCCGGGGTTTATGGCCACGACCTCCGTAAGCGTCTCCACCGGGACCTTCAGGATTTCAAGTTCGTTTAGAAGAACTCCCAGCACATCCTGCGCTTTCAGCGACCTGGGGAAAAGCCGGCCATTGTCCCTTTCGGACCGCAGCAGGCCCAGGCCGTCGAAAAAGGCGTGCACTTCGGCGGGCGGCAGCGCGGCGAAAGTTTTTTTCAGGAACGCGGGCGGGGCGGCGTGATAGCGGGCGGCGGTTATCTTCAGGTTCGAGAAGTTGCATTTGCCTGAGCCGGTAGACAGCAGTTTCCGGCCGGGCACATGGTTCTTTTCCAGCAGCAGCGTCTCCGCCCCGGTTCTGGCTGCGGTTATGGCCGCGGCCAGCCCGGAAGCTCCCGCTCCTACGACGATAACGTCAAAATCCTGTTTTTTCATGGCGAATGCAATACTAAAAAGTACGCCCGGTCCGGCCGGGCGTACTTTGTCAGCGGCTGGGGTTTTTTATACCCGGTTAGCGGAGCCCACTACGTTCAGGTTCTTGTCCATATACATCTTTATCAGTTCGTCGCGGGCGGGACCCAGGTACTTGCGCGGGTCGAATTCGCCCGGCTTCTCCGTGAATACTTTGCGGATCATTGCGGTCATCACCAGGCGGCCGTCGGAGTCGATGTTGATCTTGCAGACGGCGGATTTGGCCGCGCGGCGCAGCTGGTCGGCGGATACGCCGATCGCGTTCTCCATTTTGCCGCCGTACTTGTTGATCATGTCGATGTAGCCGGTCAGCACCGACGAGGCGCCGTGCAGCACGATCGGGAAGCCGGGAATGCGGCGCTCGCATTCTTCCAGGATGTCGAAGCGCAGCGGGGGCGCGCTTTCTCCGGGCTTTACCTTGAACTTGAAGGCGCCGTGGCTGGTGCCGATGGAGATGGCCAGCGAGTCCACGCCGGTGCGTTTTACGAAATCTTCTACCTGGGCGGGGTCGGTATAATGAGAATGCTCGGACTGCACCTCGTCCTCTATGCCGGCGAGGACTCCCAGTTCCCCCTCCACCGTAACGTCGAACTGGTGCGCGTATTCCACCACCTGCCTGGTCAGCTTTATGTTATCTTCGTACGATTTGCTGGAGCCGTCTATCATGACGGAGGAGAAGCCGTTCTCTATGCAGGACTTGCACAACTCGAAAGTGTCGCCGTGATCGAGGTGCAGGGCCACGGGGACGGGCCCTTCTTTCATTTCCTTAAGCATCTCCATCGCGCCGCGGCCCATCCAGCGCAGCAGCGTGGCGTTGGCGTAATCGCGCGCGCCCTTCGAGATCTGCAGTATCACCGGGGAGCGTGAGCGGACGCAGGCGGTAAGAATAGCCTGCAGCTGCTCCATGTTGTTGAAATTGTAGGCCGGGACGGCGTAGCCGTCCTTCATGGCGTTCTTGAACATCTCGCGGGTGTTGACGAACCCCAGTTCCTTGTATGAGACCGTTTTTGTGTCGGTTGCTGTCATGGTATCCTCCAGTGTGCGGATTAGCTTTTCAATTATTATATATCTTTGGCGGTGCGCTACAAAGTCCGGCGCCCCGTTGCGCGCCGTTATTTGCTAAAATACTGTATTATGCCCCGCGATGTCCCGCTGGGCGGCGTATGGAAAACAAGACAATTTCAACCGTGATCAAGCCCACCAGGCTCAGCCTGGCGCCCAGGCGCGCCGGCTATTATGAAGTAGCCGATATCATAATGCGGGCGCCTTTCAAGGCCGCGGACGAGGACCTGAAGAACCTCGAAGACATCGACCTGCTTTACCGGACCCTCTGCGCCGTCCTGTATAATTTCGTTCCCTGCTCCGGCCATCCCGGCGGCAGCGTTTCTTCCGGCCGCATTGTCCAGGCGCTGCTGTTCTCCACCATGGACTATGATTTTTTCAGCCCGGAAAAGAAAGAGAATGACATACTTTCTTATTCGGCCGGGCACAAAGCCCTGGGCCTTTACGCGCTCTGGGCTTTGCGCAATGAACTGGTCCGCGCCGCCGGGGCCTCCAACCTGCCGGCGGAAAAGTTCCAGTTGCGGCTGGAAGACCTGCTGGGGTTCCGCCGCAGCCCGCTGAACGGCAGCCCTCTTTTCTCGAAGTTCAATTCTAAGGCGCTGGACGGGCACCCGACGCCCCTGACCCCTTTTGTCCCGGTGGCCACCGGGGCGTCCGGGGTCGGCCTCGGTTCGGCCGTCGGCCTTGCCTTCGGGGCCGCCGACACCTACGGGCCCAACTGCCCCAGGGTCAATATCCTGGAAGGCGAAGGCGGGCTTACCCCCGGGCGCGCCGCGGAAGCCCTGGCCTCCGCCGCCACCTCGCAGCTGTCGAACGTTTTACTGCATATCGACTGGAATCAGGCTTCCATCGACTCCAACAATGTCTGCCCGGAAAACCAGAAGCCCGGCGATTATGTCCAGTGGACGCCGGCCGAGCTGGCCTACATGAACGACTGGAACGTGATCAGCGTGGCCAACGGGCACGATTTCTTCCAGATCCTGACCGCGCAGAAATTCGCTTATTCAGGCATCGACAACCGGCAGCCTACCGCTATAGTCTACCGCACGGTAAAGGGCTGGCGCTACGGTGTGGAAGGCCGCGCCTCCCACGGCGCCGGGCATGAATTCTCCTCGGAAGGCTACCATTCCGCCCTCGCCGAATTCGAGCAGCGCTTCGGACTGAAAATGCCCCGGCACAGCGGCGCCCGCACGGAAGTATCCCTCGAGGCCTGCTTCTACGAAACCCTGCTCCAGGTCCGCAAGGCGGTGGAGGATTTTCCTGCCGCGGCCAAATACGCGCTGCGCAAGATCGACGAGGCGGGCGCGCGCCTGTCCGCCGCGGGCAGGGCGAAGCTGTCCGGCGCCCCCGACCCCGGAAAGGCGTATTCTCTGGACCCGGCGGTCCCCCCGCGCGAACTGGACCTTAAACCCGGCAAAGAGATCCGGATG
>DAOPZW010000218.1:0-4242 GCA_035353595.1 Elusimicrobiales bacterium | reverse complement strand
GACTGGATGAGGCGGTGGCCGCGCGCCTGGCCGGGCGTGGGTTGCGGCCGTTTTTGCGGTTCCAGTGTGCCGGTTCCGCGTGTCGGGTTTTCTTATTCGCCTATGCAATTCGCCTACAAAGCCAAAGAAAGCAGCGGAAAGGTTGCGGAAGGCATTGTAGAAGCGGCCGACCAGAAGGCCGCCATCGCGCGCCTGCGCGAGAAAAAGCTGAACGTCCTTGAAATAAATCCGGCCAAGGTAAAGAAGCCTTTCTTTAAGCCCAAGGTCCAGAGCTCCGACGTGGTTATTTTTTCGCGCCAGCTGTCCACGCTGGTTTCCGCCGGCGTGCCCATAGTGCAGGGCCTTAACATCCTTGAAGAGCAGGCGGAGAACCCCGCCTTTAAAGCGGTGGTCAACGCCCTGCGCACCGACATCGAGGCCGGGCTTTCCATCGCGGACGCCATGCGCAAGCATCCCACCGCTTTCTCCGAGCTTTATGTTTCCATGATAAAGGCCGGCGAGGTGGGCGGTATCCTCGACACCATCCTCGAGCGCCTTTCCGGCTTCCTGGAGTCCGCGGAGGCGCTGCGCGCCAAGGTAAAGAGCGCCATGATGTACCCCGCGGTGGTCTTCGGCGCGGCCGGCATAATTACGGTCTTCCTGATAGCTTTCGTTATTCCCATCTTCAAGGATATCTTCGCCAGTTTTAACGCCGAACTGCCTTTTATTACCAGAATGATAGTTAACCTTTCGGATTTTATCCGCACGAAGCTCCTGCTCTGCACGCCGCTCATCGCCGCCGGAGTCTGGGCTTTCAAAAAATGGATGAAAACTCCCGCGGGGCAGGAGAAGATAGACGAGGTTTCCCTTAAGCTGCCCGTCTTCGGCATACTGCTGAAAAAGGTGGCTATCGCTAAATTTACGCGCACGCTGGGCACGCTGATAAAGTCCGGCGTGCCTATCCTGCAGGGCCTGGAGACGGTGGCCAAGACCTCTGGCAACAAGACCATAGAGCGCGCCATCATGGCCAGCTACAGTTCCATTAAGGAAGGCGGCCGCATCTCCGACCCGCTGAAGAAAGCCAATATCTTCCCGCCGATGGTCATACAGATGATCAGCGTGGGCGAGGAGACCGGCGGCCTCGACACCATGCTCAACAAGATCGCCGACTTCTACGACCAGGAAGTGGATACGGCCGTGCACGGCCTCACTTCGATGATCGAACCGCTCATCATAGTTTTTCTGGGTGTCGTTATCGGCACCATAGTCATCGCCATGTTCATGCCCATGTTCAGCATGGGTGAAATGGTCGGGTAAACTGCGGAGCGGTATTATAAAAAGGAAAACCTGCTGAATTTCAGCAGGTTTTTTTTAGGCCGGATGTTTCGCTGCAGTTTATTCCCGGGCCTTGTATTCCTGGATTCCGGGTGTTATACTCTGCAAGAGGTTTTTTGTTTTCTTTTAGGGAATGATATTGAGCGAATATCTGTTCAAGTGTATTATGCAGCCGGCTGTTTTTGTTGTTTACACCAAGGTATATGCACAAGGTTTCCACAAACCCGGTAAAGAAGGGCGCAGCCGTTAAGCTCGGCCTGTTGCTCTCTCTATTCGCGTTTCTTGCGGCGCTTTCGCCCGTTGCCGGCAATGCCGCGGACTGCTCAGTTTCCTTTAACGCTTCACCGGGCGGCTGTAAGAGCGATTGTGAGAAGCTCGGCGTCTCTTGCAATTTAACAGACCCGCCAACGCCTTGGTCGTGGAACTCTTCCAGTGCTGCCGTGTGCGCGATAGAAACGCCCAAGCCGGCCGACCCGCCGAACGGCGCCTACGCGGCCACGATGAACTGCGGCAACAATTCCTGGCCGCTGGTCTGTGACAGCGGTTACTCCGGCGGGGCCGCCACAGGCAATACGGGCCACTGCAGCGCTACGGCCTGTCACGCTAATATTGCCCCTCCCGCTAATTGCGCGGTTGTTAGCCAATGCACCGACCTCTGCACAGTATGCCAGGTCGGCTACCAGCTTAGCGGAGGTGCTTGTTTTCCCGTTTCTATATCTACGGCTGCGTTCAGCGGAGTTTCGACCGGCGCGCTTACAGTGAACTGGACCACGACGTTCAGCACTGGCACGATCTATTACGTCCTGCTGTCCAGCCACCCCGCGTACCAGGCGGCGTTCACCGGCGGCACGTCCACGGGCACGTCCCTTAGCTTCACGGGTCTGGAAGCCGATACGGAATATTTTGGTTTCGTTTCCACCACGTCCGGTTCGGGCTACATACTTACCGGCTCCACGATTACGCTGCAGGTGCAGGGCAGCACGCCTGTTGTAACGGGCGAGCTGGGCGCGGCGCCCATGAGCGATGTGACCGACAGCGCCCTGACGGTGAACTGGAACACCACGTACAGCACGAGCACGACATATTACGTGCGGCTGTCCACTATATCGGCCTACCAGGCCGCGTTTACCACGCAGGTAACGACCGGTAATTGGTACCGCTTCACCGGGCTGGAAGCCAACAAGGAATACTTCGGCTATGTTTCCACTATGTCCGGTTCCGGCTACATACTGGTCGGTTCCACGACCACGCTGCAGGTGCAGGGCAGCACGCCTGTTGTAACGGGCGAGCTGGGCGCGGCGCCCATGAGCGATGTGACCGACAGCGCCCTGACGGTTAACTGGACCACCACGTACAGCACCGGCACGACATATTACGTGCGGCTGTCCACTATATCGGCCTACCAGGCCGCGTTTGCCACGCAGTTAACGAGCAGCGCTTCGTACCGGTTCACCGGGCTGGAAGCTAATAAGGAATACTTCGGCTATGTTTCCACCATGTCCGGTTCCGGCTACATACAGACCGGTTCCACCATTACGCTTGCCGCGTCGCAGCCGGACTGTTCCGTTGCCTGGGACACTTCCGCCGGCGGCTGCAAGACCAATTGTTCCAAGAGCGCCATCGCTTGCGGCTGGGACGACCAGAAGTCGTGGAGCAGCGGCAATACGCTGAGCTGCGCGGTGGAAGCTTCTAAGCCGGCCAACCCGCCCAACGGCTCTTACCCGGCCACGATGAACTGCAATACCAACACGTGGCCGCTGATCTGCGACGCCGGTTACACGGGCGGCGCGGCCACGGGCAATACCGGACACTGCAGCGCGACGGCCTGCCATGCCAATGTCGTTATCGCCAATTGCGCAACCGTGAACCAGTGCACCGACCAGTGTACGGCATGCCAGGCCGGCTACCAGCTCAGCGGCGGCGCGTGCGCGCTGCTTTCCATATCTTCGGCCGCGGTGAGCGGTGTGACTGAAAACGCCCTGACGGTGAACTGGGCCACCACGTACAGCCCCGGCACTGTGTATTATGTGCGCTTGTCCTCTTCGGGATCCGCTGTTTCTCCCGTCAGTTCCGGCACAACTACAGGCATCAGCTATGAGTTTCACGGTCTGGCTTTGAACACCGGATATTCCGGCTACGTCTCGACCAGTGCGGATTCAGGCTACTCACAGGTGGGCGCCGCTTACACGCTGGCGCAGAAGCCTGCGGGTGCCGCGCTGTCCCCGGTGTTCTATTCCAGCGGCACCTTCAGCTGGGACGTCAATGGCAATCCGGCCTGGACCGAGTACGGTTATATCCTGTCGACTGAGCTGGATTTCAGCAATATCGTGTTTACCGGTACTGCGGCGGTCTCGTCGGCCGAAATGACCGGGCTTTCCGAAGGTACCACCTACTACGGCCGTGTCAGGGCGATCAACGGCGATGGCGTAGTTACCGACTATGGCAGCGCCGTTCCTGTTGCTACGCTGGCCAGCGTCAGCACCGAACCGGCCGGCGGGCTGGGTATTGATATTTTCAGCGGCATAACTTCGAACGGCCTGACCATGAACTGGACTGCGTCTTTCCCGGGCGGTACTGTATATTATGTGCGGTTGACCACCTCGGCTTCAGGCGCGGTCCCCGCAAGCACGGGTACAACCGTCGGCCTCAGTTACGCTTTTTCCGGACTGGTTCCGAACACCACTTATTACGGCTTTGTCTCTACTTCGCCGGCTTCCGGGTTCCTGCAGGTGGACGCGAACGCCACTCTCGCCGAGGAACTCTCCGGCGCGCATCTGGCGCCGGTATATTGTTCCAGCGTTGTTTTTTCCTGGTCGACCGGCGCCAACCCCGCCGGGACTTTGTATAACTATCTGGTGTCACCGGAACTTGATTTCAGCAGGGACGTGATTTCCGGTACCGCAGCTGTGAACAATGCTAATGTCACAG
>DAOPZW010000217.1:0-4255 GCA_035353595.1 Elusimicrobiales bacterium | reverse complement strand
GGAATTTCCTGGAGTCTTCGGTGGCGGCGGCCATCTCGCGGCGCAGCGCCTCGGTTTCCCCGTATAATTTATTGCGCAGCAGCTCCATCTCCACCCGCACGTAATTCTCGAAGATCTCTTTGAAGGCCTGGGAGCTTTCCTTTATCCCCCCCGCCATCTCCACCCTGGCGGCCTCCTGCGCGGCGGCCTGCCTCTCGCTCTCTTCCCGCGAGCGGGCGAAAAACTCGTCCTGGGCGGCGCGCAACTCGCCGGCAGGGGTGCTGGCCACCAGCTTCCCGATACTGGCCGTGATCTCGGCGCGCCAAGCCTCCTGGGCGGCGGCCTGCTGCCGCGCTTCTTCCTGCGCGCGGAGGAAGAATTCCTCCTGGGCGGCGCGCAGCGCGCCGGCGGGAGAACTTTCCGAAATGCTTTTCTCAAAGCCTTCCAGCCTCCTGGCGAGAAGCTCTATCGCGGCGACGGTCTTATCCGTAGCGCGGGCGGATTCGTCGCGGCGGCCCGTTTCGACCGCCAGCACCGAGGAATAGAACTCCATCAGTTTCTTTTCCAGTTCTTCGGCGCGCAGCCAGGCCCGCTCCAGCTGCTCGTGCATCTGTTTGTCGAGCTCCGAATACTTCTGATGATCGCGCACGGACTTAATGAGGTCCGCTATTTCCCGGCGGGCCGACTCCTCGATGTTCTTAAGCTGCGTCGCGGAAGTGGCGGCGGAATTCCTAAAATCTGAAAGATAGCGGTTTATCTCCTCTATTTTCCTGCCGAGCTGCTCGATTTCCTGCGTGCGCAGGGGCGGCGGCGGAGGCGGGGCCATGGGCGGCGCGGCGGCCGCTTTAAGCTGCTCGCCGAGCTTTTTTTCGAACGCATCCATCCGCTGCTTGAATGCGGCTACGGCGTCGCTGTCGGCCGCGCCTCTGGGCGCCGGGGCGGCGGTCGGGGCAGGGCGCGGGGCCGGAGCGGCGGCCGGGGCCGGGGCGGCGGCCGTCTTTGAGCCGAACAGGGAACCTTTGGGCTTTCCGCCCGGGGGAGTGCCGAGACTCATACTTTACCACCTTGAGGAGGAGGCTGAACCGGGGCCTGCGGCTCGCCGGCGGCGGCGGCAGCGGTCTCGGGGGCTGCGCCGGCGGCGGCAGCGGCGGGCGCGCCCGGGGGCACCGCGCCGGCGGGTACCATCGCGCCGGCAACGGGAGGCGAAACTTCTTTAAGGGGATTCGGGACACGGCCCTCGCTGATAAGTTTCATCGCGGAATTAACGACCGTTTCTACCGCCCGCTCCACCTTGTCGGAGGGAGGAACGCCGGAGCTCATGGTCTGCTCGAGCATGGCCCAGGTCTTGTCTGTAAGCTGCCGCTTAAGCTTTTCGCGGAACTCGGGCTGGAAGTCAAAGAGCGCCATGGCCCAGTCTTCAATTTTCACCACGGTAGCGAGGATGCCCACGTCCCTGTCCGAGAACTTAAGCAGGTCGTCGGGCAGGAAGATGCGCCGCCGCACCTTTACGGCGATATCGGGGTGGTGCGCTTCCAGGCTCGCGATCATCTCGCGCTTCGATTTCAGGTTTACCCTGTCCAGCGCGTCTATCACCACGTTTATGCCGCCGAAAGCGCCCGCCAGCTGCCGCTCTACTTCCTCGCGGATAGAGGAAACCACTTCCGGGTCTACGAAGCGCATCTGCGCCATATTGGCCATGATCTCCGCGGAAACATCCGCCGGGAGCATGCGGAGGAACTCCGTCTTGGCCTCTTCCGGAAGATGCCCGGCGACCAGCGTGATATTCGCGGGATCTTCGCCGCTCATGAGGTTCACAAGGAAATCCACCTGCTCCACCTTTACGTTGAAAAGGCGTTCCGGCTCCATTTCCACCTGCATATGCCTTTCCCGCCTTTCGGTAACGTTCAGGTCAAGCCTGCCTGCCCCGCCCCCGGCGCCGCCGGCTGCGGCCGCGGCTCCCGCGGCGCCGGGCGCTCCGGGCGCGCCGGGGCCGCCTTTGCCCACGTCCATGGTTATCTGGTGGCTCTGCTGCGCCTTGGCCATGCTGTTCATGGCCGTAGCAAGCTTGAGGAACCCCACGCCTACGATGCCCATCGAGATCATGCCCATAATGGTGAGCATGCCGTACTTAAAGATCAGGGCGACGGACTCGGGCGTGTTCAGGATCGTGCGCCAGATCGGCGCGAACGGCGTCCGTATTATGGAGAACTCGTCGCCTCGCTTGGAATCCAGCCCCAGGACTTCGGACACGACCTTGCGCATGTTCTGCGCGTCGGCCTCGCTCATGGCCTTGTTCACTATTACGCTGACGGTAAGTTTCCTTACCATCGACGCAGGAAAAAGCAGCTGCTTCTTGTACGACTGCCCCTCGCTCTCCGAATTCATCGTGGGAAAGCCGGGCAGCAGGTACTCGTTGAAGGGCTGCCCCTCGGTGCCGGGGCTCTGCCATTTGAACATTTCGTCTTTAGTGCCGGCGGCGCCGGTGCCGCCGGCGTCGGTTTTATCGGCGCCCGCACCTTTGATGACGTCCACCTGCTCGGTGCGGGTAAAATCCATCTGTGCCTGTATCACCACTTTGGCCTGGTTGGGGCCCAGCAGCTTTACCAGCACCTCGTCGACCTTCGCCTCAAGAGCTTTTTCATATCTGGCTTTATCATCCAGCGGGAGGCTCTGCGCCGCCAGGAACGGGACCTGGGCAAAAAACAGCGCCAGGAGCGCTATTGCGCCCCTTAACACCGTTTTTTTAAACTCCGGGCTCTTCATAATATTGAACCGCCGCCGCCCTACTGCAGGTAGGACTGCAGCCTGCGCTCTACCACCATCGGAATGCTTCCCTTCATGATTTCCAGCACGCCTTCCAGGATCATCGACTGCAGTTTGATCTGGCCCAGGATCCGGGAACGGATCTTCCCGGCTATGGGGACGCAGACCATGTTGGCGAAAAGGATGCCGTAAAAAGCGGAAGTAATGGCTACGCCCATCGCCGGCCCGACGGCGTCGGGGTCCGAAACCTGCTTGAGGACGCCGATAATGCCGATAAGCGTGCCCAGCAGGCCGAACATGGGCGAAAGAATGCTGAAAGTGCGGTAGACGTTGGCGATCTCGTTGAGCTCGTCGGCGCCGTGGTTTATTTCCAGCTCTATCACGTGCTTCACGAAATTCGAATCGTTATACTCCAGCGCAGCCGAAGCTACCCTGGACAGGAAGCCGCCGGCGTGTTTGCGGTCGGCGTCCTTAAGCGCCGCCAGCCCCCTAGAGCGGCACTGCGTGGCCAGCGCCACCATCAGGGGAACGGTGCGCTTGATATCGTCGGTCTCATCCAGGAATAACAGGTCGTAAAGTTCCGTGCCGGCCTTTACGATATACTTAAAAGGAGTATTAATAAGCATCGAAACGAAGCTGCCGCCCATAACGACGAACACGGCATGCATGTTCAGCAGCGAAGGGTCGAGCTGGTGGTTCTTGACGCCGAAGAAGATAAGCGCCGCAAGGCCCGCTACTCCACCGATGGTGGCGAAGTCCATATATCAGGTATCCTTAGGTAATATACATTCACTATATATAATCATACTGTTTCCTATAAATTATAGAAAGGGCGTGTTTCAAAAAAGTTATAAAGGTGTTACAAAAAGCGGGAACGGTCCCGGTCCTCCGCAGGGGCGGCTCAATTCACGAATTCAAAGGCACGCGGAAGAAAAAAGTAGAGCCCTTGCCCAGGCCGGGGCTGGTGGCTTTTATGATCCCTTTATGGCCGCGGATGATCTCGCCGGCGATGGAGAGGCCCAGCCCCCAACCCTGCTTGCGCATTTTCGCGTCCTTCTGGTGCTTGGCCTGGTAGAACTTTTCGAAGATCAGCGCCGTCTCGCTGCTGTGGATGCCTATGCCGGAATCCTTCACGTAAGCCCCGGCGCCGCGCGGCTCCTGGCGCAGGGTGAGCTCCACCTTCTGCCCCGGGGGAGTGAATTTTATGGCGTTGTTGAGGAGGTTCATCAGCACCTGGGACAGCCTGAAGCGGTCGCCGTTTATCATCAGGCCTTCCGGCAGCGGGTGCACGATGAATTCCACCCCCCGCTTCTGGGCGTTTACGGTCATGGCGGGCAGGATGTCGTTGGCGACGTCCGCGAAATCGAACACCTCTTTTTCCATTTTAAGCTTCCCGGCCTCTATCATGGCCAAGTCGGTCAGGTCGGAGATCAGGTGCCCCAGCTGGTCCGTAGAGCCCACGATGTTCTTGAGGTACTGCGCTTCCCTTTCGCCCGTGTTGCGCTTCAGCAGG
>DAOPZW010000216.1:0-4270 GCA_035353595.1 Elusimicrobiales bacterium | reverse complement strand
CATTTCCGCGGGGATCTGGCGCTGGTCGTACGGGGGGGGCAGCTTGTGCAGCGCGAAACTGATCACGTAGAAACCCGCTATCAGGATGAGGTAGATCCACGAAAGGGTCTTTAAATGCCAACGCCAGTCCGGGAACCAGGCGGGAGGCAGGGTCAGGTCCGCGCCGCATTTTTTACAGAATTTCAGCGTGGGCCTGTTTTCCTGGGAACAGTTTAAACATTTCATAAGTCTCCTGAACTTGGCCGCGCGTTACAGCCGCGCCGCCAGCCTGTCAATGCTGTTAAGGGTTTTGACCATGTCTTTCACGGAATCGAGCCTGAGCGAATTCGGGCCGTCGGACAGCGCCTTATCCGGGTCCGGATGGGCTTCAAAGAACACCCCGGCAATTTTCAGCGCGGCCGCGGCGCGGGCCAGCGGGACCACGAACTGCCGGTCCCCGCCGGTGGCGCCGCCCAGGCCGCCGGGGCGCTGCACGGAATGGGTGCAGTCGAAGATCACGGGGTAACCGAAACCTTTCATTATTTCGAGGCCGCGCATATCCACCACCAGGTTCCCGTAGCCGAACGAGGAGCCGCGCTCGGTGAGCATTATGCCCGCCGCGCCGCGGTTCTCGAGTTTTTTAACGATGTGCTCCGCTTCCCAGGGGGAGAGGAACTGGCCTTTCTTCACGTTGACGGCCCGCCCGGTGTCGGCGCAGGCGTGCAGCAGGTCGGTCTGCCGGCACATGAAAGCCGGGACCTGCAGGATGTCGGCCACTTCGGCCACGCGCGCCGCCTGGGACGCGTCGTGCACGTCCACCAGCAGCGGCAGGTTAAGCCTGTTCTTCAGCTCTTTGAGGAAATCCAGGGCAGTCTCCATGCCGATGCCGCGGAAAGCTTTGTGCGAAGAGCGGTTGGCCTTGTCGAAGGAAGCCTTCAGCACGAAGGGGGTGCGCAGGGACGCGAAGATCCCTTTGAGCTTTTTCGCTTCGTCGGCGTAGGCCCCGGGCGTCTCGATCACGCAGGGCCCGGCGATGAAAACCAGCGGCCGGCTGTTGGAGAACACCACATTTTTTACCCGCACTTCTTTCTGTTTCACGCGCGCTCCTTGGGCCTCGGCCTCACGCTTTGCCGTTGCGGCCCTTGTTCTTCACCGCGGCGGCCACGAAGCTGAAGAACAGCGGGTGGGGCAGCAGCGGCCGGGACTTGAATTCCGGGTGGAACTGTACTCCGACGAACCACGGGTGTTTTTTTATCTCCACGATCTCGGGAAGGCTGAGCTTGCGGTTGACCCCGCTGACCGACATGCCCTTTTTTTCGTAAAGCGGGATGTATTTGGAATTGAACTCATAACGGTGGCGGTGGCGCTCCGCGATCGCGCCCGAGCCGTAGATCCTGTGCGCCAGCGTGCCGGCTTTTATGGAGCAGGGCCACGCGCCCAGGCGCATGGTACCGCCCTTGTCCTTCACGCCTTTCTGAGCCATCATCAGATCGACTACGGGATGGGGGGTTTTCACGTTGAATTCCGTGGAGTGGGCGTTCTTCAGGCCCAGCGCGTTGCGGGCGAACTCGATGGCGGCGCACTGCATGCCCAGGCAGATGCCGAGGAACGGCAGGCCGTTCTCGCGCGCGTAGCGCACGGCCGCGATCTTGCCCTCTATGCCCCTGTCGCCGAAACCGCCGGGGACGATGAGCCCGTCCGCCCTAGCCAGGCGCTCTTTGAAATCGGCGTCCTCAACGTCCACATAGTCGAATTCGGCCTTTACGCCGTTGGCGATGGCGCCGTGCTGTACGGCTTCCACCAGGGATTTATAGGAATCCTTCAGCTTGGTGTATTTCCCGGCTATGGCTATGCGCACCGGCGCCGCCGAGGCCGCGGTTTTCAGGCGCTCCACGAAATCGGTCCATTCCTCGAAATCCCATTTGGCGCTCCTGAGCCGCAGCAGCATCATGATCTGCTCGTCGAGCCCCTGCTTCTTCAGCAGGAAAGGCACGTCGTAGATGGAGGGGGCGTCAGGGGCGTCGATCACGGCCTCCCTGGGCACGCTGGTGAACAGGGCGATCTTGTTCTTGATGTCCCGGGCCAGCGGCTTCTCGGCCCGGCAGACTATGATGTCCGGGTCGATGCCGATCTCGCGCAGCTTGTTGACGGAATGCTGGGTGGGCTTGGTCTTCAGCTCGTCGGAAGCGCTGAGGTACGGCACCAGCGTCACGTGCAGGTAAAGCACGTCGTTGCGGGTGCGGTCGGGGCGCATCTGGCGGGCCGCCTCCAGGAAGGGCAGGCTCTCGATGTCGCCCACGGTGCCGCCTATTTCAATTATGGCGATGTCGAACCCTTCGGCTGCCTTCACGAAGCGGCGCTTGATCTCGTCGGTGATATGGGGGATGACCTGCACGGTCTGGCCCAGGTAGCCGCCCTCGCGCTCCTTGGCTATCACCGTCTGGTAGATCTGCCCGGCGGTCATGATGTTGACGCGCGTGGTATCGATGCCCAGGAAGCGCTCATAGTAGCCCAGGTCCAGGTCGGTCTCCGCGCCGTCGTCGGTGACGAAGACTTCCCCGTGCTGCAGCGGGGCCATCGTGCCGGCGTCCACGTTGATGTACGGGTCGCATTTAACGATGGTCACCGAAAGGCCGTGCGCTTTAAGGAGGCGGCCTATGGAGGCCGCGGTGATCCCTTTGCCCAGGGAGCTCACTACACCGCCGGTAACGAAAATATATCGGGTCATCATTTTTTCCTCGGCCTGGCTGCTTTCAAAAATCCGGCGGCGGCGTCCAGGTCCGCCGGCACGTCTATGGCCGGGCCCAGCGCGGGCACTACGGCCACCGCTATGCCCATGCCGTTCTCCAGCGCGCGCAGCTGCTCCAGGCGCTCCAGGCGCTCCAGCGGGCTGGGTTTAAGGCGCACAAATCTTTCAAGGGCCGCGCGGCGGTAAATATAGAAGCCGCAGTGCTTATAATACGGGTACCCCTTCAGGTCCGACAGCGGGTGGTGCATCGGGACGGGGCAGCGGGAGAAATACAAGGCGCGCCCCGCCGCGTTCATCGCCACCTTCACGCAGTTCGGGTTCTCTATATCTTTAACGTCGTCGATGCGGGAACAGGCGGTGCCGATGGCGCAAGCAGGCGAAGCTTTGAGCTTTTTAAAAGCTTTCACCAGCGTGGAAGCTTTCATAAAAGGCTCGTCGCCCTGGATATTTATTACAAATTTGGCTTTTGTGCCGCGCGAAGCTTCGTAGACGCGGTCCGTGCCCGACTGGCAGCGGGGGCTGGTCATAACGGCGCGGGCGCCGATGGACAGGGCGAACTTAAGCACCTTCTCGTGCTCCGTAGCGATGATGACTTCGCCGAGCCCGGTCTTCACGGCCGCTTCCCAGCACCACTGCAGCACCGGCTTGCCGGCGAGGGGGGCCAGCACCTTGCCGGGGAAACGCTGGGACCCGTAGCGGGCCGGTATCACTATCAGACAGTCTTCAGCCATGATCTTGCGCTCTCGAGCAACTCCTGCTTGTTCACGGTAGCCGTGCCCAGCTTGCCTACCACCACGCCCGCGGCGAAATTGGCCGCCATAGCGGCTTCTTCCGGAGCGGCGCCGGAAGCCCAGGCCAGGGCCAGCACGGAAATAACGGTGTCGCCCGCGCCGGTCACGTCGAACACTTCCCGCGCGCGGGTGGGGATGTGCGTGGGCACCGCGCTCCGGCCCTTGCGCACAAAAAGGGTCATGCCGTGCTCGCCCTGCGTGATAAGCAGGGAGTCACAGGCGAGTTTCCCGAGGATAGCCGCGCCCAGCGCCGCCGCCGCGTCGGGGCCGTCTTTCTGCGGCAGGTGCATGCCGCCGAAGGCTTCCATGGTGTTGGGCGTCAGGCAGGCGACGCCCCTGTAAAGCTGGAAATGCTCCACTTTGGGGTCGACGAAGACCGGCACCCGCCGCCGGGCCGACATCGCTATGGCGTCGCGGATGGTGGCGGGCTCGAGCAGGCCTTTGCCGTAGTCGGAAAGGATCAGGGCCTCGCAGCCGGCCTTCAGGGCGGCCTCAAGGGAAGCCAGCGCGGCGGTCTTCGAAGCATGCGCCATCAGGCCGGGTGTTTCCCTGTCGAAACGGACCACCTGCTGGTGTTCCGCGATAACGCGCGTTTTTTCTATGGTGCGGAAGTTTTCGTCGCCCACCAGCGAGGCGGAACTTACGTTGTGCGCCTCCAGCAGCGCGCACAGCTCTTCGGCCGCGGCGTCGCGGCCGGCTACGGAGATCAGCACCGGCGCGGCGCCCAGGGCGGCCAGGTTCACCGCCACGT
>DAOPZW010000215.1:0-4322 GCA_035353595.1 Elusimicrobiales bacterium | reverse complement strand
TATGCAGAAATCGGCCGCGGCGCGCAGCGCGGCCAGGCCCGACTGGCCGGCCAGCAGCGAACTGTCCGCCGAAAGCAGCGCCTTCTGCGGCCTGGCTTTTTTAACCGCTCTCAGGGCGGCGGCCGCCCCTTTGTCCGTAAACAGGAATTTCATGAGCATGTTCAGCGAATGGTCCGGCGGCCGCTCGCGGCCGAGCCCAGGAACGCGTCCAGGGCTTCCAGAAAAACACGGACCTCCCTTTCGGTATTATAGATAAAAAAAGACAGCCTTAACGACTGGCCGATCCCCCTGGCCCGGTGCAGCGGTATGGCGCAATGGTTGCCGCAGCGGGCGCACACCACGTGGCCGGGCAATTCATTATTAAGAAAAAGGTTGAAGTCCTGCGCGAAGATCCCGCTGTCCTTGAAAGCGAAGGAAACTATAGCCCCCCCCGCCGCGGCAGGCCCCAGCACCTGCACTTCGTCGAGGGCGGCCAGGCGGGTCCGGCAGAGGCCGGCAAGGCCGGCGGTATGGCGCTTTATCCGGTCCGGCCCGGCTTCGTTCAGGAAATCCAGGGCCGCGCCCAGGCCCAGAATGCCCGCATAGTTCTGGATGCCGGCCTCGAAGCGGCGGTGGTCGCTGAAATACCTGGCTTCGGGCAGGCCGTCCGCCCCCGCCCGCACGTCGGAAACCGTGCCGCCGCCGACCTTGAAATTCTTCAGCCTGCGCATAAGGCCGGCCCGGCAGTACAAAGCCCCTATGCCCGGGGGAGCGCCGAGCTTGTGCCCCGAGAACGCCAGCATATCTATGCCCGCCGCCCGCACATCCTCGCGCGAGGTGGACAGGTATTGCGCCGCGTCGGCCAGGACCACGGCCCCCCGGCGGTGCGCCTCGCGCGCCACGGCTTCCACCGGGAAGAGCTGCCCCGTTACGTTAGAGGCCCGGGGCAGGCTTACCAGCGCGGTCCGCGGGGTGATAAGGCCGCAGATGCGGTCGGCGCCCAGTTCCCAGCCGCCGTCGAGGCCGGCCATCCTGACCTTGATATTCCCGCGCCGCTGCTCCTCCAGGAAAGGCAGCATATTGCTGTGATGGTCGAAGGCGGTAAGCACCACTTCGTTCTTTTCTTTGGTGAAAGGGAAGCACCGGGCGGCCAGGTTTATAGCCTCGGTGGTGTTGGAGGTGAAAATAATTTCAGAAGGCGCCGCGGCGCCGATAAAAGAGGCCGTCTTAACCCTGGCCTCGTAGCACAGTTCCTCGGTGGCGGCGCTCAGCGCGTGGCCGGAGCGGCCGCCGGCGCAGGACCCGAGGGTCGAGAGATAATCGTTCACCGCCTTAATGACGGCGCGCGGCTTGAGCACGCTGCAGGCGTTGTCGAAATAGACAAGCCTTTTGCCGTTCACCCTGCGCCCCAGGGCCGGGAACTGCCTGCGGATATTTTTAAAGTCCATGCAGTTTTCTGCCTTCAGCCTTGCTGACAGGCCTTACCATTTCCGCGCCCTTGAGCATCGCCGCGTGCTCGCTGCGGGGCCCGAAGCAGCGTCCCTTCAGCGCGCAGCCGCGGCAGGCCGGCAGGAATTTCTTTTCGGCTTTAGAAAGGGAGGCGTCCCAGCCGTTGAGGATCTTTATCCAGTCGATGTGCCAGCCCGCGAACCGCCCCAGGAAACAGGGCGGGATGTGGTCGGTCACCGCCTCGATGCCGAATTTCTCGCAGAGCTCGAAAGCCTTGACCAGGTACGGCCCCGCCTGCCCGTACTCCGGCAGCAGCCAGGCGTTCTCCATCGCCAGCCCCATGCCCTTAAGGTAGCTGAACTGTATGTATTTTACGCCCGGGAAATTTTTACGCGTGAACTTGACGAACCCCGGAAGGCTGCGGAAGTTGAGGGTGGAAACTATGTGCGTCAGGCGCACCGTCGCCCCCTCCCTGAGCAGGTTCTTGACCCCCGCCGTCCTGAAGGGCAGGGTGCCGGCGGTGCCGGTAATGCGGTCGTTCACCGCGCTTTCATGCGACGGGAAATTTATATTGAACAGGTCCACGCCCAGCCCCGCCAGCCAGGCCGCCTTCTCCGGATAGCAGGAGGTGAGCCCGTTGGTCTGAAGCTCCACCTTCAGGCCCTTTTTCAGGGCGAAAGCCACTATTTTCCCCAGGTCCTGGGAGAAAGTGGTTTCCCCGCCGGAAAGGATCACGGAGCCCGCGCCGGATGCGGCCCGGCCGGCTATCTCTTTTAAGACCCAGGGCAAACTGGCGGTGTCGCGCCTGCCATGGGCCGAGCAGAAAAGGCAGCGCTGGTTGCAGGCGGTAGTCACGGGAATAAGGGACATAGGCCGGAGGCGTTAAACGCCGCCCACCTCCAGGATGGGATGGCAGACTTCGCCGGAAGCCTTTATCCCCGGCGGAGCGGGCACGGGAACGAATTCAGCGGCGCCGATATGCTTAAGGTAGTCCTTGTGCACGCCCATGCAGTATTTGCGGACCCGGCACCCCTTGCAGCCGGGCGGGAAAGCTATTTCTTTTTTAGGCAGCGTGCGCCAGGCGTATTTCCACAGATGCGGGGGCAGCGCGCACAGCGGGAAGTGGTAAAGCTTAAGTTCAAATGGCGGCTTGCGGGACCCGCGCTCCAGCCGCCTGAAGAATTCCTCCACCCGGGGGCGGGCCCGCGCGTAGGTCAGCCCGGCGGCCTTCAGGTTCACCCCGGCGTGCCCTTCCATCTCCAGGAAGATCATTACCAGCGCTTTTATGCCTTTCAAATTCTTTTCCACGAAGCCGTAGACCTTTTCGATATTGGCTACGCTCAGGCCGCTCAGCACGAAGCGGATCTCCACCGCTACCCCGGGACCGAGGCTCAGCAGGTTCTTCATGCCGGCCAGGGCCTGCGTGAAGCTCCCGGGGGTGCGCGTCACGCCGTCGTGAGCGGCCGGCGTATGGCCGCACAGCGACACCTGGAATTCGATGTTCCCCACCGCCGCGCACCTGGCGGCGAAAGCGCGGTAGGAGAACATCCTGCCGTTGGTATCCATGAGTATCCTGGCGCGCGGGAAGCGGTCCCGGATATGGTCCAGCAGCGGCACTATCTCCGGGTGCAGCGAGGGCTCCCCGCCGGTAAGATAGATATGCGTCTCTTCGCTGCTTACCCCGCGCAGCCGCGCCTTCAGGTTCGAAAGGGCGTACTTGCCCAGCCGCGCATAATCGGGCGGGTTCGAGCACATCACGCATTTATTGTTACACCGGTTCCAGACGGGGATGCATTTCATAAGATGATAGGGCTATGGCCGCGCGGCGGGCCACGCTTCCGGTAATTATATTATATTAAGCAGCGGGCTTTTTTTTAACCGGCCGCAGCTCCCCCGCCCCGTAAACCTTCAGGTATTCCCGCCAGATGCCCTCGCACCGGGAGTAAAGCGCGCAGCCCAGGCATTTCGGCGGCTTCGCGCGGCCCAGTTCCTGCCGCCCCTTTATCGCGTCCATATTCACATAATCCGGGGCGACATGCTGCACATTATTGTAGATCAGGACTTCCCGGGCCTCGCTGACCTGGCGCGGGTAGTATTTCTGGAAATGGCACAGCGGCACGTAGCGGGCGGACCAGTTATACCCCAGCGGCCCCAGTTCGCCTTCGGGCCAGTCCGCGGCTATATCCAGGCAGGCGCGCATGTACGGCGCGCACTCCGAAATGCGCGGCATCAGTTCCGCGAAATTATCCTTTACCCCGCCGTAAGTGGGGTCCGCGTAGATAAACTCGGAATTTTTAAAACCGAATTCCGCTATAAACCGGCCGATCTCCGGCAGGCTGCGGAAATTCCTGCGCGTAACGGCGGTATTGGTGGCGAAAGTGCCTTTAAAATGCTTCCGCACGTTCTCGATGCCGCGCTGCAGCTGCCGGAAGCTGCCCCTCACGCCGGTCAGCCCGTCGTGCAGCGCCGGCTTGTGCCCGTGTATCGAGAAGATTATCTCGGTAAGGCCGCTGTCCACGGCCGCCTTGGCGAAGGCGGGGATGGAGAACATGCGCCCGTTGGTGGCCACCGCTATTTTTTTAAAGCCGGCGTCGCGCGCGCAGCGCACCAGGGCGCAGAAGTCGGGCCTGATGGTGTTCTCGCCGCCCGCGAATTCCAGGTAATTGCAGCCGCGGGCCGCGGCCGCTTTTATTTCCACCCTGACCTCGGCGGAGCCGCGGGGCTCCAGCCCCCGCTTGCCGGAATTGATGCAGAAAACGCAGCGGTTATTGCACTGGTAGCCGGGCACCAGCACTACTTTTTTAAAAGAGAGGTCCATTATTCAGTTAACCTTTTAATTGTTTCCATAGCAGCAGGTGCGCCGTCCCTCAATAACACCGCCCCCGCCGCCGTAC
>DAOPZW010000214.1:0-4335 GCA_035353595.1 Elusimicrobiales bacterium | reverse complement strand
GCTATAAATAGTGGAGATCTTAATTTCATCCTGCGGCCGGTCGCCGCCCAGGGCGCGGACCCCGGCCAGGGCGCCGTCGTAAAGTACGGCTATCCGGCGCGACGCCCGGTAAAACTTTTCGCCGCAGGGAGTCAGCTGCAGCCTGCCTGACTTGCGATGGTAAAGCTTGCATTTAAGGACCTGCTCCAGCTTCTTGATCTGCTGGCTGACCGCGGACTGGGAAATATAATTAAGCTTGGCGGTCTTGGAAAAACTGCCGGTATCATACAGGTCGCGGAAGACCTTAAGGGTTTCTATATTCATAGGACCAGCTTACGGGGGATTATTAGCTCCCGTATTTAAACCAGGCGGCGCACGCCCCTTCAGAAGACACCATGCAGGGGCCCACGGCGGAGGAAGGCGTACAGGCCCTGCCGAAAAGCTTGCAGTCCGGCGGAAGATTTTTCCCCAGCAGGATCTGGCCGCACAGGCAGCCCTTCGGTTCCGGGGCTTCCGCGCGCTTGATCTTGAAGCGCTTTACGGCGTCGAACCCCGCATAGGCGCGGGACAGCGCCAGGCCGGAACCGGGCAGCGTGCCGATAGCCCTCCAGGAGGCGGCCGACGGGGAAAAGACTTCCCGCATAACCTGCAGCGCCGCGGGATTCCCCCCCTCGGGCACCGCCCTGAAATACTCGTCCTGCACCTCGGGCTTTCCGGAGCTTATCTGCCTGAGCAGCATATTGATACCGGTCAGGATATCCAGGGGCTCGAAGCCGGTAACCACGCAGGCGACCCCGTACTTGCGCGTGACGAAACGGTACGGCTGCAGGCCTATAATGGCGCTCACATGGCCCGGCAGCATGAAGCCCGAGATGCGGTTCGAGGGATCGGAGAGCAGCAGTTCGAGAGCGGGAGGCACGAGCTTGAAGAACGCCGTGACGGAAAAATTCTTCAGGCCTCTTTTTTTCGCGCGCGCCAGCGCCGCGCCTATCACCGGGGCGGTGGTTTCAAAGCCCACGCCGATAAAGACCACCTCGCGGCCCGGCTCGGCCGCCGCCAGTTCCACGGCGTCCAGCGGGGAATAGACCACGCGCACATCCGCTCCGCCCGCGCGCAGGCTGTTTAGGTCAAGGCCGCTGGAGCCTTTCACCTTCAGCATGTCCCCGAAAGTAGTGATTATCACGCCCGGTATTTCAGCCAGGGCGAGCACGATGTCTATATCTCCCTGCGAGGTAACGCAGACCGGGCAACCCGGCCCTGAATGCATGCGCAGGGGCTTGGGAAAAAGACGGCGCATCCCCGCGGCGGCGATAGCCATGGTATGCGTGCCGCAAACTTCCATAAGGTTTACGGCGCCGCCAGTCTTAGCGGAGGCTGCCGCGGCCAGGCGCTCCATTTCGGAGAGGGCAGCGGACGCCATCGCCCTGTCCCGCCAGAGCGGCGAGGAAAATCGCTCAGCGTTTTTCATTGGCGTAGATTTCACGGAAGAGCCTGAGCGTTTCTTCAGCCTCTTCGGAACCCAGGACCTGTATGGCGAAGCCCGCGTGGACCAGGACATAATCGTTTTTTTTCGCGGAGGGCACCAGGTCCAGGGAGACGCTGCGCCGCACGCCGCAAAAATCTACTTCGGCATTGTTTTCGGTTACAGTGGTTATTTTACCCGGGACCGCTACACACATGTTGCCTCCGTCCGGCGCGCCCGTTCCGGCAGCCTGGGCGCCGGACCCTGTTTACAGGTATTAGTTTTATTAATAGCGGGTTAATTAAATTATACTATTTTAGGCAATGACGCAGAGCCGCGAACGGAAGAGTTGCGGCAAATATTTTTTTCTGTTCCGTTTCCCTTTTGTTTTTTTGCTATACTATTACAGTCGTATCAGCTTCATGATCAGGTTGGGTGACTGAGCGGTCAAAAGTAACGGTCTGTAAAACCGTCGGGCTATGCCCTACGAAGGTTCGAATCCTTCCCCAACCATTTTACACCGGCAGAAGTCACGAAGCACTGTTCTCTTATATGCGCGGGTGGCGGAACTGGCAGACGCGCACGGCTCAGGACCGTGTGACCGAAAGGTCTTATGGGTTCAACTCCCTTCCCGCGCATTAAATTTAAAGGCTGTTCGCTTCAGGCGAACGGCCTTTTTATTTAATATAGCGCGGGAAGCAGGCCATAATTATGGCCTGCGCAGGGAGTTGAAAGCCGGAGCTTCGAGGCCGGCAGGCCGCAGAAGCGAGGCGGGGTCGCGGCCCGGGTCCGGCGACGGCCGGACCTGGAGCTGTGACCAACTCCCTTCCCGCGCATTAAATTTAAAGGCTGTTCGCAAAAGCGAACAGCCTTTTTATTTACCGCTTGCGCCGGACTTTACAGCGGCAGAGAAATAAGGAAGTATTCCGGCTTCACCAGCGAATACAGGTTTATCGCGGCGCCGGCCGCGAGAAAAGGTCCGAAGGGCATATGGGACATCCGGTCAGCCCGCTTGAGCAGCAGCAGGCTGACGCCGTAAACCGAACCGAAGAAGGAAGCCATGATCACGGTGGACAACACGCCCTGCCAACCGCATAAAGCGCCTATGCCGCCCATGAGGAAAATATCGCCCGCGCCTACCGCCTCTTTTTTATAGAGCACTTTTCCCATCAGCGCCAGCAGCCAGATCACGCCCGCCCCCGCGGCCGCTCCACCGGCGGACTGGCCCAGCCGCGCGGCCCAGCCGCCTTCGAAGCAGGGGTTAAAAGAACTGCCCGCCAGCCCCAGGACGGCCAGCAGCAGGGAAAAGAAATCAGAGATCATCATGGTCTCGAAATCGATAACGCTTACGACCAGGAGCGCGTATACGGCCGCCAGGCTTACGGCCAGCCACGGCAGGTTCCCGCCCCAGCGCGCCGCGAACAGCGCGGTAAGAACGCCGGCGGCCAGCTCCACTACGGGATACTTAACGGAGATAGGGGCGCGGCAGGCGCGGCAGCGGCCGCGCAGCACGGCAAAGCTTATAAGCGGTATATTGTCGTAAAACTTTATGGGCGCCCGGCAGAGCGGGCAGTGCGAGGTCGGGAAAACTATCGACTCATCCTTCGGCAGCCGGGAGATGCAGACATTTAGGAAACTTCCCACGGCCAGGCCCATCACGAAAGCGAATGCGATATAAATCATGCCATATTCTAACAATTTGCGCGAAGCCCCGGAAATAAAAACCCCCCGCCTTTGTGGCGGGGGGTCCTTATAACTACCTTCTGGATTACAGCGTGGACCAGATGGTGGTAACGGCGGTGCTCTCCTGGCCCTTGAGGTCCTCGTGTGAACAGTTCACAGAGAAGTTACCCCAGGTGGAAGGCGTCGCGGGAACGTTAGCGTAGTACCAGCCGCCAGAGGCATCAGCGAAGGTATTGACCACGCCGGCGGTGTCAGCATGCCCGGTGTTGGGCAGCTTGGCCACGGGGATGGCGCTGAGATACTTGCCGGCGGCGGTAAGACAAGCCAGCGAGGGGGTTTCCACAGCCGGGAACCAGCCTTCGTTGTCGCCGTAATACACCTGTATGGCGCTGCGCACGCTCGCCAGTGAGCCCTTGGTGGCGCCCTCTTTGGACTTGTTGATAAGGTCGGCGAACTTCGGTATGGCTATTGCGGCCAGAATACCGATGATGGCAACGACGATCATCAGCTCTATCAGGGTGAAGCCCTTTTTGTTATTCTTCATTATTATACTTTCCTCCTTAGTTTCTCCCCCATGGATAATATATAAATGACACCTCAGGGGTTACAGGAACTTTATTATATATATATTCCACATGTCAAACGAAAAAAGGGCTGAGAGCCGTGCGGGGGCTATGCTGTCGGGAGACCGCGTTAACTGTGGGAATACCGCAGCGTCGTTAAACCTGCGTACGGGATCGGAACTGATTTCCGGGGAAAAAAAATTCGGAGCTTCACTACCAAAGTTCGAGCCTACTTCGCGCAACATCCCGAGGAAACGCTATAAATACTGCTTTCGATCCATTATAGCGAAGGAGTCCCGAGCTTATCCACGAGATGCCGCACGGTCGGCCACTTCGCGGCCGCCCATGCTTGCCGCTTAGAAGGTGGTTCGCAGGGCGGCGGCACTTACGCGCCTTGCACCTGCTCCCAAGGTAGGCGGCATCTTATTGCCACCTCCTATGCGCGGCCTGCTGGCCGCTCCCGTCCGCCTTCGGCGTCCGTACAACAAAGAAATTTATTCCCCGCGCGCACCGCAAAGAATTAATTCTGTTCTCATTACAGATTTTGCCCGCGCTCGCCAGTGGCTGCTGCCACTCGCGGCGCGGGCCTGTTACTGATAATGTTGAACAGCATTTATGCCGGTGGCCCCGACTTGATAAAAAACCGCC
>DAOPZW010000213.1:0-4339 GCA_035353595.1 Elusimicrobiales bacterium | reverse complement strand
CCGAGCGCGACTCAAGCCTCTCGGAAGGAAGCCACCTTTTTCATATTACCATTAATGCTGCTGGACAAGGATGCAAAGCCGGATGGTTCCCGGGCAGCAAAATTGAAAGAAGAATTCAAGGTTGAAACCTGCGATTCGGCGCATAAAGCTTTCGAGCAGCTGCGCGGCGCTTCTTATGACCTGCTGTTGCTGGGCACCAGCCTGCAGGAAATGTCCGGCCTCGATTTTTTAAAGATCCTGCGGGGCATGGATTTCGGCAAAGACCAGCCGGTGATCTTTCTGCCGGACAAAAAAACGGAAGAGAACCTGAACGAATCGTTCAAGCTCGGCGTGGAGGATTATCTTCCCAAACCTTATGACGAGCGCGAGCTGCTGATGCGGGTCAGGACCGTCCTGCACCGCAAAAGCGAGCGCCTGGACCACGCCGGCGGCGAGCTGGCCATCGCCGGCATCCGCATCGATCCCAGCCAGCGGGCCTGCCTGGTCGACGGGAAAAAAGTAAAGCTCCGCCCGCTGGAATTCGCGCTGCTTGAAACGCTGATGCGACGCAGCGGCCGGGTGCTGACGCGCCCCTACCTGCTTACCACGGTGTGGGACATGAACAGCGACGCGGACACACGCGCCGTCGACGCCATGATAAGCCGCCTGCGCAGGTCCCTCGGGCACAAAGCCGCCAAGCTTATCGAAACCATCTCAAAAATGGGTTATTGCTTCAGGGAACCGGGCTGACGTTCCGGTGCTGAAAAGAAAAGGCGCGGAGGCCCGGCAGTGAAAAAAATCCTGAAAAACTTCGCCATCTTAGCCGCCGCAGTCTTGACCCTGGCGCTCTGTCTTGAGGGTTTCCTGCGGGTCCGCGGCGGGCAAGGCCCGCTACAGAAGCCTCTTCCCTTAAAGAGCAGCGGCCCTGTCTACACGATCTTATGCGTGGGGGATTCCTTCACTTTCGGCGCTGGCGCTCCTCCCGAAAGCAGTTATCCACGGCAGCTGGAAAGCATCTTAACCGCCAGGTTTCCCGGCCGCGCGTTCAAGGTTGTCAACTTCGGCCAGGCGCCGCAAAGCACCGAGCAGCTTTTACAGCGCCTGAACGGCGGGCTTGACGACGTTAACCCCGCCGCCGTTATCCTTTTGTGCGGGACTTGCAATTTCATGGATTACCGTGGTTATCATACCGGCGCGGCTCCCGGCAGCCGGCTGCGTATCGCTAAACTCGCCGTACGCTTATGGAGAAGTCTTTCGCGGGGAGCCTGCAGGGAAATGACGGCAAAAGCAATAGCGATCGCGGAGAAAGCAAGCATAACTCCGGTTTTTACAAAAACAAACGCGCTCCCCGGTCAGAGCGAAGAAACTGCTCTGATCGCGAACGGGGTCAGGTGCCTGAACTCCGGCAGTCACGGGGAAAGTCTGTATTGGTTCCTGAAAGCCCTGAAGATAAACACCGGCGAGATACTGATCTACCAGTGGATCGCCGACGCCCTTGGACCCCTCACCCCCGAAGCGCAGGAGTGGTGCAAGCTGGGAGCGATCTGCACCGGGGGAGCGAGCGCCGCAGATTTTTCCGGCGGCCTTGATATCGGCGCCTGGGTAGAACTGGACCTTAACAGGATAATTGACGCGGTTCAGACCCACGGCGGCAGGGTCTTGATGCAGAACTATCCTTCCACCGAACCCCCTAATTGTATCGAAGCGTCCACCCGCCTGCGGGCCGTGGCGATAAAGCGTTCGATGCCTTTCGTGGACCAGGCTTCGGTGTTCGACCGCCTGGTGGCGCAGGGCAAACGGGATAAATACTTCGCCCGCGGCGACCCGCATTGTTCAGCGGACGGGAACCGGCTGGTGGCCGAACAGTTGGCTGACGCGCTGGTCAGGGAAGGGTTCATACAAAGCGGCGCGGCAGGAACACCGGGGAAACCGATAAAACCTTAATTGCCTATTCCCTGGCATAACAAAGCCCCGCGGACGCTCTCCGCCGTGCTATTTTATTTCCCAGGCGTCGGGGCCGGCCAGCAGGGTTTCCAGTTCATTCAACTTTGTGTCGCCGATCCCTTTTACCTGGCCATAATAAAGCTCCTCGTAGGACGGCTTGCGCACCGCCTTGAACACGCCCAGCGGCACCGGGAATTCCGGCAGGGTGAAGCCGCTGATCAGGTAAGCCAGTTCGGCGTTGGTCTCGTCGTAAACGGCGACTTCGGCGGGCACGGCGCCGGTGAACTCTATGACCTCCGGCCTGAGATCGCGCAGCACTATCCCCTTGTTCCTGTTCTTCCCGAACACCAGCGGCCGGCCGTGCTCGAGCCGCAGCAGCAGGTCCTCCCTGTTGGCGGGGTCTTTAAGCGGCTCGAATTCCTTTTCGGTGAACGGCACGCATTTATGCATCACCTCCACGAAGGCCGTGCCGGTGTGCCGCGCCGCCCGCTCAAGAATGGCCGAGGTGCCGGCGATGTCGTTATCTATGCCGCGCGCCACGAAGGTGCAGTCCAACCCTACCGCCACCCGCGCCGGGTTGAAAGGGTAGTCTATGGAGCCCAGCGGCGTGGTCTTGGTCCGGGCGCCGGGCAGCGTGGTGGGGGAAGCCTGGCCCTTGGTCATGGCGTAAATGCGGTTATTGAACAGCACTATCTTCAGGCCCATATTGCGGCGTATGGTATGCAGCATGTGGTTGCCGCCAATGGACAAACCGTCGCCGTCGCCGGTCACCACCCACACGGCCAGGTCCGGGTCCGACAGTTTCACGCCCGAGGCCACCGGCAGCGCGCGGCCGTGCAGGGTATGGAAGCCGTAGGTGCCCATATAATAGGGGAAACGGCTGGAACAGCCTATACCGGAGATCACGGCGTATTTCTCCAGCGGCAGGCCCATGCCCGCCATGGTCTTCTGTATCATGTTTAGAATGGCGAAATCGCCGCAGCCGGGGCACCACTTGACCGGCAGGCCGGAAGAGAGATCCTTTGCGGTAAGTTTCAGGTTTTCCATGGCTTAATTCCCCCTCAGGATCTCGTGGATCTTCGCCAGGATCTCGTCCGAATTGAGCGGCTGGCCCTGCACCTTGTTGAGGCCCAGCGGCTCCAGCATATGCGCGGCGCGCAGCAGCAGCCTGAACTGTCCCGAATTCTCCTCCGGCACCAGCACCTTGCGGAAGCGCCGCAGCACCGGGCCCAGGTCCGCCGGCATCGGGAAGATATTCCTGAGATGGACGGAAGACACGCTGAGACCGGCCTTGCGGGCGTCCTTGACGGCGGTTTTTATGGCGCCGTAGGTGGATCCCCAGCCTACCACCAGCAGGTCGCCCTCGGCGGCGCCGTGGATCTTCGTGGGCGGGATCTCCTTAACCACCCGGGCCACTTTCTCGGCGCGCAGCTTGGTCAGACGCTCGTGGTTCTCCGGGTCGTAGCTGACGGCGCCGGTACCGTCGGCCTTCTCAAGGCCGCCGGCGCGGTAAGCGTAGCCGGCCAGGCCGGGCCAGGTCCAGGGCCGCGCCAGGGTGTCCGGGTCGCGCATGAAGGGCTTGAAATCCTCTTTCGCGGGCAGCGGAGGCAGTTCGAACTTCGGCAGCTCCGAAAGCTTCGGGATGCGGAAAGGCTCCGACCCGCTGGAAAGGTAGGAGTTGGACAGCACTATCACCGGCGTCATATATTTTACGGCTATGCGCGCGGCCTCCAGCGTGGTATTGAAGCAGTCCGAAGGGCTGGAGGCGGCCAGCACCACCAGCGGGCACTCGCCGTGGCGGCCATAGACGGCCTGCAGCAGGTCGCTCTGCTCGGTCTTGGTGGGCAGGCCGGTCGAAGGCCCGCCGCGCTGTACGTTTATCACCACCAGCGGCAGCTCGGAGATAACGGCCAGGCCCAGGGCCTCCGTCTTAAGCGAAAGCCCGGGCCCGCTGGTGCCGGTGGCCGCCAGTTCGCCGGCGAAGGCGGCGCCGATGGAGGAGCAGATGGCGGCGATCTCGTCTTCCGCCTGGAACACCACCACGTCGTTGGCGCGGTGCTTGGAGAGGGTCTGCAGGATCTCGGAAGCCGGGGTGATGGGATAGGACCCGTAGAAAAGTTTCTTTTTGAGCAGCCTCGCCGCGGTGATCAGGGCGTAGGCCGCCGCCTCGTTGCCGGTGAGATTGCGGTACTTGCCCGGGGACACGGGGCTCTTCTTCAACTGGAACCTGGCGTCGAAGAGCTCGGTGCTTTCGGCGTAATCGTAGCCGGCCACCAGCACCTTGCCGTTGGCCGCCGCCAGCTCGGGCGCCTTTTTAAACTTTGTCTTTATCCAGGCCTGCGTGGTTTTCAGCGGCAGACCGTACATCCAGTACAGCAAACCCAGCAGGTAGAAATTCTTGCATTTCAGGATCTGC
>DAOPZW010000212.1:0-4368 GCA_035353595.1 Elusimicrobiales bacterium | reverse complement strand
CCCACGCTGACCTATACCGTGGTGAACGAAGATTGCGGTTTCGGCACTTCCAACGAACTGGCCTGTAAAAAAGTGACATTTGCCATGTCCTTCGTGGATTAAAACATGAAAAAACGCATGGGTTTTACATTGGTCGAACTCATAATAGCCAGCCTGCTGGCCAGTTTCATGGCCGTCTCCCTGGTCACCATCTATTCCACGGCCAACCGCCATATTTTCCAGAATTACCGGTCCAACAAGGTTAAGGCCGACGTCTCGCTGGCCATGCGCGCCATCCGCAACGCAACGGCACAGGCCACCCGCATCGACGCTCCGGCCGCCGGGAACACTTCCTCCGAACTGGCGGTGATCTCCAACATGGACCAGCTTACCAGCTGTTACCCCATCAAGTCCGGCATCCCCGCCGCCTGGCATTATTTCTGCGCCGTAAACTCGGGCAACAACAAACTTTATTATTATACCGGCAACTACGGGGGCTCCTGCGCCTGCCCGGGCTCCTCCTGCGCGGCGCCCTGGCCTCCGCCCGGGGGCACCCCGAATTGCGGCGTTACCGCGGGCGGCACATTGCTGGCAACGTACCTTGACAGCACTTCCGTTTTTTCCCGGTCGCAGAATTCCACCACTATCCCCGCGGTGAGCGATGCCGCGTCCGTAGGCGTCAGGCTGAACTCTACCTGGACCCCGTCGGCCGGCTTAGCCATCTCGCAGCGGCCCGTGGATTACGGCCTGCAAAGCATTTTCTCGATTTCACGCGCCGGCAGATAGACCGGCCGTTGAATAATCGGGTTTTCTCTGGTAGACTATAAGCGGTGATAATTATGAAAATTGCGCGTTCCTGGCGGAGAGGCATGGTGCTGCTGCAAACCATGGTCATCTCGATGATACTTGCCTACATGGGCATTAGTATAACCCGCTGGGTGCTGAACCGCTACATGAGCGCGACACGCACCTACCGCAGCGGCGCGGCCAGGGCCAGCGCCGGCGGCTATGCCATGAAAGTGCTGGCCAGCCCGACACCACCCGCCAGCGGCACCACCAACGCCACGATCGGCACCACCGGGAACCTGAAAAACATTTCATACACCAGCTCCGGCGGCGTCATCACCGTTTCCTACGACGAAGAACAATAGCCCGCGCCGAGCCTCCCATTAATGATCTCCCGCGCCTTTCTCCTGTGCCTGGTCCTGGCCGGCTCCGCCCGCGGGGCCGAGCTGGGCACGGTCTCTTCGGTCTCCAGCTGGCATGTAAAGTCCTCCCCGCATTTCGAGGTGCTGCATGAATCCGCCTGGTCGCCCAATTCCATAATCCTCGAGCTTGAAAAGATGTTCTCGACGATGCGCCTCAACATGTCCATGTTCGCGCCGTGGATGGCTTCGGAGAAATCCAAAATATATATTTATTCCTCGCAGGCGTCCTTTCTTAACGGCGAGTTCGCGCCCCCGAAATGGTCCAAGGGCCTGGCCTATCCCGCAAAGAAAACAGTGGTGGTCTACGACGCCGGGGATATGGTAAAACTGAAGGCCGTGCTGGCGCACGAACTGTCCCACCTGTACTTTGAAGGCTATTTTTCCGAGAAGCTCAAGTATCCGCCCCAGTGGCTCAACGAGGGCCTGGCCGTCTACCTTGAGGATATTGTTTTCACGGAGGGGGGGCCCTGGCGCCGCGCGCTGCCTTACCTGGGCCCGGACCGGCGTCTTAACTTCGAAAAATTCTCCACGGCCAAGTTCGACAAGCTCGGGTCCGACGCGGCCATCTCCGACTGGTACCTGCAGGCCTTCGGGACGGTTTCCTATCTTTACCGGCCGCATACGCGCCTGCAGTTCAAGAATTTCTGCGACGCGCTGCGCGCCGGCGATAAAACCGAGACGGCCTTATGGAAGAGCTACCGCATCGGCAGCGGCCCGGATTTCACCGAAAAGTGGGAGGCCTGGCTGAGCGGCTACAAGACCGGGGCCGGCTCCGGCACCATCTCCTCGGCGTTCACCTTCAAGCCGGTAAAGATGTCTTCCTTCCCGTTCACGAACTTCAGCAAATAGCGCCCCGCCGCGCTAATCCGCGCGCTTTAAGTGCTCTTTAAGGTACTGCCCGGTATAGGAGCCCCGGGCTTTCAGCGCCTCGCGCACCGGGCCGGCGAACACCAGGCGCCCGCCGGCGTCGCCGCCCTCCGGGCCCAGTTCGATAAGCCAGTCCGAAGCCGCTATCACGTCGAGGTTGTGCTCGATGACCAGCACCGTATTGCCGGCGTCCGCCAGGCGGTGCAGCACCCCCAGCAATTTGCCGACGTCGGCGAAATGCAGGCCGGTGGTGGGCTCGTCGAGGATATAGAGCGTGCGGCCGGTGGCGCGCTTGGCCAGCTGTTCGGCCAGCTTCAGGCGCTGGGCCTCGCCGCCGGAAAGGGTGGTGGCGCTCTGGCCGAGCTTCAGGTAGTCCAGCCCCACTTCGCTCATGGTGGCGAGGATCTTCGAAATGCGCGGGATATCGGCGAACAGCTTGCGCGCCTCTTCCACCGACAGGTCCAGCACGTCGGCGATGTTCTTCTCCCGGTAGCGCACCTGCAGCGTATCCTCGTTGAACCGCCGGCCGCCGCATTCGTCGCACTTGACGTACACATCGGGCAGGAACTGCATCTGGATCTTTATGGTGCCGTCGCCCTGGCAGGCCTCGCAGCGCCCGCCTTTCACGTTAAAAGAGAAGCGCCCCGGCTCGTAGCCGCGCCGCTTGGCCTCCGGCATGGCGGAGAACAGGTCGCGGATGTGGTTGAACACGCCGCTGTAGGTGGAGGGGTTGGAGCGGGGCGTGCGGCCGATGGGCGACTGGTCGACGATGATGACCTTGTCGATATTGGCAGCGCCTTTCATGCCGCGGAATTTACCGGGGGCCTCCTTGGAATGATAAAGCTCCCGGGCCAGCGCCTTGTAGACTATTTCGTAGAGCAGCGTGGATTTGCCTGAGCCCGAAACGCCGCAGAGGCTGACGAACAGGCCCAGCGGTATTTTCACGTCGATATTCTTAAGGTTGAACTGTTCCGCGCCGCGGAACTCCAGGAAAGCAGCCTTGGGGGGCCGCGGCGTGCGGGCGGCGGCGCGGGCGGCGGCGCCCAGGTAAGGCCCCGTGATAGAGGCGGGGTTGCGGATTATCTCGGAGGGTGTGCCCTGCGCCACCACGCGCCCGCCTGTCATGCCGGCGCCGGGGCCCATATCAATGACGTGGTCGGCGGCCATTATCACCGCTTCGTCGTGCTCCACCACCAGCAGCGTATTGCCGATGTCCCGCAGCGAGACCAGCGTGCCGATCAGCCGGGCATTGTCGCGCTGGTGCAGGCCGATGGTAGGTTCGTCGAGCACGTACAGCACGCCGGTAAGGCCGGAGCCTATCTGGGTGGCCAGCTGTATGCGCTGCGCTTCTCCGCCCGACAGGGTTTCGGAACGGCGGTCCAGGGAGATATATCCCAGCCCGACGTCGTTCAGGAAGGAAAGCCGGGAATTTATCTCCTTGAGTATCAGACGGGCTATGGAGCGCTCCTTTTCGGTAAGCTCGAGGCGCCCCATGAACTCTTTGAGGGAAGCTATGTGGAGCCCGGCTATCTGGGCGATATTCCTGCCGCCCACCAGCACGCTCAAGCCTTCGGGCTTGAGCCGCAGGCCTTTGCATGACGGACAGACGGTCTCGCGCATGAACTTGGTATAGATCTCCTCTTTGACGAATTCCGATTCGCTCTCGGTATGGCGGCGCTTGAGGTTGGTGACCACGCCTTCAAAATCCCCGGTGCCGTTGAGCAGCAGGTCCCGGTGCGCCTTGGGCAGCTGGCTCCAGGGCTTGTCCAGGTCAATGCCGCTCGCGTCGGCGGCGGCCTTGAGCATGTCGGCGTAATAGCCGGACCAGGCGCCTTTCCAGCGGTGGGTGCGGGTGGTCACCGGGTTGGCCCAGGCTTCCAGCGCCCCGCCATTGACCGATCTTGAGGGATCGGGCACCACCAGGTCGGGATCGATCTCGATCTTTACGCCCAGGCCGCTGCATTCGGCGCAGGCCCCGTGCGGGGAATTGAAGGAGAACAGCCGGGGCTCCAGCTCCGGAAAGCTGATGCCGCACGACGGGCAGGCGTTCTTTTCACTGTAGAGGGCGCTGTGCCCCGGGCCTTCGGCGCTGAGCAGCCCCCGCGACTGCGCCAGGGCCAGGGTGACCGCTTCGCTGAGGCGCTCTTTGTCGGAGGCGGCCACGGTGAACTCGTCCACGAAAAGATCGATATCGTGCTTCTTATACCGGTCCAGCGCGGGGGGCGTTTCGAGCTGTACGGGTTTGCCGTCCACCCGGGCGCGTGTGAAGCCGGCTTTGCGCAAGCGCGCGAAAAGCTCCTCGTAGGTGCCGCTG
>DAOPZW010000211.1:0-4458 GCA_035353595.1 Elusimicrobiales bacterium | reverse complement strand
ATAGCGGCCGTGCCGGATCTCGTCGCCGTCGAAGCCGGTGGCCGGCGCAACGTCTGTGAAAGTGCCGTCTCCGTTGTTCTTCCACAGCCTGTTGGCCTGGCGTCCGTACACCGAGACCAGGATGTCCTGGAAGCCGTCGCTGTTCCAGTCGCAGTGGGATACGCCGTAGACCGGGCGGCTGGAGTCGGGCTTTCCTTCGGTGGGCTGCGTCAGCAGGCCGGCGGCAGCGGTAACTTCCGTGAACCGGCCGTCGCCCAGGCCCCGGTAGAGGCGGCTGGGATAGCTGATGAAGGAGATGCCGTATTCCTTGTACCAGTTGCCCACGAAGAGGTCCAGGCTGCCGTCGTTGTCGTAGTCGAAGAAGGCGGCGGAAGACGCGGTTTCAGAGGAGAGGTTGACGCCGGAGTCCTTCACGAACGTGAACCGGCCGGTGCCGTCGTTGAGGAGGATCTCCGAGCGCAGGCCGTGGTCGGGCTTGTCGAAAACTATATTGCCGGCTTCGTCCTTGAGGGGGGTTTCGGTGCCCGGCACGGTCTTGGGCTTCTCGAATTCGCAGTACATCCCGCTGAACACGTCCAGGTCGCCGTCATTGTCGACGTCGCCGAAGATCTGGAAGGAGCCGACTCTGGTGCCAGTGCTGATCGTCGGGTGGCGGTTGATGCCGGATTCCGCGGTGAAGTCCGTGAATACGCGCTGCCCGTCCTTTTCAGCGTTGAGGAAAACCTTGGTTTCCAGTACGCCGCTTTTGGTGCCGGTGAGCACGGCGTCCGGGTAGCCGTCCCCGTTAATATCGGCCCAGGTCACGTTCTGCGCGCTGGCGCCGGCCAACCCGGCCGCCGAAGCGACGTTCACGAAATACGGGGCGTCCGGGGCGGTGTCGGCGGCGCCGGCCGCGCCGGCGGAAAAATAGAGGAAGGCCAGGAGAGAGATCGCTTTAAGGTTCATAGTTTAAATTGTACTAAAATCAGACCGGGCAGAATAATTCCAACTTTTAGTTTAACTTTCCGCCATAATAAGGTATTATATATGTGACAGCATCAGGGCTAGGCTTTTGGTGCAATTTAGTTAAAAGGAACGCAATAAACAAATGGCTAAAGGAAAGGTAAAGTGGTTTAACGATCAGAAGGGTTACGGATTCATTACTCCCGACGACGGCGGGAAGGATCTTTTTGTGCATCACCAGGACATCAAGGGCGAAGGTTTCAAGACGCTCGCGGAAGGTCAGGATGTCGAATTTGATGTGACCGAGAGCGAGAAAGGCCCCAAAGCCACGAACGTCACCAAGAAATAAGCCGCTACGGCGGTGTTTAAAAGCCCGCCGCGAGGCGGGCTTTTTCATGTAACGGAGAAAAATATGGGAACCGACGACCGCCTGGTATATTCCACGGGGCCTGACGGGCGCATAACCTGCCCCCGCTGCCGCCGCGCGCCCTGCGAATGCCCGGAGGGGCTGGCCGGGGAGCCGAAACAGCGCACGCAGACCGAACCTGTACGGGTTTCTTTCCGCAAGACCGGCAAGGGCAGCGGGACTACCCTGATAGAAAAGCTGCCCATGCACCCGGCGGGCAAGGAAGAGCTGCTGAAAAAGTTCAAGCGCCGGCTGGGCGTGGGCGGGACCGTGAAATCGGGCGTCCTTGAAATACAGGGCGAACACCGGCCTTTCGTTAAGACGGAGCTCGAAGCCGCCGGTTATAAAGTTAAAGTGATATAGGTCCGCCGGTCCGGTTTTCCTGCCCTTATAGCCCTCGCGCTCCCTCGCGGCGGGCGCTACGATATAGCATGATAAAAAAGCCCGCGCTGTTCCTGTTCGCTTTGCTGTTCTCCGTACAGTGCCGCGCCGCCGCCGGACCTAAAGCCGCCGGGGATATCGGCCCCGGTTCCGTGATGGTGGCCATGAACGACATGAACGGCACAGGTTCGTGGCTGGTGACCTGGCTGCAGGACAAGAAAGCGGTGGTCAGGTTCGACTCGTCCATAACAACGTCCAGCGCGTGGCGCGTAGAAGGGACCGGCAAGGAAAAATACCCGGTGATCCTGCTCAACGAGAACATAAAGGGCCGCACCGACGGCTACAAATATTACGCCGCGCTGATAGGGCGCGAGGCCGGGGAACTTGTGCACATCGGCATGCCGGACTCGGCCGAGAAGCGCTATATGATCAACGCCGGCGTCGCGGAATCTTATTTTGAGCTTTTCGGCACCAGGGCGGAACTGCCCGTTTTCAGCGGCGTTACCGACGAGGCGCTGGCGGAACAGGTCAATAACTGGGTGGAGAACGACCCCGATTCAGGGGCGGCGGAGATCGCGAGGCGGGGCGGAGCCAGGCTGCTGAAGGACCTGATCGGCGAAGCCGAGCTTGCGCTGAGCCAGGCCGTTCAGGCCGGCGGCGAGGTGGCGCCGCTGGAGCGGAAGCTCGCCGCGCTCAAAAGTTCGAAGAGCTATTTCGAGAACGAATTTAAAGGCCAGGAAAAATACTGGTGGATGCTGTTCCAGCCGCAATAAGGTTTACCGCGCAGCCGTCCCGGGCGCGGTGGTACGCCGCCCGGCCGGGCGTTTCTTCAGACTGAAAAATATAAATACCGCGGCCAGCGCTATTGCCGCCGCTGTCGCCGGCGCGCCCGCCCGCGCGGGGCCGTTCTCGTTGTGCACCAGGAAATCGTTCGCTATGAAAGTGTGCGGCGGCCCGGTTTCGATGTTGTAGACCAGCCCGGTCTTGCCGGCTTTCGCGCTGAGCACCCTGGCCCAGATGCGGCGGCCGTTCTTCAGGACGGCCAGCTCCTCGCCCGGTTTTATCTTCTGGGCTTCGACGAAACCTTTCCAGGACAGCAGCAGGTGATACCTGGTGGTCACCAGGTTCCCCTTATTCGTTTTGATCGTGAACAGCAGGGTTTTTTTCTGGTAGACGTCCCGCACTTCGCTCTGGACCAGGTTCTCTTCCGAAAAAGCCAGGATCTTGTCTCCCGGTATTATGTCCTCTATGCGGATGTCGCCGGAAGTAGCGGATACCATGGTCCCGGCCGGGAAGCCGCCGCTGCTTATGAATTCGCCGCGGGCCGGCGGCGCGCAGCAAAGCAGGACCGCCGCAGCGAGCAGGCGTTTTACCAGCGGCAGCAGGCCGGGGCCGGATTTCATCATGCTTCAAGTGTATATCTTTTGGCGGTTAAAGTCACCAGACGGGGCTGTTCTTTGTAAATGCGCCGGAAAATGCTAAAATAGGACCTCGGCAGTTCCCGGTTGGCTTGATTTTCCTTGTCCTGTCAGTTCCCGGCAAATTTTACTGCTAACTTACCCGCGCGGCGGGTTCTACCATCATGATAACCCTCAGGAATATCCACAAATCCTTCTCCTCCCAGGTGCTCTTCGAGGACGCCTCGCTGCAGATAAACGAGGGCGAGCGCTTCGCGCTGGTGGGTCCCAACGGCGCGGGCAAATCCACGCTGTTCAAGATGATGCTGCGCGCCGAGGAAGCCGATGAGGGGGAGATCCAGTTCAAGAAAGGCGTGGTGGTGGGCTACCTGCCGCAGGAGAACCCGCCGAGCTCCGGCCGCACAGTTATAGAGGAGACCCTGGACGGGGTCGAGGACTACGACGGGCGCATCGAGGCGGAGGGCAAGGCCATCCTGATGGGCCTCGGCTTCAAGGTCGCCGATTTCACCCGCCGGGTCAACACCCTTTCCGGAGGCTGGGCCATGCGCGTGGCCATGGGCAAGCTCCTGCTCAAGAAGCCGGACCTGCTGCTGCTGGACGAACCCACCAACCACCTGGACCTGGACTCGCTGCTGTGGCTGGAGCAGTACCTGCAGGCCTACCAGGGCGCCATTTTCGTCATTTCCCACGACCGCGACTTCATCAACAAGATCTGCAACGCCATCGTCTCGCTGCAGGACCATACCCTGCGCGTCTACCACGGCGACTACGAGAATTTCCTGGCCCAGCGCCAGGCCGAAAAAGAGAAGATCTACTCCGCCTGGCGCCTGCAGCAGGAGGAGATAGCGCAGATGGAGGATTTCATAGCCCGCAACCGGGCCCGCGTTTCCACCGCCGCGCGCGTGCAGAGCATGATCAAGCGCCTCGACAAACTGGAACGCATCGAGCTGGTGCAGGAAGTGAAGACGGTGAAGATGCGTTTCCCGCAGCCCAACCGCACCGGTACCAACGTGCTGGAACTCAAGAACATCAGCAAGGTCTACAATATTCCCGACCACGAGCCGATACGGGTCTACGAAGGATTCGATTTCCAGCTGCAGCGCGGGCAGAAGATGGCCTTCGTCGGGCACAACGGCGCGGGCAAATCCACGCTGCTCAAGATGCTGGCCGGCGTGATCGAGCCGGATTCCGGCGAGCGCAAGCTGGGGCTGAACGTGAAGACAGGCTATTTTTCCCAGCACCGCGACGGCATCCTCGACCCGCGCAAGACCGTGCTGCAGGAAGCCATGGACAACGACCGGATGAACCCCG